>NZ_JAIBNX010000006.1:0-103487 GCF_026130045.1 Micromonospora sp. CPCC 205371
AGCGGCCGAAGCACAACCGTGCGCATGGCCACAACCAGCCCCCACCTGGCGTTCCGGCGAAGGATGTGCGGAAGAGCTTCGCGTACATCCTGCCCCGCGCCGCCGCCGGACGGATTACGTACACCACGAGCCGAGGCCGACGCACCGCCGCCGTTGTGCCGCTCGCTGTCGCCGAAGAGGCGGAAGACGCCGACGGCTCGACCCCGTAAGGATCGAGCCGTCACCTACCCGTGTCGCGCTACTGCCAAGGCCAGGTCGCGTTCTTGCCCGCTTCGAGCAGCGGCACCATGCGGAACGCGGCGTCGGTCAGGCCACCGAACGTATGCCGGTTCGGGGCGCCTGGGTCCTGGCTGTGCTGGTAGCCGCCAATGTTCCACGTGTAGATCGGCGTCGACCGCGGAACTCCGGCCTCCTCCCACGAGCGAAGCCGGCCGTTGTTCTCCCCATCCGTGACGACGACGATCCGGTCGTGCCGGTCGTAGTGGTCGCGTGCAGCCGTGTAGGCGTCAGTGCCGCCCTCCTGCCGGAACTTGCCCATCAGGTGCAGCACCGCCTCACCGCGGCTGAACGGCACCCGATAGTTCGCGTGCCCATACCCGACCAAGGTCGCGTCGCCGGCGCGGAGCGCCAACGCAGACCCGAACAGTTTCGCCAGGTCGGCGTTGGAGATGTCCCGGTGGGTCGGCTGGTAGGACCACCACCCACCGGGGAACATCGACGGTGACTGGTCGATCAGGATCAACGTCCGGCCCGGCAGCGAAGGCATGTTGGACAGGGACGCGGCGAGCGCCTTCTCCAGTGCGTGACCCCAGCGCAGCGAGTTCACGGCGTTGAATGCGGCGTAGAACCGGAACGGGAACTGCCGCGACCGTGCCACCTGCTCCGGGTCCGCCAGCCTCGCTGCCACTACCTCGGCGACCGGGTCGGGTACGCCGGCCTCGTCGAAGTTCCGCAGGTTCCGCAGCAGCGCCATGTACCCCATCGACGGGATCATCGCTTCCCACAGCTTCGCCTTATCGACCTTCGACCCGACCGCCGAGAGGGCGTCCTCCCACGTCATGCCGGCCTCACGCAGCCGGTCGGGGTTCAGCCAGTCCTCCGGGGTGCCCTGCGCCCGCAGGAGCGTGTTGCGGGCCACTGTGGTCAGCGACTCGGGGATGCCGTTGTCGCGGCCGTGACGGCGGTCCAGGGCGTGCCGGAACAGCTCGCCCTGCCACGGCTTGTCGACCGCGGGCGACGGGTGCACCAGGTCCAGGACGTCGGCGAACCGGAAGCCGTGCGAGGCGGTGTCGTACTTGAGTAGGGCCCGCTCGGTGTACAGGCGGCCGATGGCGTCGGCGATACCGCGTTTGACCGGCTTCGGGATCGCCCGACCGTAGCGGGATGTCCAGTAGGCGAGGAGTTCGCCCGGCTCGTCGGCCCGCTGAAGGACCGCGTTGACGATCTGCCGGTTGCGGGCGCCGTTGCCGACCTCGGTGCCGGCCTTGACCGCGTCGAGGCGTGCCTTGACCGCCTCGGCCGCTGCGACGAGGGAGGCAGAGCGCATGTTCGCGTCGCCGCGGAGCCAGCCGAGGAAGCCGAGCATCCAACCCGCGTCGGCCAGGGCCACGTCGCGGACGAGGCGACCGAACCGGTCGTCACGGTCCCCGGCCTTCTCGTAGAACGTCTGCTCGCCCACCATGTTCGACACGGCGAGGAGGAACAGCTCGGACTTGGCGTCGCGGGCGTAACCAGGGGCACCCTCGAACGTCTTCCCTGTGGGAGTCGACTCCGTGAAGACGGGGGACGTGCCGGTTGCCGGCTTCGTTGAGGGGCGGTTGAACTTCGACATCGGGGCTCTCTCCGTTCGCACCGGGAGGAGCCTCACATCCAGATTGCGGGTGCCCGAGATCGAGTCGGCGCGGCGGTCGTTAGGTGCTCTGCCAGTTGAGCTACACCAGCCGGAGCTGGCGACGGGACTCGAACCCGCAACCACCCGCTTAAGAGGCGAAGAACTCCGCACCTGCGCACCGGGCACCCGCATCTGAAGTTGTGGCCTCCCGAGATCAATGTCGCCCTGCGGTTCAGTTTCTGCTTGAAAGAAGTAACCGCGAGGCTTCGCACCGGGAGGTGCATTCGACACGGTAGCAGCCGTGACAGACGGCAAGCGACCACGTTTGGGTGATGCCGCCTGAAAGCTGTGGACTAGTGCACCGCGTCACATAAGCACACGGACCACCCGGGGCGGCGGGACAGGCAACGACACTCGCCAGTGCCCATCTACTCCATCCGGAACATCACAAGGACACTCCCCGTCCAACCACACCTCAATGTGGGAGAAGTCCTGACCATTGGTCCCCAGCCAAAGGTCGACCTCGGCGCCCGGGCGCCAAGTGCCGAACCCGACCTCACTGTGGCTGGTCTCGCTGAAGAACACCCGGGCCTTGTACTGGAAGAAATGGGTGCCGTTGTTGCGGAGGGTCACCACCCGGTCGGAACGTTCGCTGACGGAACCCTTTCTGTTCACAGCCTTCACCAACTCGATGTCCTTGGCGACCAAGCGATGGTCACGGCGAGCCTCGACGTCACTGAGACGAGCAGATGCTTGAGCGGACTTTTCCGATGCGTCCGCTGCCCTCCGCGCCTCATCCCGGGCCTGCGCTGCAATGTCCCGTGACTCAGCCGCAACCGCGACCGAATCACCCGCGCTCGCCGCCTGCCGGCGCCCGTAGATCACGGCAGCGACGGCAACGCCTGCTGACGCTACGGTCACAGCGAGCATCAGCCAGTCCGGGACAGTGCCCCACTCGGCGGCATACACGCTCACGCAGCCGTCTGCGCTCTAGCCGCCACGAACTGGTTGACCCAGCCATGCAACTCGGATGCCTTAACAGTGACCTCCGGGTCGTCCCCGTTGCCGCGGGCGATCAGTTCCTCGGCGAGCTCCTTCAGTAGCCCTGTCGGGGTCACTCCGCGCCGGGTTGCGATGTCCTCGAACAGCTTCGCTTGCGCCTGCGGTAGCCGCACCGAGTAGACGGTGGAGACCGGTCGGTGGTCGGTGACAACCTCAGCGTTCGACCAGTCCCTGCTTTCCAACGCCTTCATGGCGTCGTCAACGTTGCTCATGGCGTCCCTCCGCCTAACAGTTGCTGCAACGTGGCTGCCTCGTCGGGGTCCGCCATCCGTGCACCGATGACGAGGTATTCG
Source organism: Micromonospora sp. CPCC 205371 (assembly GCF_026130045.1). GTDB lineage: Bacteria > Actinomycetota > Actinomycetes > Mycobacteriales > Micromonosporaceae > Phytohabitans. The sequence goes on from NZ_JAIBNX010000006.1 coordinate 3,187, forward strand.
TCGTCGCGTTCCTCGATGAGGGCTACGACGTACCAGACCTTGTCACTGGCGGCCCAGTCGCGGACTGGGGCCGCGATCTGGAGTGATGCGCCGATGTGTCGGCGGACGGCCCGTTCGGCGTCGAGCACTGCTTGGACGACCCAGCCGGGTATGTCCGCCTTGGCGAGGCGTTCGTAGGTGGTGTCGTCCCAGCGGTAGCTCGGCCTCATCCCACCAGCGTAAACGGTTGTATACGACGATGCCACTCTTACCCGGGTACGACACAACCCGGCGGAGTCGATCAGTCGGACGGACGTGACCCAGCCAGCCAGCGGGACACGAGCGGCTCCGACACCAGCCCAGCCACAAACGCGAACCCCACAGCAACCACCCCAATCGCAGCCGCCGCACCCCAACCGGAAGCGTCCGCGCCCAGCATCAAACGGACCACGCCCGCGCCCAACACGATCCCGACACCAGTAGCGAAGAGACCGAACCCGAAGACAACCAACAGGGCGCCCCGGCGCTGGGAGGTTGTCACGCCGGCGCTCCCTTCGCCAGTTCGACCCGTAGCCGCCGCACCTCGGCGATCAACGCCTTCAAGACGTCATGATCATGATAGTGGGGGTCGCGCATCACCACGATCCCCTCCGAGACCTGCTCGGCGACCGCCGTGGTGTCCGAACCACCCATCTCCGACATCAGCTTGAGCAGATCCCAGACGCTCGACGACTTCGCATCCGGATCACCATGCGCTCGCGGGTCGAGTGCAGCCGACAGCAGGTCGAGGGTCGAGTCGTCGACAGGGAACGGGGGGAGCTGAACGGTCATACTGCCGGCTCCTTCGCGGACTCACGGGCAGACACGGCCTCGCGCGCCTTCGCCGTCGGATACGGCGGCCAGCACGCCCCGTTGTCGATCCAGCCGTGCCAGTCACACAAGCCGCAGCCGACCGACGGTGTGACCTTCAACGGGTCCGTGGACACGACGGTCCACTCCGTATTCGGCAGGATCGCCACTACGACGCCGGAGACACACAGGTGAGTCCACTCAACGTGCCCGTCATCGAGCAATCGGGCTGTGGGTGTTGTGTCGTTCATACCGCGATCCTCTCAGCCCACCAGCAGCACATCCCGGTGCCGCCACGCCAGGTCGAGGCAGCCAGCACGCGCCCGAGCCATTCACACCACCAACAACGGCACCCGATGACCCTCATAACCCGACGGTTTGCGAGTCACCACCGCACCGCTGGTAGCTCGCGCCTCCCACACGCAATGCCGCACATCCAGCGCCCCGGGCCACCTCGCGATCTCGGCGGCAGCCTGCACAACCAGCGGTAGGCCGATCACGGCCGGTTCGCCCAGCATGATTGCCCACCACTCGTCCCAGTCGGTCTCAACCGCAGCCGTTGCCTCCGCAAGGGCAACAGCAGGCCAACCCAGCAGAAGCTCGCCACCGACAGCCCGATAGTAGAGACGGCGAAGCGGGTCGTAATTGCCATGGAAATCGATCAAAGCGGAGGCGTCGAAGATGTACAGCCGCATCAGGCGACAGCCCGGCCGTCGTCATCCTCGCCGTAGATGCGGCGCGCGTCGACCTCAACCGCTGCCAAAGCCTCATCCAGACGCTGCTCGGCCTCCGGGTCCTGCACGGGCCCTCCTGGAATCCCCAGCACCTGCCACAGCCGCTCGCGACGTTCCTCTGCCGATGGCGCCGAGACGTCCCGCTCGCCGGGGAAACGACGGTCATACTCGGCACGAACCAGGATCGCCAGCACATCGGCGGGGGCCTGGTGGGCAACGATCGCCAACTTCGCCAGTTGACGCCGCACTTCCTCATCGAGCTGCGGTGAGGAACGCATGACTTCCCAGCCATGACGCAGGGAACGGAACCGTTCAATGATCTTCCGCTTCACGGCGTCCGAGACGCTGCGGCTCGTCAGCATCTCGATCATCTCCTCAACCGAGACGCCGGCAAGTTCAGGGGCGTCTTCGGCAACGAGGAACCTGAGTGCGACCCCGGCCCGCCGCGGGTCAACTCCGAGCGCCCGGCAGACAGCGCGGACACGATCGGGGTGAGGCTCGGCAACCTCGCCGGCTTCCCAGCGGACAAGCTCGGCGCGAGACACCCCTGATCGCCGGGCGAGTTCGTCGAGAGTCCATCCCTTCTGCTCGCGAGCCTCGCGAATGAGGTCCGCGAAGGAGCCGGCAGGTCGAGACGGATTCGGCAGCGCCATGGGGTCACGCTACTACCGGCGCCAAGGCCGGCCCAGAGGTTGTCAGGCATGTTGCTCCTTCCGATGTTCGGGTCTGTTCGAAATTCGGCGGTCACGTGCGATCAGGTGCCTGCGCGGCGATCTCATTGAGGAAGCTGAAGTCCGGTGGTCTACGAGTCTCAGGCCACGGCTCCTGGTTCGTAGGTTTCTCATCGAGACGAGAAACTCCCTTACCTACGTCGGTGCTTAGGTTTGACCTTGACTCACTCTTAGAGGAAGTAAGGGTTGTAGGTCCCGTGCCGTCCCGTCCCGTCCCGGCGTTACCGGTAACGCGGTCGGTCACGCGCCCGCTTTCGGCCTTCGCCGCGCGCGCCGCTTTCTTCGCCAGCTTCAGCTCGCAGGTATCCGCCGGACAGTCTCTGGAGTGGTCGCCAGCAGCGCATTTGCGCGCTCGCCATGCAGCTTGGTTGGCCCGCTTCCGAGGCAGAAGGTTCTCGTCACGGTTGGCCTCGGTCGGCACGTGATCGTCAATGGTGGGGATCGCAACACCGGGAGCGTGGTCGGTAACGCACTCTGGTGCGTGGCCGGTCTCGTTACCATCTGCGTTACCGGTAACGCAGATGAAGCCTGCTGCGTTCAACTCCTTCAAGCACGCCTCGGGATCGGGCACGTCGGACACCCGCAGTGCGCGGGTGATCGGGATGACGCCATCCCACCGCCGAGATTGCGAGCACGCCTCGATGAGTGCCTTGAGGTGCCAGCGCGCCTCGTAGGAGACGCCGTCCCAGGCGCGATCCTGGGTCCAATCGTCCGAGTAGCGAAGCCAACTCATACTGAGGCGCCGTCACGCAACGGCGTGGGCGACGGCGCCCTGTTCCAGTGTGGCCTTGAGGGCATTGACTGCCGCGCGACTGTAGCGGCGGTGCTTGCTTCCGGGAAGGCGTCGCGTGGGCTTGAGGATGCCGGCGGCCTCCCAGCGACGAACCGTGGACGGGTGCACGTTGAACTCGCGCGCAACCTCCACAGGGGTCAGTTCAGTGTCGGTCATGGTAATGACCTTACTGTCAAAGTGGGTAAGGTTGCAAGCGTTGCTCAGGTTGCCTCAGTCGATCCGGCCCTCGTATTGGAGCTCGTAGAGGTGCCCTGCCTTAACCATGACCGTTGCCTCGATAGGTCGCCGCTCGTCGGTGTAGATCACGCGGAACGTCCGAAGGATGGGCACCGCGTCCGGAAGCTGCAATGTCACGTACTCCTCCGGCGTCGGCGGACGCGTTGAAACATGGTCCACAAACTCGCGCGCCGGATAGCCCAGATCTCGAAGGAGCCTGGGCGACCCACCCTTGATCCGCCGCCGCTCCAGCAGCGCAGTGCCTCGCGCGATGTCCATCGGGTAGTACGACCACACCAGCTCGGCCGGCTCATCATCCAGCAGCATGAGCCGCGACCGCATTGCCACCGTGTCCGACCTGCCGACGCCGAACGCATCTGCGACTTGAGCGGGCGCGGCCTCCGCGGCGACGGTCAGAAGCCTGATGTCGCCCTGTTGCCCGCGCCGAGCCGCCTCCGTGATCCACGGGTACGCCGCCCCCGCACTCGCTGGAGCCATGTACTGGGCTGGCACGATCGCCTGCGGGGCTCGCTGCCGGACGGAGACGCCGCTGCCCTTGCGGCTTTCGAGGTACCCCTCAGACTTGAGCATTCCCAGCGCGTTCTGCACCGTCTGGTTGACCGTCGCGTACTGGGCCATCAGGGCGCTGGTGCTCGGCAGTTTGCTGCCCGGTGGTATGTCGCCGGACAGGATCTGGGCGCGCAGCTCGGCAGCGATCTGCTCGGCCCGGCCGCGAGGGTCCTTCTCGATGCGGGCCACCTCAGGGGGCCTTCATCTGGTAGCGGAGTCGGCGTTCCCGTGCGGCCATCGTCATGACGCTGTACTCGAAAGGCGTACCTTCAGTGGTCGCGCTGCGCCGGGTCAGGATGAGGACCGGCTCTCCGTCTGGGAGTTGGAGGGCTCGCTGCTCCGAGGGGCTTGGCTGCCGGGCGCTTACCTCTTCGTCAACATCCGCAGCCACGTAGCCGAGGCTCCCGAGGAGGGTGACGGCGCCGCCGGGGATCTTCCTGGGCTCGGCAAGGTCGGTGCCGGCGGCGATCGCCCCCGGGTAGTACGAGTCGGCGAGTTCGACGGGCGCGTCATCGGCGAGCACGAGGCGCCGGCGTACCACCACGTCACTCGATTCAGGGATGCCGAGTGCCGCCGCAACCGTGGTCGGCGCCGGCACCGTGGCGACCTCGACTAGACGCTGCGTGCCACGGCTTCCGGTCGCTGCCGCCTCGCGCGCCCATGGGTCGCCGCTTGTGGGCGCGATGTAGGCCGTAGAACTGCTGGTCCACTTGGCGTCGTTCATGCTCACCCCCTCGGTTGTGATCTGGGTGATCACCTTACTGCCTTACTACAGAAAGTATGAGGGGTTCGAGGCTTGCAACCTTACCTAGCTTGGCAGTAAGGTTGAGCACAGCAGGGCAGGGAGCGACGACCGAGGGAGCAGATGAGATGACCACCGCCACCACTCGCAAGGCCAACAGCCGGTCGCTTCGGGTCTACCGCGAGTTCGCGGACAAGGTCGGCATCGTGATGTGCGAGCGCCACCGCACGCACTACTTCGCGATCTATCCGTCGGCGTTCGGTTGCGGCGAGTACGGCGGTGAGTGCGAGCCCTGCAAGGCCAACTAACAAGACGGCCCTCGGCGGGCGATTCCAGCGCCAGCCGAGGGCCTACCGCACCAAGAGCGTTCCAACGCTCCCAGCACTAGATCGACCACCTGAGCCAACAGGAGTAGATCCGCATGCAGCATCTCATGACCGCCGATGACGTCATCACGTCGAACCCCGGCAGGTTCCACCTCGAACTGTTCACCGTCCGCCCCGGCGTCTACCGGGTCGAAGCCTCGTACGGCGGCTCCGTCGCCCAGCTGATCGAGGAACTGTCCGCTTCCTACGCCGACGCGAGGGTCGCCCACGGCATCTTCAAGGCACTGGACAACGCGCTCACGGCGCCGGGCGCGACGATTGCGACCGCCCGTCGCGCCGTTGTGCAGCACCTCGACGGTCAGCTCGCGTTCCTGCTCGATAGCCCGAGCATCCAGGCCACCAACAGCGCGGCCTACCTTCAGATGATCAAGGGCATGTTCGAGGCGCCGGAGGAAACGGTGGCGCTGGAGGAACTCGCCGCCGACATGGTCGCGTTCCATCGGGCTTTGGCGGTTGCCAAGAGTCAGGCAACTGCGGCCGGCAACGGTGACAACGGTCAATCCCCGTCGGGCACCCCGCACCCTCGCACCATGGCAGACGTTGTCCCCACCCGTACACGGCGGCAGGTCCGCCCCACCATGGCTGGCGCGCACCTCGCCGACCTGACCGAGGCGCAGTGCGACGCGATCGCGACCGCCCGGATCAACGGCGGCACCGTCCAGCGCAGCCGCGCCTACCCTCTGCCGGTGCTGCGGGCGCTGGCCCGTAAGGGCTTCGGCACCCTCAACTTCGCGGCGAACGCTGGCAAGCGCCGGATCGTGGAGTCGCTGACCTTGAACGGGCGCGGCTGGTCCGAGGCGGTGACGGCATGAACGTCCCGCGCTCCGGTGACGCCTTCTGGTTCCACGTCACCAACGACGACGACACCACAACCAACTTCACCATCGACGCCCTCGACGAGAAGGGCGCCTTCTACGAGGCCGCCTACATTCTCGGCGGCTGCGGCGACCTGTACGTGTCGAGGTGTCCGGTCAAGGGTGTCCTGTACCGGGCCAGTGGCGAGGTTGTGGCCACGGGCAATCAGCACGTTTTCGAGGTGCTGGCGTCGTGACCACGATCGAGTACGACGAACTCACCGACGACTTCTACGCCAAATGCCACGACTGCGACTGGGAGTCCAGGGTGTTCGCGTTGGAGCGTAACGCCCGTCAGGCCGCAGACCGTCACGACGAACTCCACGACGACGGGGTGATCTCGTGAAGCTGCTCTGGGTAGACAACGGTGAGTCCGCCGTCGCCGCCGTTGAGATGTCGCTGACCGACTATCGGCTCTACCTCTTCGGCCGAGACCAGACGTGGCGGCAGTTCACCGCGCCCGTGGACCACCACCGGTTCAAGAACCCGTATGGCGCCCGGCTGGACGAGCCGACGCCCGCCGACGGCGAGATGAGCGAATGGCTCAACCGCGAGGTCGCTGCGCTCATCGACGCGACCGGCGGGAGGTGGGTGGGGTGAGCGAGATCGTCGAAGCGACCACGGCGGACCTGCTCGACATCGCCGCCAACGGCGAGTGTGCCTGCTGGCAGATCGCCGTCTGGCCGGTCCTAGCAACAGAGGTGCCCTGCACTGACGCCGACCAGGCTGCGTCCACGGACGCTGTTGTGCTGTGGAAGTCGCTGGTGGACGTGTACGAAGCCAGCGGGCAGCTGGTCATCAAAACCGAGCGTGACAAGTACCGGTTGGCTCCGGGTCACCGCACGTTCGTCATCCGGGAGGCGTCGTGAAGGTGATCACGGTGACGGTCGAGGACCGTCACACCCACGAAGTCCTCGCCACGTCCGAGTTCACCGACCTACGGGAAGCCGCCGCCGCCGAAGCCCGAGTCCGCGCCTGGTACCCGGACGCGCTGATCATCCGTAGCGAGCAGGAGGTTCGGTCATGAGCTTCCCATTCGAAACCACCATCGGTGGGCTGGCATCCAACCTGGGCCGGTACGAGATCGCCTACGTGCCCGGCGACCACTATCTGGCTGCCGGCATCGAAACGGTCAGCGACCAGCGCAACGGTGTCGAGTGGCTGTCGGTCGAGGCGGTCGAGCCCCGCGACGGTCTGATGACGGTCGTCGCGGGCGGGCAGCGGTTTGGTCCGTTCGCGGTCGTCCGTCAGATCGTGCTGCGCCGGACGGAGGTCCAGTCGTGAGGCGTCAACGCTGCCGGAATCCGCACTGCCCGTGTGTGGAGCACATGCCGCCGCCCGGCTACCGGTTCCTGTCCGCCCAAGCGGTGCCGCCGTTGGGCGACGGCCCCGTGGTCGCGTCCGTGGTCCGTGAGGAAACCACCGACGGGCAGCGCAGGGTGTACCTCCTGACCCGCGAAACGGGGTATCGGGTGGAGCTTCCGCTGCCGGCCTCGCCGCCCGCATCGTGGGCGGACGCGATCGCCCGCGCCGAACGGTTCGTGGCCCGGAAGGCGGTGATGGCCCGATGAACGCGAAGATCCTGCGCCCGTCCACCGAATGGCCCGCCACCAACATCAACGCGACCGGAGGCCGGCTCGCCACCGTTATCGCCCTCACCGACCGGATGGCACCCAACACGCCCCGGCCGAGGCTGGACGGCAACGACCCCCGCCACTTCGAACAGTTCGCGGCGAAGATCCGGGCCATGTCTGACGCTGATTTCGCCCGTTGGGGTGTCACCGATCGTCGGCTGATCGCCATGTACCGGGAGTTGGCGTCATGACGGCGAAGATCCTGGCCCTGCCGAACGCAGCCGAGCCGGAGCCGCGTCCCCGGTTTGACCTGGCCACCGCCACCGAAGCCGAGACGGCCGCATGGCTTGCTGGACGGCAGTCCGTCATCGACGACCTGATGCCGCTGGTTCCGCTACTACGCGAGTCCGCGGCCCGGTGCGGTGTGCATCTGCGCCCGAACCTGTCGGTCGCTTCCTAGACGTTCCTGTGGAGCCCGGAGGGCATGCCGGGCTGGTCGGGCCGCCGATGGTCCCCGCCACACGGCGGTCCGGCCCCTAAATCCCATCAGCTTGATCAACGCAGAAGGAGATCCTTCGATGTACGCCAGCACCTCGCATCAGTCGTTCCGGACCGGCAGTTTCCGTACCGAGGACGGCTGCCGCATCCGTCGGCAGCGTCCCTCGCGTCAGACCCAGCTCCGTGCGGCGCTGGCCGAGCAGACCGGGCGCCGGGCATGAACCGCTGGCTGAGGTACCGCATCGCAAAAGCGCTCGCCAAGCAGCGAACGCCCGGTACGCGCCCGTGCAGCCACGGCGCATACCCGCTCACCCTGCGCGGAAACTGGCGCTGGTATCGGCATGTCGTCGCCCCGAAGACCGTCGCCGAATACGAGCGTGAGCGGGGTCGGCGATGAACCGCAAGCCTCCGCCGTGGCCGACCACGCTGACGAACCCGAGGCGGCGACCGTGATGGCGCTCAAAGTCCGCGACGTAGCCGCCGAGGCCATCTTCTGTTCCTGTTTGCAGCCGTCCGACGAGCCGATCCCCGAACAGGTCCGCGGCGTGGTTGCCAACATCGCCCGGATCAAAGGCTGCCGCCGCTGCGCTGACGAGGTGGCCCAGGAGTTCGGCGACCATCCGGAGACCGCGGCGCCCCGGATGCGGTGGGCGCGCAGCTTGGCTGACGACGCCTACCCGCCCAGGAGAACACGATGAACACGGTCAAAGACCTCCTCGACCGTCTGCGCACCGAAATCACCGCCACCAGCACGGTGAGGCAGGCCGCAGAGCGGTGGCACCACCTCACGCCTCACTACTACGACGCCCCTGAAGGCTCCGTCGAGCGCCGCCGGATTGGGGCACTGATCGCCGACTGTGTCGAGGAGATCTCTGACGGGATCGAACAGTCGACGCTGGCGAGTTGGGTCGGGTTCGTCGGCCAACCAGACCGGTTGCGTTGTGACGCAGCAGCGTGGCGCCGTGCCGAGATCGAGATGGAGCCATGACGGCGCCCGTGAACCTCAACGGCGCCGAGTTGGCGCTGCTGACCCGGATCAAGGAAGCCGACGGCCGAATCCCGGCAGACGGGTTGAGTGGCGACGAGCGTGAGCCCGCCAAGCGTCTCGTCTATCTCGGCTTCCTCGACCACGTTCCCGGCCATCTGGTGCTCACCAAGGCTGGCGCCCAGGCGCTCAGCCACCAGCACCCGTGACAGTCCGGTGGTCCACCCGTTCGAGGGGGATGGGTGGGCACGCCGGATCGCCACGACGGCGACCACCAGCACCACATAGCGCGGGGTACGGCCTCAGCCCTCGACAAGCCGGCCGCACCCCGCCATCGAACCTCCGCGAAAGGGGGACCGACATGGCCAAGGTAGTCCAGAAGCCCACCTACGACCTGCCGAACATGAAGGCGGTCGCTGACGAAACGCGCTCCTACACCGACCCGAAGGCCAGCTACGGCCTCGCCCAAGCAGCGCGTGCCGCCCGTGCTGAGGGTGTTGCGCGCCGGAGCTCGCGGTGAGCGTCCCCGACCAACTCGCGCAGATGAGCCTAGGGGAGCTTCAGCGTCTCCGGGTTCAAGCTGTCGTCGATCAGCAGGCTTCGGAGGGCGCCCGTCAGCGGTTGGGGGAGCACATCGTCCGTGAGGTGCAGCGGCGGCCGGCGGCAAACTGATGGCCGGCGACGAGCGCATCCAGGAAGCCCGGGACCGGCTGGCCCGCGAAGGGATCGAAGTCACCGTGTACCCGGAGGGCGAGAACCCTTACGTACGGGTGATGTGGTCGTCGTGGTCTCAGCAACACACTTGGCTGCGGGTGTTCATGGAGTTTCATCCGCTGAACTACGGCGTCCGGATCTGCTAGTCCTCGGGCGCTGGCGCCATCTTCATCGCGGCTGCATATTCCTCGTCCGAGAGGGCGGAGTCCGGGCGCTTGGGCAACTTGGCGCCTGGCTCACGGTTGAACCAGCGGATGAACTCGACGAGGGCGTGAGAGCGATCGGTGCCGGCGCGTTCGCAGTTGGCGCCGAAGGGGAGCCAGGGGTCGTGGTCGACCCGGATGGTGCGGTGTGGCGTTTTACCTTCTCCGCGTTTGCGAGCGGCCATGGTCACCCCTTCCGTGTATGTACAGATTGATGGTAGCAGCGCTTGACGTGTCTGTACACGGCTTGCTATCGTGTATGTACACAACGGGGTAGGGGAGACGGAAATGGCTATCGCACCCATCCAGACCGCCGACACCACCTACACCCTCCAAATCGCAGACGGTGACGGCGGCTGGTCCTGGTACTCGCAGGTCGAATACGAGACCGAGGCCGAGGTGCGGGAGCTCGCCAGCGAGATGTACGGAGGCCTCGCCGCCGACGAGTACCGCGTGATCCGCATCGAGCGGCACGTCATCTGACCCCCGCTCCCGCATCCCGCCGTGAGGGCGCCGGATCGAATCCGGCCAGGAGCACCACAACCACCCCGACCAGCACCGAGGAGACCGAGATGACCGAAACCGTGATCAGCCCAAGCGGTGTCGAGTACGAGATCCGCCAAGGCCGCGACGGTCGCTGGGGCGCATACGACGAGCTGTCCAAGCAAACCGGTACGCCCGGCGCCACCAGCACCGACAAGGAAAACCTGATCGCATTCCTGTCCGGCGAGCCCGTCTACCTGCACCCCGCGTACCGCTGAGCCGAAGGAGGCCGCCGTGACCTACGCCGCCGAGATCGCCAAAGACGTCCGCCAGGCCGTCCGGAATCTCAAGGACGCCGGTCGCCTCGCCGCCCTCCCGAAGGGTGCCCGGGTCACCGTCTCCTCCGCCTCCGGCTCCATGTACGCCGCCGTCAAGGTCACCATCGCGGGCGTGCCCGCCGACTGGGCATGGAAGCACGGACCCGACGCCCGCCAACTCACCCCCGAGGCGCAGAAGGTCGTCAATCGGCTCAGCCACGTCGCTGCCAAGGCTGCGGCCGGGCGCGGCTGGGGAGAGGTTCAGATCGCATCCGACGACCACCGGATCACCGTCGGCCAAGGGTGGACACCCGCCGGCTGGCAGCCCGGCCAGGACTGAAGGAGCCCCGCGATGACAACCCTGAACGAGTCTGCCCGCCGCGCCGCCTGGCGGATGCTGGAAACCCGCCACGAGGGCTCCAACGGCACGTGGCAGGTCCGCCGGGGCTGCCTGACTTTCGGTCGCGGCCCGTACCGGGTCGAGGCCCGCCACCCGCAGTTCGGGTTCCTTCCTCGCGGCTCGATCCGCCCAGCCGGCATCGAGGGTCACTCGATGGTGTGGCAGCTCGTCACCCCAGATCACGAATGGTTGGAGCCTGTGGTGGGTGACTACATCGTGGCGGAGCGGGTGCTGCTGGAAGCGACCGCCGGCCTGGACGAACTCGTACCCGCCGACCAACTCACCGCCTGAACGGAGACCGAGATGAACCCGACTTGGACGCGGGAGGACCGGATCAACGTCGCCGTGCTGAACCTCGGCGTCGCCGGGATCGCCGTCACCTCGCAGGACAACGGCACCTTCATCACCGTCAGCGTCGTGGACAGCGAGTTCGACGCCTACACCAACCGGAACGCGATTTCCCAGGCGTTCTCGACCCACGGCCTGACCGCGATCACCACCTGAACGGAGACTGTCGTGAACCGCAGCATCGGCCACCAGGACGCAGCCGACAGCCTCGGCATCTTCCAGGACGGCCTGCTCATCGAGGCCGTTCCCGACGACGACAACTGGGGCAACGCGTACGACCTGCGCGACCAGCTCGCCGATGCACATGGTGTGGATCGAGCCCGCTATGAGGTGCTGAAGCGCTGCCCCGAGCACCCTGACGTGTCCGCTGTGGACTGCATCGACTGCGTACCGCTCGACTAACCGCCTGATCCTGAACGGAGACCACCGCCATGTCCCGCCAGACCGACACCGACTGGATTCACACCAGCGACGCGACGCCCGGCGATGTACTGATCAGCCTCACTCACGGACGCTCCAGCCATGACGAGAACTTCGTGCGCCTCGAAGTCACCGAACAGATCTCCGGTGTCGTCCTCGTCCGCGTCAACCTGGACGCCAAGCAGTTCACCGACATCATGGGCAGCGTTGGCACCGTCGTGTCCGCCGACTATCTGCCCGCCCACCCGGAGCGGATCGGCAGGCGGCGCGAGAACACCTCAGTGTCGCTCGGAACCGGTGTTGACCCGGAGCCGGTGCGGGCAGCGTTCGAGGCCGACGGTTGGGAGATGGTGCGGGTTGACCGGACGAACTTCGGCCACAGGGTGATCGCGTACCGCTGGATCGCCAACGCCGTGTCCACCACCGAAACCAAGGACTGATCACCGATGTACGAGATGCCAGCGCGCGGCCAGTACCGGCGCAAGAAGGACGGCGCCACCGTCACCGTGACCGGCTGCACCGGTACGTCGTGGATAGACACCGTCGCCGTTCGGGGCGTGAAGCTGTCCCACGTCCGGCTGGAGAACTTCTGGCGCAAGTACGAGCGGATCACCGAAGCGGAGGCGTGACGACCATGACCGACCTGAAGCCCACTGCCAGCCAAGCCCGCGCTCTCCGCGACATGGTCGACGGCCACATCACCCTGTACGCCATCGTCCGCTACTTCCACGAGGACACAGGCGAAAAGCTGGACCAGCCTGAGGTGCTGGGCGTCGGCTACGACCGTGTACCGCGCCTTGACCCGGACTGGTGGAAGCCGCTGCTCGCCAACGGGTGGATTGCACTGCCGGGCCCGGACGACACAGGGCTGCGCTGCACTGTGACCGAGGCTGGCCGGGCGTGGCTCGCCGAACACGACAAGGAGAACTGACATGGAGATCCGTGCAGCCGACCTGCCCGACGGCAGCATCGTCGTGGACGACCTGAAGGGCATCATCTACTACGCCGGCGGCGACAGGCCGCACCGCTGGTTCAAGACCGACAACGGCGAGAACGGTGACTCCACCGTCGACTACGTGCTCCAACACGGAGGCACCGTGGTCCGCGTCGGGGACTCTGTGCCGGTGCCGACACGCGTCGAGTGGGCGACAGAGGCCCGCTACTACGACGGCACCACCAAGTACACCGTCGCCATCAACGAAAGGGGCGCCGCCCTCGCCGCCGAGAGCATGGCCTACCACCTGTCCACGCTGAATGAGCCGACCCGTCGCATGGGCGGGATCAAGGCGGCCGCGCTGGTTCGGCGAGAGGTCCGCGAACTGAATGGCGGCTGGGTGCTGACGTCGCCGTGGCGGCACCACTGCGCCAACTGCGAGGGCGTTGACCCTGCGGCGTGTCCGTGGAACCAGGAGGCGTGAGGTGACGACTGCCTTCATCGCCGAGTGGAACCGTGCCCGTACCCGTGTCCTGAACCGCTACGCCCGGCAGGCCACCGAAGACGCCGCGCACCTCCGCGCCCGGATCGACTCGTTTCCCGAGCACACCGCCGACTTGGAAGGCAACGCTGCCGCCCTCGACGACTACGCCGCCCGCTGCCGGGAGGCTGCCGATGATCCGACCCTGCCGACACCCGAATACGTCGGCTACCAGCCGAAGGGCACGATAGCGGCGTGATCATCACCTGGGCGCTCCAGACCCAAACCGAGGACCAGTCCTGGGACACCAACTCCCTCAACCCCGACCCCAGCGACTACCTCGCCTCCGATGATCTGGACATCACAGACCCGCAAAAACTCGCCCAGCAGATCGCCGAACGGATAGGGATCGACACCGACACCGCCGAACTCGTCAACGAGCGAGGCCTACTCCGGATCGCTGTGTGGATGGGTGAGGATGCCAGCGGCGAACCGGACGGCACGTACGGGTCTCTCGACGTGCTCGGACTACCGGCCAGCTGACCCGCCGCTACGACCCAGTGTTGGCATGCTCCTCGCCACCGGCCACACCAGCCGGCCGAAACGCGTCACGGCCCAGGCAGGTTGGTAGCCCGCCCGGGCCGCTCACGCTTACTGCCGCCCTTGTTGGGACCCTCGTCCTCAGCCGCGGCTCGCCGACGGGAGTCTCGTCCCGCCCCACTCGGGGCCTTGATGGCGCGTCCGCCCGGAGTACCCCATCTCCGCTCCAGCTAGCGCCCGGTAAGGCAGGTGGACTGGAGGCCCCTGTCAGGGGGGCCGGCACCACCCGCTGCCCTCTGACACACCCAGCATGGCAGCCCAGAAATTCGGGCACAAGCGACACAATATGTGATTCGCCATCTGCGAAACCGGACCGCCGCGACCCCGCCCGCTAGCGGTATCCGCGCAGGTCAGAGCCCCCGGATGCAGCCCTGGGGCACCTGGTTGGGCGCGTTGGGGCGGCGAGACTAGCCGCCGTCCGGTTCGGGCTCAGGCTGCCCGAGGTTCCGGCGCTTCAGACCTTCGAGCATCTCGGTCCGCAGGGCCCCCGGCCGAACTGCGTAGACCTTATTCAGGTCCTCGATTGAGGCTCGCTCGATCCGACGGTGTCCACCATCGGTGTACAGGACGCGCAGGCGCCCGTCGTCGCACATCTCCCGGACCGCCGTCGGGCCACGACGTGGGCGCAGCAACTCCGCCGCCTGTGTAGGCGTCACGTAGTCGCCGTAGTCCACCACGCCCGCGTCCCCACTAATCCTTCGGCGGCTCCGGATCTTCCAGAGTGTGCCCAGTTTGGCAGATGGCCGCGGCCTGCGGCGATATCCGGTCCGACACGCCGTAACCACCATACGGTCATCCTCCAGAAGCTTCGCTACTTCCAAATACTCCGGAAATTGTGCCATGATGGGTCGCGTGACGGAATGGCTGACTCGACTGCGCCCCGAACCCGGTGGCGGCATGGACCCTGCCATCGCCACACCCTCCGAGGGTGATGGCGTAGTCACACGCATCCTCGAAACCGTCGAAGGCGCGCTCGGCCACGTCCCCACCATCGTGTGGGTTGTCGCACTAGCCGCCGTCACTGTGACCGCGCTGATCACACTGCCGATCGCGAAGCGGCGCATTCGGGCCGCCGGCGCGGGAAACGCCGTCGACCTCCGCGACCGGCTCCTGCTGATCGGCGCCCTCGCCCCCGCTGGCGGGTTCTGGCTCGCTGTCCTGCTCGGTTCCGCTCGCGGCCTGACCGCTTTTGGTCGCGACGATCTGCGCTGGACCGACGGCTGGGAGTACCTGGTCCCGCTGACCTTGGACGGCGTCGCGATCGCGTTCGGCCTGCTGGCGTTCCGGGCGGTCCGTAAGAACCGCAACCCCGACCGGGCCGTGCGGGTGGCGTGGGGCGCGATGGTCGCCTCCGCTGCGATCAACTTCGGTCACGAGGCTGGCCTGGCGAACGGCTCCTACCTGGGCGGGTTCTACCTCGGGCTGATGTCCCTACTCGGCATGCTCATCTTCGATGAGCTGTTGGCCCAGTTCGAGGACGGCACCGGTGAGGTGCGCCGCAAGAACCCGAAGTACGGGCTGCGCTGGCTCACCTGGCCCTCCAACACCGCGTGCGCGTGGGTGGCCTGGCGCAACTATCCGCCCGCCGACGGCACCCCCGCCACCGTCGCCGCATCCGTGCAGCACCTTGAGCAGGTGCGGGCGGCGAAGCGTGCCCGCAGGGTCGCCGAGGCCCAGGCGGGTACCGCGACCCCGTGGTGGGCTCCGATCCTGCCGTGGGTGTGGATCGGTCGCCTTGACGCGATCGCCGAGGCGGAGCGGGCGGCCGGCGACAAGCAGCGCACCGAACTGAGCGCGGCGGCCGACGCCGCGCGGGCCGCCTCGGAGCAGCAAGCCGAAACCCATCGGGCAGAGCTTGCGGCGCTCCGTTCCCAGATCTCCGACGCCGTGGAGCAGACCCGAACCGGATGGGCGGAGCAGCTAGCCGCCGTCGAGGCGGAGCGGGATGCGGAGCGCTCCGCCCGGCTGCGCGCGGAGCAGCAGGCGGAGCATGCCCGGAGCGAGGCCGTTCGACGCTTGGAGCAGCTGCGCAACGAGCACGCTGAGCAGATCGCGGAGCTCCGCGACCAGATGACCGAAACCGCAGGTCGCGGGGCGCGGAGCGTCGTCACGCCGATGCGTCGGAGCAAGACGACGAAGCGGGCGCCGGAGCAGCCGCTAACTGACGAGCAGTCGCTCGCCGAAATGTTCGCGGAGCACCCGGAGCGGGACTTCGCGTGGACGACCCGGGAGGTCAATCGGATCACCGGAGCGGGCTTCTCGGCACGTGCTCCACGGCTTGTCGACCGGGCGGTGGAGCACCTGAAGACCTGCGACGCGGAGCGCCACGACCGGTGCTTCGGAACAGCCCGGAGCAGTGAACGCTCCGATGACGCTGAGGAGCGTTCCGCATGACCACCAACCTGCCTGTGGTGCGCCCGTCCGCTTCGTTGGTTCTGCCGAGGCCGGCCCGGTCGTGGCTCGGCTGGGGCAGCGGCACGGTGTCCGTCGCTGCTGGCGCAGCGGGCGCGGTGCTGATGGCCAGCAATCCGACCGGTGACGGCGGGGCGTGGCTGCTCATTGCCGCCGGTGTGAGCGGCGTCCTGGCGCTGTCGCAGGCCGCTGACCAGCACCGAAGCACCCGGAGGGTGTCGTGAAGACGTACGAACTGCGGGTGTTCAAACGCGACCGGGAGATCACCCGGGGCGCGGAGGCAATCCGGGTTCCGCTCGACCTCAGCAACGCCGAAACGACCCGTGACCTGCTGGAACGGCATCTGATCGCGGCGGCCGAGCGGGACGGCGCGCATCGGCGCGAGGCGCACCTGTACCACTTCGAAGCCCACGAGGTGTACAGCGGCGAGCACGTCGAACGGCGCACCGCGTTCAAGTTTTCCCTGCCCATCACCCCGGAGGACCGCTGATGCCTGTCGTTTCCGAGGTGCGTGCCGCAGACAATCGGCGCCGCTGGCACGAGAGCCGGATCGCCAACGAGCAATCGCCGCGGGTGAAGCTGCGCCACGCGGTGGAGTGGGTCGTTGCGGAGGCCCGGCACATGGATGGCGTCGATGTTGAGGCGCTGGCCGGGGAGATCCGGGACGTGGCGCGGCTACTGAATGAGAGGAGCCGATTGTGACGCATAGCAACGTGGCAGTGCTCAATGGCAGCCCTGTGGCAGAACCGGACAGGGCGCGGGCGTCTGCGCGCGCACGCGCGAGGGCCAGTGTAGCGGAGGGTGACGACCCGAGGGTTGGTAAGGCTGCCCGGGCCGCTGCCCGGCGCCCGTCTTTGCCGGGCCGGATGGCGAGGGTGGTCTATCTGGACACGGCTGATGCGTGGCTGTGGTCGGAGTCGACGCCGTCGATCCGGCAGGTGCTGGCCACCGACTACAGCGCGTCCACGCCTGCGGGCTGGCTGCCGTTCGTCGTGTGGTGCAAGGCGTACAAGGTGCCGGCGGTCGTGTTCGCGGCGGTCCTGGACTCGGCGAAGTGGTTCCTGATTCACCCGGTGCGGGGGCCGCTGTTCCTCGCCGCGACCGGCGGCAGCGTGGCTGCCGTCATTTTGACCTGATCACCTCGAAGGGAGGTAACCGAAATGCTGGACTTTCTCGGATTCACTCTGCTCGCCGTCGCGGGTGCCTTCGGTGGCTTCTACAGCTTGAAGCGGGCCCGTGGCCGGGCGTGGGCGCACTGGGTTGGGTTCGTTATCGCGCTCGCCGCCGGCGTCCTCATGATCACCACCCTGGTGGGGGCGGCGCTGACGTGGACAGCCGACTGGATTCCGTACATCGCAGGCGGGGCCCTCGTCGTCTTCGGCCTGATCACCCTGTTCGACCTGGCTGACAAGCGACCCGACAAGGGCGCCGTGCTGGGTGCCCTGATCCTGCCGTCGCTGCTGACCATCGGGATCACGCAGATCAGCCAGGCCACCGATGAGATCGGCGACAACGGGCGCGAGTTGCAGACCACCATTGAGCAGCGCACAGGCAACGGGCGGTAGGTCGTGGAACTGATCGTCTGCTTCCTGCTCGCCATGGTCATCACAGGTGGCCGGGCTGTCAATGACGGCATCCACGCCTGGAGGGGCACCGAGCCGCCGCACCTGACGAAGGCTCGTCTGCGGGCGCAGAAGACGCTGGCGACAGCGGAGCACCCACCGAGCCCGCGTCGGGGGGAACCGGAAGCGACTGCTGGGGATGTGGCCCGCGCCTACTGGGGTGGCGCAATGGCTGACCTTCTCGAACATCGGGAGGCAGCCCGCGCGCGCCGCAAGCAGAACCGTGCGATGCGGGAGGCAGGCGCTGAGGTGCCGAAGCGGCCGTGGTGGCAGCCGCTGGCAGCGCTGGGCCGACTGCTCGTGGAGCCGGTCGGTGGGCGCACCAACGACGATTCCGGTCCGGTGTGCCCTGACTGTGGTCGTCGGACGGACAGTTCCGGCACCTGCGCGGTGTGCGTGGCGCGGGCCCGCGTCGAGGAACGTAGGCAGACGACCCGACCGAACCCGGATACCGATCCCGGCCCGTCCACGTCGGTGGTCCACACGGACGACCACACGTACTGCCTCGCCAATGACTGCCGCACCGAAACCAACCGGCACAACGATGTCGGACCGCCGTGTCCACTGGGTTGCGGTGGCCGAATCGTCGGCTACCGGTATCCGGGCCTGGACGCAACCAAAGATCTGCTGTGCGACAAGTGCGGCTGGCTGCGCCGTCACACCCCGAAAAAGCCGACGACTGAGGCCAGCGAAGCCAAGCGCACCCCATCTACCAACCAAGGAGACAAACCCATGGCCGCTACCGGCGATGTCCACGATGTTGAGTCCTGCGACCAGCAACTCGGCGAACTCGACGACGACCTCGACACCATCAACCAGGCGCTGGACACGATCGACACGGCGATCGGTGACGCCCGCGACGCAACCGAGAAGATCGAGGCGTTTCTGCGGGCCAAGAACGCCGACGACACCACCGTCGGCGGCATGGCTGCGGCGCTGGACGCGCTCGGCCCCGACGCGATCAAGACGCTGATCGACGCGATCGCGGCGGCGAAGGCCGGTGTCGCAGCGACCCGGGAAGGGCTTGCCCCGCTGCGGGAAGCCAAGGACCTGGTCGGTGCCACCGACGGGTCGATTCTCAACAATCGCTGACCGGTGACTGTCATCGCCCGGCACCGGTCGGGCGTTGGCGGTGACCGGCCAGCACGTTCAAGGAAGGAGCCGCGCTCATGCTGAAGACGGTGCACCGCCCGGTGCCGCTGCCCAACGCGGGCGCGGCCGAACCCGTAACCCCACCGACTCCGGTGCGGCGGAAACTGCCGCCTGGGGCGTCGCACTGGTCGCGCAGTTACTACGACGAGTCCGGTAAGCGCCACAACGTGAACCGGTCGGTGCCGGTGACGGAGTCCGGGGAGCTAGCGGCGCACGAGTACGACTGCCCGCAGTGCCCCGACGATCCGCCGGTGTGGCTGGCCGTCAACATCAAAACGGTTCCGCACTGCGACGTGCACGGCATCCCGTTGACCCGCAGCGACGAGCAGCGGAAGTGGCGGATCGAGGTGCCGTTCGCGCAGATCTGGGATGTGGTCGACGAACGGGTCCGGGTGGCCGCGTTGACCGCCGCAGTGGGTGCCGCTGGCGTGGCTGTCGATCAGGCGCAGATGCCGTGGTGGGGGCACGCCGCTCAACTCGCGGCGATTCCGGCTGCTATCGCAGGCTCGTGGTGGGCGACCAAGGTGTACCTGACCCGGCAGGCACGACTGCGGGGCACCCTCGACCCGAACGATGAGGTTGCCGGGAAACGGCGCCGGCGGCTGATAGCTCGGCGGGCGCGGATCGCTGGCTACTCGGCAGCTGTGGCCGGGATGTGGGTGCAGCTCGCGGACCTGCTCGGTGTCGACTTCACCGACCCGCGCGGTCCGCTGCTGGCGGCAGCGCTTGCCGGTGCCGGCATCATCGCCTCGCGCCCCTACCTCAGGTACGTCGATGACCGCCGTGGGCGCCGCGGCGAGCTAGTCACCGCTGCGCGGGATGGGTCGGTCGCGTCAGAGCCGGTCCCCGACGCAGGCGAGCAGTTGCGGGTCTACGTGACCGAACGGTGGCAGCGGATCTGCGGCGCCGGCGGACCATTACCGGGCACCGTGCTGGAGGACATCCACCGCACGGTCGGCGGGTGGGCGGCTGTCATCGTCGCTACCGACGACTCCGACCTGGACCCGGAAAAGTTCGGCAGCGACAAGGTGATCGGTCGCGTTGCCCGCGCCTATTCGGTCGGCACCAGCATGGTGTCGATCACCCGCGATCCGGTGGACGCGAACCGGGCCCACATTCTCGTACAGAAGGCCAGCCCGCTAGCCCAGGTGCGGGGCTGGGACGGCGCCGGCATCGACCCCGAAACGGGGCGGGCGTTCACTGCCACCCTGGACGACGGCACCCGCATCGAGCACACCTTCTGGCGACCTGGCTGGGGTGCTCTCATGGAGCTGATCGCCGGCTGTACCGGCTCCGGCAAGTCCGAGTACCTGAACCTGCTCCTGGCCTTGGAGCGCCAGTCGGGCCGGGTCGTGTCGTGGGTCGGTGACCCGCAGATGGGTCAAACACTCGGCGACATCCGCGACGGCGTGGACTGGTTCGCACCCACCGTCGAAGAAATCCTGACCATGCTGCGGGTGGCGGTGACGGTGATGCTGGCCCGGAACCTGGTCACCGCCCGGATGCGGGTCCTCGATGAGCAGGGCAGGGAGCGGCGGGTCAAGTACCGGGAGGTGTCCGAAGCCTTCCCCCTACTGTCCATCACCATTGATGAGGCGCACCTACCGATGGGCGACCCCGACCACGGGCGGGAGATCGTCAAACTGTTGTCGCTGCTGGCGAAGGCCGGACGGAAGTGCAACGTCAAGGTTCGGCTGATCACCCAGTCGCCGCTGCTGGAAGAACTCAAGTCGTCGGTGCTGCGCTCCCAGGTCATCTCCGGTCTCGTGTCGGTGTTCCGTACCACCGACCGGGTCAACGGCAAAGCCGCGTGGCCGGGGAAGATGCCCGCCGACCCGGCTGATCTGCCGGATGTGTGGCCGGACGGGTCCACCACGGCCGGGCTGATGTACCAGTCGGGGCAGAAGCCGCTACGGGCCCGCACCGACTACGCCGGCGACGTGTACGACCTGATGCACGCCGGGGTGCCGAAGGGCTTGGAGGCGGAGGTGTTGTCGGCAGCGGGTGTGTTGTACGCCGACCGCCGCAAGCGCCTGGACGCGTTCGACGCCCTCGACCCGGCCGAACTGCTCGGCCTCGGCATCCCGACCATCGACCTTGGGGCAGCGAAGCCATCCGGGTCGAAGCAGGGCGGCAGGGATGCGCTCTTACGGTTCTTCGCCGACCGGTGGCTGGAAGGCGACCGTGACCCGGTTCCGTTCGGGCAGCTCGCCGACGCGGTCCGAGACGTCATCAAGACGCGTGCATGTACCGATGCGGTCCGCAAACTGGTCGAGGAAGGACTGCTGGTCAACGACGGCGGCTACGCGCTCACGGACGCCGGGGCGGAACTGCTCGGCGTCTTGGACGAGGTCGACGCCTAATGTCTGGGCTTCCGGTAGCGCAGTGGTCCCCACGCCAACGTGAGCTCGCCAAGACCAGCGACCCCAACGATCTGCGACCCTGCAACATCTACCTGATCATTGGGCGAGATCCGTGGGTCGGTGTCGCGGGCCGACTCGGCGCCCTGATCGTCCTGTACGTGGGGGAGACGTGGCGGACCCCAGCGCAGCGGCTGGAGGAACACCTCGCCGAACAGTGGTGGGCGCGGGATGTCGCTGCGATCGTCGCTTTCCCAACGCAGGCCCGGAACAAGGCGCAGGCGTGGGAGATCGAACGCCAGTTGATCCGGCTGTTTGAGACTCCGTACAACAAGGAGTTCAACGGCTCATCCCGTTGGCTGATCATCGACGGGCGCCCGGTTCACCGCAACGATTTGCCCGCACAGCCGGACTGGTGGCCGACCAGTCAGGTCGCGTCCGCTGTGTGGGAGGTGGCGCGTCCACCGTCGCGGCTGGAGTTGTGGTGGTGTCGGCGCCGATGGTGGGTGCTGGGCAGCATCGCGGCGTGGCTGGCCCTGTTCGTGGGCGCCTGTTGGCTGGCGGCAAAGGTCTGGGACGGCTCGACGGTTCCCCAAGTCGCCGCGATGGCTGCGTCCGTGCCGCTGGTCGGGTTCCGCCTCGAACTGTGGCGGCGGCGGATTCAGGCGTGGCGGCGTAAGCGGCGCCGTCGGCGCAAGTAACCGGCGATGGGCGCCGTTTGGTTGTGGGAAATCCGCTCCGCCAAGGGCAGGATCTTGGACAAGGGTGTCCTTCGCGCCCGCCCGTACGCGTCGCCGAAGGACATCGCTGACGAGACGATGGCGTTGCGGGCGTACGACGTGCATCCACGGATGCATCTGCTGCGCGGCCTGGTCTGTATGGCGTGGCGTGAAGACGATCCGGGAATGGTCGGGGAGTCCCGAGGCGACGACTGGATCAGTGCGGCTGCTTCTGCTCCGACGGCGTAGGCTGCCCACGCTCTCGACGGTCCCGGCGGCGCTCCTCGTCCTCGACGCGCTCCTCTCGAGCGCGGTCGCCGTGCTCGAGTAGCAGTCGCTCGGCCTCAGCCTTCTGTTCCGCGGTGGGGATGCGTGGCTTGGTCATCGCCCGATCATCTCCCATGGCCCAGGGTTCGGGTCAGCGTACCGGCGGAGTTCGTCGGCGACGTCGCTCGAGTATCCGACCGGCAGGACGGACAGAACGTCCCGGACAGCGACGGCGATAACTCGCACGTCGTGGGTCAGTCGGGACACCGCAGCCAACGCAACCTCGAGCCCGGCGGCGTGGTCTCCGGCGGCGACCATGGCTCGGGCCCGGTACACCTGGGTTTCGGCGAGCCAGGTCGGCATCCGCTCGAGCGCCTGCTCGGCCCGATCGCAGACAGCGGACGCCTCCTCGAGGCTGCCGACCCGTCCCTCGAGGAATGCCCACATGAACAGGGCCCGTTCGTGGGCTGCCACACCTTCCCAGATTGGGGTGTCGGCTAGATGGTCGGCGACGTCGAGCATCGCGTGAACGGCCGTCCGGCCGGTTTCGGCGTCGCCGGTGATGGCGGCGATGGAGACTTGGGCGGCGTGGGCCTCGAGCATCCCGACCGTGGGTCGGCTGCTGAGCGCGAGGGCCTGCCCGACGGTGTTCTCGGTTTCCCGGATGGTCCAGGATTCGTAGACGCCTCTCGAGGCCGCCCGGCCCAGGACGTACACCTGCATGTCGGTGTCGCCGGACCGGTCGGCGAGGAGGGCAGCGGACCGGTACCAGTGGTTGGCGCCGCCGAGCTGGTCTTGGTTGCCGAGCCACAGCCCGTAGATTTGGCCGAGGCCGGCGGATGCGCGCAGCAGGTCGGGTTTGACTCGAGTAGGCGCTTCCTCGAGTTGCTGCCGGATCACCATCAGGTTGGTGAGCAGGGCGGAGCCGAACAGCGGCGACGGGTCGCAGACGAGGCGGCGGCCGCAGTCTTGGACAACGCCGTCCCAGTCTTCTGCCGCACCAGCGGCCTCGAGCAGGCCGTGGCGCACCATGTCCGCGAGAGCGTGAGGGCCGTCTATGGTTCCGAGGCTAGCGGCTGCCGCCACCGTCGCTAGTAGCGCCCGTCGCCGCATCTCGTCTCCTCCGCCACGTTCGTGGGCGGCGAGTTCGATGAGAACACCGCCGGCCCGTAGGGCACGATCCACTGCCTCTGCGACCTCGGGGGTGGGCGGTCGGTCGCCGGTCTCGAGGTTTCCGAGGTGGGATTTGCTGACGGCGGTGCGTGCGGCGAGGGCGGACAGGGACATCCTGGCTGCCTCACGCATCACGCGGAGCGCGTCACTGAAACCCTCCACCATGGGCGGCGTCCCTCGAGCGGTTGTCGGTGTTTTGAAGACGATTGAAGACGGCTACCTGCTTCGCAACACCGTATGTGCGGGGGACGCTACGGGTGTCGCATGTTGGGCGGTATCGCTTGATCGGGTGCCGTTTGACCTGCGGCGGGGACGTGGCTCACGCGTCGTAGCCCTTCGGCCGGGCTCCGCAACCCGAGGGTCCACGTCCCACCCCGGTCTGGTGTGACGGTGGGCGCCCCCGTTGTCTGCCGTTGCACCGTCGACGGGTCCGGCGGTCGCCCTCCGTGGGCTGGTACCGACACGGCCGCCGGGCCCCCGTCGTGGGAAGAGGTGCGGCATGTGGCATCCCTGGCGTGCTCTCGCCGAGCGGGCCGCGCGCAAAGACCTGCTCGAAGCAGCCACCCTCGACGAGGTGCACGAATACCAGGCTGCCGTTCGCAGGATTATCGGGGTGGCACCGATGCTGCCGGCCCGGCCTTCCGACGGGGATGGTCCGCCACCGAACGCCCCAACTTGGTCCACCAACCGACGGGGCAACCAGCCGCCGCCCGCGCGCCTCACGGATGCCCGCGACCATCGGGGTCCGTGGTGAGCCTCGACCACGAGCCGAACCCTCGCTGGGACTGCAAAGGCTGCGGCAAGGACTGGCCCTGCGATCCAGCACGTGAGGCACTGCTGGCCGAATACCGGAACCAGCCGGGGCAACTGGCGATGACCATGTGCAAGCTGATGGAGGACGCCACAACCGTGCTCGGCCAGCATCCGGACGACATGTTTGAACGGTTCATCGCCTGGACCAAACCGGTCCCGCTCGACGTCCAGCACCCCAGCTAGACGGCCGGTACCGTCGGCTAGGTGTCCCGCGTCAACACCGTCTTGATCCACGACAGCGACGACCGGTTCTACGTCACCTTGGAGACCCACGGCCGGCGCCGCTGGTATCGGATATGGCAGGACAACTATGTCCTCGCCGAAACGGTGACGGTCAACGTGGACGAGCTGCGGGACGCGCTGCTGGAGGCCCGCCTCGATCCGGCGGTGATGCGGGAGCCGACCGAGGAGGAGAAGCGGCCACGGCCACCGATCTGACCCCGGAGACGACAAAATCGCGCTCTACCTGACGACCCGAAGGTCATCAGGTGGAGCGCGAGCTGTTTGGTGCGGCGCCGGGCTACGGGGAGTAGGTAGCCCGGCGTCGGGCTCAGGGTCAGTCGCCGCCCACGTGTGCCTCCTTCGGGACGGCCGGAACGCTGCCGGTCACAGCACTGCCGCCACAGCCGGCGCCGCGAGCCCGACACACAGGGCGCACAGGCCGGCCCAGCCCCACGACCGGCCCTTGATCGCCTCGATACCGCAGCCGATCGCGGCGAGGACGAACAGCAGCGCGACAACCCCGGCCACGGCTACCGCACCACCGTTCCGTCGATGGCCCGCGACGAGCCGACACCGTTGTCGGACACCGCCGGGGCCACACCCACACCGAGAACGGTCAGCGCCGCCAACACCAGCGCGATCCACTCGGACTGGTCGAGGCCACCCAGAATCACCGTGGCCAACACCTGCAACACCGCCAGCATCGCGGCGACCGCTGTCTTCGCCCACCGGTACTCGGGCACCAGCGGCACCAGGTAGACGCCGACGGCCGTGGAGCCGGCGATCGCGATCTGAACGCCTTCCTCGGGGTCGATGTGCTGGTCCCCGTTGAGGGCGCCGTAGGCGATGGTCAACGCGGCGCCGATGACGGCGACGATGGCCTTGCCGTACTTCTTCAGGAACATGGCCCCTCCTTGGAGGCTCGTTGTTGCTCCCCAGGACCTGTGGTCAGAGGTCGCCGGCCTTGATTCCGGCGATGAAGGCGCCCCATGCGGCGCGCGGGAAGCGCAGGACGGGACCGTCGGCCTGCTTGGAGTCGCGGCAGTAACTCGCGTCAGCGGTGTCGGCGACCTCCACGCACTCGTTTTCATGGCTTTTGGTCGACTTCCGGAACGTCAGATCATGCTGAGGCACAGGGCTTTCCTTTCGAACGGATGTACGGTGACCTGGTGGACGGCGAGCCCATCCAGCTGCACCTCATCCACGGCCTCGACCGCCGCCAGCGTTGGCGGCACTCCGAGCTGGGCGGCTGGCGCTCCTACTCGATCTCTGTCGGCGTACTCCCCGACGGCCGCTGGTACACCGACACCACACAGCGCGGCGTCATCCCCTGCTCGTGGGCGTGGCCAGACGAACAAACCGCCCGCAGGCATCTCGCCGAGCTCATGGCCGGCCACGACGACTGGGTTGAAATCCCTGCCGCCTACACCGCGACCATGCAGCCGGCCACACCCGGGCCGTGGATACGAGTCGGCAGCGGCTGGCGACGCCCCTAGCCGCCTCACCGCCCCGCACCTTCCACCTGTCGTACACAGATGACCGCGTTGACCGTTCCGGGCTCCGCCGTCACCAGCCGGTGTGTTTCCGCCCGCGTCCCATCCGGGCACAGCGGCAGGCCATGCCCTTCGATATACAGGCGCACCTGCTCGGCGACCATCTCCGGCGTGACGTCCCGGCCGTCCTGCCCAGGATCACCCTTGTCGCCCTTCTCCCCGGCCGGTGGAGGATGCTCGACCAGATAGTCGCGGACCGCCGCAGCCACCATCTCTGCGGTGACGTCCTGGCCATCATCGCCGGGCTCCCCCCGGTCACCTTTCGGACCTGCCGGGATCGGATGATCACGTATGTAGTTGACAACCGCTGCCGCGATGGCAGCCGGGGACGGATCAGGCGGATTGGCCCGGAAATAGGCTTCGACCGCAGCCCGAACCATCTGCGGTGTCACATCCTTGCCGTCCCTGCCGTCCCGGCCCGGAGCCCCCTCAACCACCTGCGGGTCGTTGAGGATCTCCGACGGTGCCGGCGCCGCCGGGGTAAGTCCCGCCTTCTCGGACTGCCGCTGCTCGGCCGCCAACGCGACCGCGAGTGCATCCACCTGGGCGCGCCACTGCCCGATCGTGTAGATGCCGTAGCCAAGCCCGACGGCCAGCAGCACAGCGACAGCCATGAACGCCCAGTCCCGGCGCCGCAACCCGATCCGGACCTTCGGCATCCGATGCGTGCCCTCATTGCTCACGGCTTCGCCGCCTGAAGCACAATGCTGGTGATTAGAGCGATGGTCGGGATCAGCACCGCCGACCACCACCAGCGGACCGCGGCCCGCTGCCGCTCTTCGGCCAGAACGCGGGCCTGCCTCTCCTCGCCGATCTTGACTTCGAGGGCTGCGAGCCGAACCTCGGTCGCTGCCTTCTCAGCGTGGTACACCTCGCGCAGAACGTACGAGTCGAGCCGACGGAACACCTCCGCGAAGTCGCCGCGCACGTCGGTGGCGAAGTCGCCGAGACGGCGGGCCAGTTCCGCGTTGGATACTTCATCGGCCATGCACGTCAGCTCGTCGGCGTAACGCCCGACGTCGGCACGTCGGCTGGTCGGATCTTGTCTGCGATGAGCCGCAGCACCACTTGGGCGTCCTGCTCACCTGACAGCCCCGACTCCACCAGATCGCGGAGTTCGGCGTCCCGGACCGCATCTTCAGCGGCCGCCTGCTCGATCGCAGCCAACGTGGCAGCCTCATCGGCGGCGATCCGCTCGAAGTCGGCCCGCAGCTTGGCCGCGACATCCTCATCGAGTGAGGCGATCGCTGTGGTCAGCGCCGTCTGCCGCTGCTCGATCGCAGCCAGCTTCACGTTGAGCACCACCGGCTCACCCTTGGTCGGGCCGCCGGCGACCGCGAGACGCCCGGAGGCGATCCCCTCGACGCGCCAGATCAGCGCCTTCTGGTCGGCGTCCGAGATTGCTGCCATGAAACCCTCCTCGGGGTCCGGGAGTAGGCCAATGTGGCGCAGGTAGCGGGTGACGAGCCGGACCATGCAAGACCCGTCCGCGTCGCGGTAGATCGACCCGTGGGTGTGGGTCAGGTGCGAGTCGTCGCCGGCTGAGCGGATGCCCAGGTCGTCCCAGCGGCGGACGGTTTTACCGTCGAGGCTGTAGATGACCTCGCGGATGTCGGCGGTGTCCGGGTCGCCGGCTTTGCAGAGGTCGACCAGCCAGCGGGAGAAGTGCCGTAGATCGAATGTGCCGCGTCGGGTGGTGAGGCGGAACCAGCCGATATCGATCGCTGACGCGTCGTTGTTGAGGCCGCGCTGGTCACGGACAGACTCGACCACGCTGTATGGGCGCCGCGACAGAATCAACTGGTCTTTGCCGAGGTGGTATGAGGTGCCGGAGCGGACGTGGGATGGTCCGCCGACGATTCCGACCTCGGCCGGGTCCAGATCCGCGTCCACGGTTCGGCCGGGATGCATGTCGAGGTGGTCGAGCAGCAGCCTGCGCGCTTCGAGGAGTCTCGGCTTGGCGACAGTCACAACACACCTCCCACTCGTGCGCACTGTCGCATGCGACACGGTGACCGTGATGTCGGTCGATTGAAGTCACGCAGCGTTTGTCACACCTGGGTCAGCCGAACGGCCACCTACGGTTACGACACGCCGGACGATCTGCCTAAACCCAGGCCAGGAGCATGATTACAAGCAGCTAGGGCCGAGCACCAGGAGAACCACATGCATGACTCTCCGCTTACCTTCTTCATCTCCGGCGCCGACGTGGCTTGGATGGACAAAGCCAACTGCTCCGACACCAGCGAACAGGTAAAAAGGCTGTTCTTCGCCGACGAGCTAGCCAAACGCCGCGGTTTGCCGGCCGAGGTTCCCGCCGACGCCGACGCCCTCTGCCAGGCGTGTGTGGCACGGGTGGAGTGTTTGGCGTGGGCATTGGAACACGACGAGTTCGGTGTGTGGGGTGGCACCACCCGGCAACAGCGGGAGGCGATGGCCCGGCCGATCGTGCGGGCGAAATGCCCTGCCTGCCAAGGCCGGATGCTGTTCCGGGCGGGACGGCAGCAGATCTGCGGCGAATGCGGCACCTCGTGGGAGGCCACCCGAATCCACGGCGACGCCAAAACCGCCGTGCCGATCCCAGACCCGACACCGGTGCGGCTTGCAGGGTGGCGACCGGGTTTGCGGTGGGAGCAGCCGCCGCTGCTCGGGTTCGCGCTAGCGCTGGCCCAGCCAGCGGCGACGAAACGGAACGTGCGGGCTGTCGGGCGGCGTACGGTCAGACGCCACCGCCGGGCCTGGGTGGGGCAGCTACCGCTGCCGGGATGCGCTGCCTAACCGGCCCACCAGTCGCCGAGCGGTACGCGTTGCGTTCCATCTGCGCCGCCCGCGTCCACACGTCGAGCCAACGCCAGGCGTTGCCCTCGATGGTGTGCTGCGCCGCCAGGGCACGACCGGCTTCAGACATCTCCCGGCGCAGCCCGTCGTTGGTGACCAGTTCCCGCAGCCGGGCCACCCACTGGCGTGGGCTGTCCGCCAGCATCCCCGCCGGGCCGAGGGTGTGGAAGCGTTTGTATTCGGCCCGTGGTGATGCCACCCACGGCACGCCGAGCCCGGAATACTCGACGATCTTGAGGAACGACTTCGAGATGTTGAACTTGGTGTCCGCCAATGGCGCTATGCCCACCCCTAACGTGGAAAGCGCATCGGGCCACGACTCGATCGGCACCGAACCGGTCGCCTCAGGCTCGGCAGGCAGCCGCAGCGCCTCCTTCACTCCGTCGCGGGGGCCGATGACCCGGAACCGGTGCCCATCCTGCATAAGCCGGGCCACCGCAACCCCGACGGTTTGCAGGTCGTCGGGGTGGGAACGCATCGTGCCGCCCCAGCCGATCACATCACTGTCCTGCCGCTCGATCGACAGATACCGGCGGGGCACACAGTTGGACAGCACCGCCCCCCGCCCGTGCGCCGCGTACACCTGCTGAAGTGCTTCACTGGCCGTTGTCACCAAAGTCGCATCCCGGCAGGCGTCAGCTGCGTGCCGCCACGAGTGCAGAGAGCCGAGCCCCGGCGGCGGATCGTACATGCGGTGCGCCGGGTTACTGGGGTGAATGCAGGACAGGTCGTCGTCCATATCCACCACCACAGCGATGCCCTGCGCCCGCAGCAACGGCACCGCGGTGGCGATAGGCCGGTACGACAGGCGTTGCAGCACCACCACATCGGTGCCCGGCGGTGCGTACGCTTCCACGGCGGTGCCGTGTTCGTCGAGGGCACCACCGATCCCGGACCGCTTCGATGGCCACACAATGGTGACGTCGTGGCCTTGCGCACGCAGCACCTGGGCCGGCCAAATCAATCTGAATCTGCCGCACCCGGTTTCGTCCGCAGGGTAAACCACGATTTTTGGCACGCCGGGACGCTAGGAGCGCCCAACAGTCCCTTGATGACGGTCAATCAGATCGGCTGCCGCACTAGCTGGCCCCGAATGTGCTGCACAGTCGCCGAGAGACCTTCGGCCAGCGGCACACGCGGCTGCCAGCCCAGCGCGCGGCGCGCGATCGCCGAATCGACATACATGGCGGCGACGTCACCGTGACGACGCGGCTGCGGAACCGGCTCGGCATGCACCCCGACCGCGGCGGCGATGGCGTCGTGCAACTGTCGGTCGGTGACGGGTATGCCGGTGCCCACTTCGACACGGGATGCGGTTGTCGTCTCCTCGGCAGCGCGGGCGACCGCGTCCACGGCGTCGGTCACGTACAGGTAGTCGCGGATGTTTCCCGCCCCGTACAGGTAGGTGGGCTGTCCGGTCAGCATCGCCTCGGCCCAGATCGCGACCGCGCCGCTGCCACGCCGCTGTCGGGGCCCGTACACGTTAGTGAGGACGACGGTTGTGGTGTTGAGGCCGTGTAGCTGCTGGTACTGGTGGCAGTACGCTGCCGCAGCCAGCTTGCTCGCCGCGTACGGGGACAGCGGATTGATGGGAGTGTGGTCGGTGACCGGGAGTTCGTCGCAGACGCCGTAGATCGCGACCGAGGACACGTTGACGACCTTCCGGGCGCCTGCGCGGCGTGCGGTTTCCAACACGTTGACGGTGCCGAGGATGTTGACGGATGCGTCACGGCTCGGATCGGCGACCGAGGCGCGCACGTCGATTTGGGCGGCAAGATGGAATACGACGTCCGGCGTGCGCCGCAACATCCGCTCGGTGAAGTCGGGGCTCGTGATGTCGGCTTGGATGGCCTGGCAGCGGCCGGTCGCTTTCGCGGCGTCGAGGTTGCCGAGACACCCGGTGGAGAGGTCGTCAACGACGTCTACGTGCCAGCCGTCGCGGATCAGCCGGTCAACGAGGTGGGAGCCGATGAACCCGGCGCCTCCGGTGACGAGGGCTCTCATCGGGCGTCGCCTTTCCACGCGACGCCCGAGCTGTTCTGGCCGTGGATGTGGTATCGCCACGTCTTCTCTGGAACGTGGATCATTTGGTCGCCGGTCTCGACGCAGCGTTGCGCGATACCGCAGATGAACCGCCAGTCCTCGTTCCCGAACGGATCGCCGGGGGCGGCTGGGGTGAACCCGACCTGCTTGGCGAGCTCGGTGCGTACCAGGACGGTCATCGTGGTGTGGTGCGGGGTTTGCGGGTTGAAGGGCAGCCCGAAATGCCCGAGCGGGTCTGGGCCACCGACCGGCTCGAACCAACTGAACGCGAACGGTGCCCCCGATGACCAGACGGCGTCGAAGAGGGTCCGTAGGTGATGGGGGAGCCATTCGTCGTCGGAGTCGCAGAACGCCACCCACTCGGTGGTGACCGCGTCCAGGCCGCGCTGGCGGGTGCGGGCGGCGCCGTGCTGTTCCAGATCTACAGCGACATGCACTTCGGCGGCGGGGAGGGTTTGCGCCCACACCCCAGCCAAGGCTCGTGCCAACATCCCGTTGTGGACCCGTGCCGGATGCACCGGAATGACAGCGGCGATTCCCGGGCCGTACCGCATCAGTGCCGCCCTGAGCCTTGGTAGGCCAGCCACGCATTCCCGAGATGGGTGCCGGGCAGCGGCACTGGGCGCAGGTTGTGGAGGCGGCACACGAACGGGTGCGAGATCTGGTCCTGGAATGACCAGCGTTCAACCTCCGCCAGCCACGCTTTACCCCACGCCACCACCTCAGGTGTGTGCTGCCGCGCGATGACGCCTGTTGCCCACAGTCCCCACTCCAGCGGATGCCCGGCCCTCCGGTAGGCGGCTGCCTGCTCGGCGATCGGCTCTCCGACGTACTTCGGGATTGGCGCGGATGCGAAAGCCTCGTCGTGGAGGCAGCCCCGCCAGGGGTGCACGAACTGGGCCAGCGGGTCCGCGTGCCCGAGTACGTCGGCCACGAAGGTGGGGGAGACGACTGCGAACGAGGCGTCCACCCACACTGACTGCTCGGCGGCTGTGTAGTCGACTGGCAGCATCTTCGGATGCTTCGCTGCCCGGTTCGGATGCAACCCTGGATGCGGCTCGTAGACGATTTGCCAGCCCAGCGGGTCCGCGTCGCCGCGGTAGAGGGCTTCGTCGTCGGTGACCAGCACCCACTCCACGTCCATGCCGTTCTGCGGCAGGACGGGCTTTAACGTGTCATAGCGATCGTAGATCGCGCTGAGCACCGCGGCTGTCGCGGTCATGCTGGCCGATACCAGTGAACAGCCTCCTCGACCCGTGCCCAGTCGAGCTCGGGACGCCAGTCGAGACGGTCCCAGCCCTCACCTTCGGCGACAATGTGGGTGGGGATCTCCCCGGCTCGCATCGGCAGGTACAACTTGCCCCCCGTCGAGCCGGTGATGTTGATGATGGCGTCAGCGAGCTCGTTCACGCTTACGGCGATACCGGTGCCGGCGTCGAACACCGCGTCGTCGCCATGCCCCGTAGCCTCGATGAGCATGCGGCCGATGTCGTCGGCGTGGACTAGGTCGACGGTCTGCTTCCCGTCGCCCCAAATTGGGATCGGCCTGCCGTGCCACGCCTCGGTTGCGAAGGTCGGCAGGATCTTCTGGGGGTGGCCGGGGCCGTGTTTCTGGCCAGCGCCGTAGGCGTTAAACGCCCGCACATGGGAGACCGGGACACCCTTGGCGAGGTGCCACGCGGTGGCGAGCCGGTCGGCGCAAATCTTTGTCGCCGTGTACACCGATGGGAACACCGGCGGCATGGTGATCGCTGTGAACCCAGCCCCGTGGGCCTCGCACCACTGGAGGACACGAAGAGTCCCGACCACGTTGGTGGTGATGGCCTCCTCCGCCGCGTCGAACAGTTCGGAGGTGCCCAGCACGCCGGCGAGGTGGATGACATGGTCGGCGCCTGCAAGACCGTCCAGATTGCCGAGGATGTCGTCGGGCCGGTCGAACGCGAACACGTCGTGGCCCGCAGCGTCGGCGGCACGGAGCGTGGCTTGGCCGATGAACCCTCGGCCCCCCGTTACAGCGATCTTCACGCGGTGGTTCTCCAGTCTTCGATCTCAGCGAGCGCCATCTCGGGTGGAACAGCGTGGTAGCGGTGCAGGACATCAGGCGGAACGGGCACGTCGGCGAGCGGCCAGTGCCGCAGGATTTCGTCGTATTCGTCAGCGAGGACGGTGCTGGCGGGTTCAAGGCCGTACACGACGAGCACCCCGGTCGGGTCGGTGTCGACCAACGTGATGTGCAGGTCGGGACGCCACGCTCGCAGGACGGGTTCGATCCGCCACACGTCGCCGGTCCAGTCGCCGGGGCACTGAACCCGGGCGGCCTCAACCTGGTTGCGGGGCAGCACGTCGTCGAACACGACGACCGCACCGGCGTGGGCGAGCCTTTCAACACCGATGAAGTCCCGCAGTGCGTACTCGTACAGGTGCATGCCGTCGATGAACGCCAAGTCGAGGGCAGCGAACGGCAGCTGCGTGGCGTTGACCGTGGTGAAGTAGGCGTCCGAGGTCGAGGGCACCACAGTGGCGTGCGGCCCGAGGGGCACCACAACCTTCGGGTCCGGGTCCACGCCCACGGCAGGACACGAGGCGAGTCGGAGCGAGTAGCCGTGCTGGACGCCGATTTCGAGGTAGCCGCGCGGCTGAAGCTGCGTGTGCAGGGTGGCGAGGAAGTCGTGCCGGGTCACCACGGCGCCCACCCCCATTTGGCTGCGAAGGTGGCCCTGTCACGGCTGGCCTGCTCGGCCAGCGCCCCGACCGTGGTGGAGTTGGCGTGCACGTTCCCCACCGGGTAGCCGGGGATGATGACCATTCCGCCGGCCGCCCGTGCCGCCCAGTCTGCGTCCGAATCTGACCACCACCAGCGCATGGTTTCGTCGAACCGGAAGCCGAGCTCGCCGCGCAGCACGAACGCCCAGCCGCACATGCGGGTGAACGCATCCCGGTCCGGTGTGGTTTTCACCAGCGGGGCCGTGATTCGGCTATGCGGGTCGGAGCAGGCTGCTGCGGCGCCGATGTACCGCATGGCGTTGGCGCAGGCGTCGAACCAGCCGTCGGGAAGGACCGCGTCGTCGTTGACGACCGCGATATCCCAACGTTGCAGCCCGGCGTTGGCAGCCTGGGTTGCGGCTTCGTCGAGGCCAAGGTTCCACAGCCGGGACAGGTTGGGGGGCTGTTCGTAGTCCACGATCACGGTCGGGGCGTTCGGTAGCGGCCCGTCGGTGTCGTGGTCGACCGGCGGTGATACGCGCGGCTCGGAACCGTTGTCCACCACGACGACCGTCGCGTGTTG
Source organism: Micromonospora sp. CPCC 205371 (assembly GCF_026130045.1). Taxonomy (GTDB): domain Bacteria; phylum Actinomycetota; class Actinomycetes; order Mycobacteriales; family Micromonosporaceae; genus Phytohabitans. The sequence goes on from NZ_JAIBNX010000006.1 coordinate 37,458, forward strand.
CTTGTGCAGCGCGTTGACGACGACGGCGAGTTCGGTAGGTCTGTCGCGGGTGGCGATGACGGCGTAGCGGCCCGGTATGGTCACGGCCGGGATCGTCGCAATCAAGGGGTGGTGAGCGACGACGGTCGATCAGGACAGCTTGGTGGCGATGACCCGATCCCAGTATGCGGTTATCCCATAGTTGGAGGTTGTGTCCTCCTGGGTGAGATCGGTTTCCAACGTGACCCTGGCGTGGGTGACCCCGGCTGGGACCTCAACGCCTGTGCCGGCACCGGACTCGGACCGTACGAGCAGCCACGGCGGGGTGGTCGGCAACTGAACAACCCCATAGCCGCCATCGGGTGCGGCCGTGTTGGGGTAGGTGTTGGCGGCGTTGTTGTAGAACGAGAAGAAGATCGCGCCAGTGCCGCGGACCCATGGGCCTCCGGAGAGGCTGTTGGCCAGTACCCAGGCCTGCGCGGACCACAGTTCTCCTGGGGTTACGGGGAACGGGTCGGAGCTGACGTAGTCGAAGCTGCTGGAGATCGCTCCGACGGGTGGTGGGCTGAGCGTGACCCGTAGGGTTTTCTGCCCGTCGATGGGTGGGCTCAGGAAGGTAAAACTGGTCTCGATGCTTGTCGTGTTCGTTGACGACGGATCGTGGTAGATGGTCCAGTTCGGAGCCGGTTGCGAGGCCTCACCGTCCTCGAACGAGTAATTCGCGATCGGGTTGTCGTCCGGGTTGGGACTCATCGCGCCCAGGGCGAGCCACTGGTTGCCTTGTTTGACGACGGCGACGATGTCCCCAAGGACGGGCTGGTAGGCGCCGAAGATGTAGGCGGCGTCAACAAGCACGTCGGAGTCGGAGATGGCGACGGTGATGTAGCCGGCGTTGTAGCGGGTTACGCGGCCGATGCGCATGACTGCCGGGTCGGGGATCGCGTTCACGGTGGCGCGTGCGCGATCGGGTTGGCCGCGTGGTCCGAGCGGGTAGGTCATGTGTCAGACCCGGTCCAGGCGCATCCATGAGCCGGTCAGCAGCGACGTGCTGGACGCGTTGGATGTTTGCTGCGCCCACTCCAGCGTGAAGCTCCCGGCGGTGGCACCGATGGACACGTAACCGGACAGCAGGACCGTGTTGGGAACGGTGGTGGCACCGTACGGGGTGGCCCCGGTTGGGCTGACCGTTTGGTTGGACTGGGCCTGGAATTCGCCGCCGATGAAGCTACCGCCGGTGATGGTGTTGTTCGGGCCGACCGCGCCCCAGTGGACGACCGCGTTGGCAGGGAACGCGAAGTCGATGTTGAGGTCGCCGGCAGAGTTCGCGGCGGATTGGACAATCAGCAGCCCGGAAAGGGTGTAGGCGACGTTTGCCCGGACCGCGAGGGTGAGATGCGGGTCGGCGGTGCGGGTCGTCGTGCTGGCCCTAGCGGTCGACGCCGTTTTGACCGCCGAATAGCGTTCGGGCCATGGCACCCACGCCGACCCCGTCCAGTATTCGTAGCCGGAGATGTCCGCCCGGTAGCTCAGCTCACCCGTTGCGGGGGCGGTGTTGCGCGTAGTGCGGTCGGCGGCGGAGGTGTACCGCTTGACCAGCCGCGACTCCAGGCCCACTCCGGTGCCGGAGGCCCCGTTGTAGAGGCCCATGTGCAGCGGGACGTTGTCGCCATCGCTGGCGACCGGTAGCACCAACCCTTGGTCGGTTGTGGTCGTCGTCACCGCGCACCCCGCCTACTCCGGTGTTGGCGTGAACGTACGGAACTCGCGGGTGTCAGCGACGACGGTCGATTCGGCGTGGCCGGCGTAGCGGATCGACTCCACCACCTGGGCGGTGACCTCGTCCCGGTACCACACGTACACGACATCGCCGGGGTCGAGGATCTGTCCGAGGCCTGGGGGCATCGTCAGCGACCACGTGCGTGTCAACGCCAGCGACTGCATGAGGCGTCGTTGGGCGACGACGGTCGCATCAGCCCGCGACAACGGGGTTTGGATCTTCAATACTTGTGCGGCGCGCCCGAACGGGCCGCCCCATCGGGTTGGGGAGGTGGCTACCGTGTCTCGGGCGGTGACTCGGATGGGGGCGAAACCGTCGGTGCGTTCGACGACGACGGTGATGCTGTTGGACACCGGCTCCCGAGACCGCACATGCCGCACGTTGACTAGGACACCGTCCTCGCCGTCGGTTACGGTGAGCACCGCTGTCGGCGTTGTCGTCAGCGAGTACGGGTTGGTGAAGATCGAAAACCCGCCCGTGCGGTCGGGGAGCCAGATCGCGTTGATAGCGGCGGCGAGGTCATCCAACGCCTGCCCTGGGTCGTCCTCCCACACGGTGCCCGACGGGACCGGCGCGTCCGCCGCCACCGCCATCGACACGGCCCACGCCGGATCGATCGACTTGATGATGCGCGCCATTTCCGAACTGCACGGGTTTGATGCGTTCGCCGGGAACGGGGTCTCGAACGGCACCCGCAACAACTCGTCGCCGCGGGACATGAGGGTGATCGCCACTTCGCCGGTGTTCTCGTCGGCGACGGAGCCGACACGGCCAAGGAACAGCGGAACATCGCCTACGCCGCGCACCCCAGTGCGGATCAGCACATGGTCCTGGAGAGGGTCGAACAGCCCATCGTCGAGATACGCGGTGTCCGCAGTGAAGTCCGCGGATCGGCCGCCGCGGGTGCTGAACGTGGCCTGAATGTTGAGGTCGCGGACCTCCACCTGCGTCGCGGTGGCGCCGCGGACGACGAACACTTCGGTCGTCATCTCGTGGTTAGCGGCCAACGCTCGCCGCAGGTCATCAGAGATTGGCCACGCCACTACAGGTTCTCCCCACGAGACGACATCGCATAGGTGTTGCCGGTGGCGGTCCGCTGCGCGTAGGTGCGGCCGGTTGCGGTGGCGTCGCCGTAGGTGGCTCCGCTGACGCCGACACCGTTGCCGCCCGACTGGTTCGTGGGCACGAACGGGGCGCGGGCTACCGCGAACGGCAACTGCCAAGTGCGCTGCGGATAGGTTTGGTTAGCGACCGGCGGTCGGTCTTCGGTGGCGTCGCCGACGGCGATGTAGTCGCCGTTCCAGGTGCGTGACGCCCAGCCGTAGCGGGCAGCGAGTTGCAGAAACAGGTTCCGACCGGAGACGAGAATGTCTTCAACTCGTAGCGCGTCAGCGATCGAGTGGGCGAGGACCGTCAGGGTGGATGTGCGGTCCTTGCGCCGTTGGGCGACTGTGCGTGGCCGTCGCGCGTCGATGATCGGGAACACGCCGGACGCGGACGCGAACTGGCCTTGGCCGAGGTTTTGGAACGACACCCCAGTGGATGTGTTCGGGCACGTCCGGGTTGGGCAGGTGTCGAGGAGGATGTCATTGACCGGCTCGGCAGGGTCTTTGAGCCATCCCTGTCCAGTGCCAGTGACCGTTACGGTCGAGGAGGTGAGGATGGTACCGGTGGCTGGGCTGCTCGCCGTGTAGAAGACCGGGGTGTCGAGGGGGGCGATGGTGTCCCAGAACACGGCGATCCCGGCCGACAGGTAGGCCGGGGACCCCAACACCTCGATCTGGGTGCTATCGGGGTAGTTGCGGTACAAGTGGGCCAGAATCCCGGCGCCAGTCATCGCTGGCACGTCCGACCAGTCGATGGTGACGACGATCGCTCCCACTTCGGGATGTGGCGTGGCGGTCAACGATGGCATTAGGCCTCCTTAGGCCGTGCGTTGAGCGCACGAGCGTCGGCCCGGTTTTCGCGGCGCACAATCCGCACCACCTTCGTGTCGAGCAGTTCGTCGCCGATGTAGATGTCGGCGTGTAACACCCAGCCGTCCGCCGTAGGCGTGGCACCCGCCACTCCTGCGGCTGCCGCACCCGACACGCTGGCGGTGCCGGCGGCGAATCCTGGTGCAGGGGCGGTCAGGTCGGACAGGGCGGCGATGGTCTGCTGCGCCAAAGCAGCCGACTGGCTGGCAACGACCGGCGCCCCGCCTGCGATACCGACCGCGAGCCCGCGGGGCACTTCCCGGCCGAGGCTGGCCGCGACCTTGGATGGCGAGTCGATGTTGAGCGCCTTGGCGATCGGTCCCGGGATGTTGTTCTTCACGAACGACGTCAGCTTGTTGAACAGCCACGATCCGAGCGAGGAGATGCCGTCCCACAGGCCGCGGACGACGTCTTTTCCCTTCTCCTTGAGTAGGCCGCCGAGGTCACCGACCGCGTTTTTGATCTTTCCGGGGAGTCCGGTTACTGCGTCGATGCCCTTCGCTGCGGCGTCCTTGATTGCGGTACCGAACCTCGACGCCGCCGACTTGACCGTGTCGAGCGGATGCAACATCGCGTTGATCACGCCAGTGATGGCGCGGATCACCCCAGCCGCGATGGTGATCGCTACCGTCATCACCCGGACCGTCTGCTGCAAGATCCCCGAGTTGAGGGCGAGTTGCAGAACCAGGAAGCCCATCTGGATCAGCGACGGCAGGATCGGGGCGACCGCCGCGAACAGATCGAGGAGGGCTTGGGTGAGTTGTAGACCGCCCGACACCAGCGCTGGTAGGTGCGGCGCCAGCAGCGTGATCGCGGACAGCAGTGCCCCACCGAACTGCTGGGCCAACTGAACAATGACCGGCAACAGCCGAGCGAAGCTGGTGACCAGCCCTGGCAGGGCGGCCGCCAGTTGCCCCGCGAACGTGGCCGCCAGTTGGGCGATCACCGGTACCAGCGGTGCGAACGCGGCGGCGATGTCGGCGCCGGCTTGCGCCATCACCGGTAGCACCTGCTCGGCGAGCTGGAGCAGGACCGGCAGCACCTGTGAGGAGACGCTCGTCGCGACCTGGCCGAAGACGCCGATCAGCGGGCCGAGCTCGACCGACACCCCCGACAGCAGGGTCGCGATCAGGGTCAAGGCGTTGGCTAGCTGGTTTCCGATGATCGGTAGCAGGGGTGAGACGGCGGTGAGGATGTCGCCGATAGCCCGACCCACCGGTGCTGCTGCTGGGGCAAGCGCTTGAAGCCCTTGAATAAAGGCGGACATGAACGCGGACAGGCCTGGACCTGCGGCGACCACCAGATTTGTGATGATCGACGCCAGGGGTTGTAGGCCGGCGGCGAGCAGATCCACCAGCGGACGCAACGCCAGGAAGCCGGGTGCAAGCGAAGCAAGTGCGGTGCCAAGCGCCTGCACCAAGGTGACCAAGGTGGGCGCGAACGCGACCGCGAGGACACCGATCGCTGACGACACCGGCCCTAGCGCCTGCCCAACCGCCAACAGGACGGGGGTGAGGGCTTGCCCGACTGTGGACAGGTTGGTGAATAGTTCCGTCAACGCCGACTGACCTGCCACCGAGTTGACGAGCTCGTTCAGCCGCTCAAGGAAGCCGAGCAGGCCACCACCCTCGGCCGCGCCTGCGGCGGAGAAGATTCCAGAGACGATCCCAGCTACGTCGGCGGCAGCGCGACCCAAGGCAGCGATCGCCGCGATGCCGTCGTTTATGACCTCGGCGAGTTCGCCGGACGCGGCCATCTGTGACAGCCGCTCCGAGATCCTGGTCAGCGCTCCACCGAATTGGGTAGCCAAGGTGGCGACCACGTCGGAACCGACCGCTGACACATCCAGCAACGCCCGCAACAGCGGACGTACAGCCGGGGTCAGCCCATCCAACGCGCGTCGGGCGTTGGTGAAGATCTCCGCGAACCGGATCTGGCTTTCGGCAGACGCCAACTCCTGAAGGCCGGCTCGCATTTGGGTGTTGAGGACGGTGGCGACACCAACTAGCCCTCGCTGCAACGTCGGCAGCCCAACGGCGGCGAGGCGCTCGATGTCCCCCGCGACACCGACCAGCCCGGCCTGTTGGATCGACTTCCGCACCCCATCCCATGCGGGTCGCAAAGCCAGCAGGGTCCGCACCAACTCCTGCGCTGCCGGGGCCAGCCTCGCCATCGCAGCGGCGGCAGCGTTGACCCCACCACCCCCACCTCCAGCGCCGGCCGAGGCGGCGGCGAGCGCTTCCTGCGCGGCAGCCAGATTCGACTGTGCGTCGGCGAGGGAATCCTGGGCGTCACGGACCCGTTCGGTGGCCTGGGCTTGCCGCTCCAGCGCGGACACAACCTCGTCGGAGCCGTCGACACCCTTCTTGTCCGACTCGGCTTTCTCCTGGGCGAGGTCTCCTACCTCGTCGGCGGTTTCCTCAACCGCGAGTTGGGCTTCCTCGTAGTCGAGCCGTGCTTGGCGGATCGCCTCCGAGTCGCCGGTTTGCATCGCGAAGTTGAGGGCTTCTTGTGCCTGCCGCAGGTCGTCGGATGCGCGTTCCTGGTCGATGCGGGCACGCCGCAGTGACCGGTTGAGGTCGTCGATGCGCTCCCGCGCTTCTTCGCGGGCCTCGTTGACCGCGTTTTGAACAGCGCGTTCCTCGGCCAACGCTTGCGTGTAGTTGCGTTGCGCCCCCGCGAGTGCTCGTTGCGCGGATTCAAGGCCGCGTTGCGCGGCGGCGACCTGCCGGGCGCTGTTCGCCCCGGCGGACCCGCCGCCGGCCATGGCCTTACCAGACTGCTTGAGCACCTCGCCGATCCCGCCGAAGGTGATCGCGAGCGCCCCGAACGCGGACGCTGCGACCGCGACCGCACCCGGGATGGCCAGCAGTGAACCGGCCGCTGTGGCGAGCGTGCCCGCGAGCGCGGCGATCAGTGGGATAGCGCCGGCTGCGGCAGAAGCCAGGCCGCCGAGTGCGGCCGCGGCGGAACCCGCTGCTGCCGCGATGCCAGCTAGTGCCCCGAGCCCGGCTCCGGCGAGGCCGATGCCGCGCAGTGCCCCGCCGAGGGCGTCACCGATCCCGGCTAGGGCGCGGCGGGCACGGCGGGTGAAGCTGGCGCCGAACGCATCGCCGCCAGCGCCACCCTCGGCGACGAACTGTCCCCGTGCATCCCGCAGGCGCCCGGACGCGTCGCGGGTGAAGCCGTCCCCGAACTGGCGCCCGGCCCTGCCGCCTTGCTCACCGATCCGGTCCGCTGCGGTACGGAAAGACTCCGACATCCGCTGCGTGGACCGGTCCACGTTGGCCTGTGCCCGGTTGAGCGCGGCGGTGAGTTTCTGGTTGAGGGTCGTGGCGAACCGGTCGACGTCCGGTCGGACCTCGACATACGCCTCATCGATCGGCTGCGACATGCGGGCCGGTCGCCCCCCGTGTGCGACCGGCCCGTGTCATGCGGCGCGCGGAACGATCGCCAGTCCAGACCTCGCGGCTTCCTCATCGCCGCTCCACCAAGCTGGTGGCGCTACCCCGGCTTCGGGGTCGACGGGTGCCGGTTCGGTCGTTGCGGATGGTTCGGTTCGCGGCCCAGCGAGTAGGTTGTGGATTTCCTCCCGCCGCTCCGGCGGGACGTTGTCTAGGTCGAAGATGGCGGCGTGGACGGCGTTGCAGAAACGTCGGGCGTTGACGGCGAGGGGGTCGAAGCCCCGACCAAGACACCAGGTGTCGAACTCGTTCCACCGTCGCTGCGCCCAGTCGAAGATGGCGGCGACGGCTCCGTAGGGCGCTCGGTGAACTCCTCGATCAGCCACTCCAGCGCGGGCATGACCTCGCGCATGAGATCGAAGGGGTTCTCCCGGGAGTAGAGGCGTTCGTGGAACGCCTTCCCCGAGTCCGGTATGAGCACAAGGTTGAAGACCTCGTCGAGGACTTTCATCATCTGGTTCAGTTGTTCCTTCTGGCTCAGCCCTTGCGTCCTTTGGATCTCACCGATGCGTTCACCCGCGTCGAGCATGTCGCCGAGCACGGCTGGTGGGATGACCGGTGGCGCAACGAACAGGTCTCCGCCGATCTCGGCTTCGACGGGTTCGCGGTCAACGGTGAAGGTGCGTTTGCGGGCCACGGCCACTCCCACGGGCTGGACAACGGGTCGCGGTGACCGTAGGTCCGTGACAGTGGTGGTAGACGACGGTCAATCCCGCGCGGCGGGGAGCGCGTCCTTCAAGAAGGGGTTGGCCTTCATGCCTTTCACCGACCGGGCGTAGATCACCCGGTTGGAGCCCTTCGGCTTGAACCGCAGATACTTGGCCCGCTTCGGCCGGATCGGCTGCCTACGAGGCCCGTAAATGCCGGTACCCCAGTGGATCAGGGCAGCCTTGCGCAGCGGCGACCCGATCCGCGCCGCCGGGAGGCCACGCCATGCGACAAGCCGCGTGTTGACCGAGGCCCGCGTCTGCCCGGTGTCGATCCGGCGTGGTTTCCCGCTACCGCCAGCCAGGTTCCGTTTCGCCGCAGCCTCCACCTTGAGTCCACGGCGCAGCATGTCGCGGGCCAGGCGGCCGGACGGGTTGCGGAACATGGCGTTGATCGCGCCGTAGTTGATTGTGTGGCGGGCCATCAGGCACATCCGCAGTTGTTGATCCCGATCGTGATCGTGGTGTCCGCGCCCAGACAGGCGCCGTCCGGGCCGACCGGCAGGGTGGCGCCGATGACGTAGCCGATGATGCGGTCCTGATCCGCGAGCTCGCCGAGTTTGCAGGCGAGGGCGCGGCGGATCGCGGCCACATCCGTGTCCCATCCGACCGCCGAGGCGAGGAGGGCATCACACGAAGGCGGGTCGAGGTCGTCGTCAACCGTGGGCGCGCACCGGAACAGCGACACCGTGACCGTAGCGGCCAGGACCGGCGGGGGACACCCGGCCGCTGCCTGGTCGGTGGTTGCCTCAAGGGGGAACGTCGCGGACTGGAAGATGCGCGTGATGGATAGTGCGAGTTGCCCGCAGTCGCAGGCGTCAGCGGCGATCGCGCCCGGCACGAGCAGGCATACCCGTTCGGGTATGCCTTCCGGTGTGTCGGCGAGGGCGTCGCGGACCGCCGCACCGATGCCGGTGACGATGGGCGCCAAGGTTGACAGGATCATCGTCAGCCCACCACCCTGCGCCACATCGGGCCGTCCACGTCGTACACCTGCGGCTTAGCGACCAGACCGGACGGGTTGAACGCTTTGATGAACATGCCCGCGAAGTACAGACGATCAACCAGGTCCGAGTCCTCGGGGAAGCTGATGGTCACACCCTGCCGGACGAGTTGCTGCACGTTCTTCGGGAGGCGGCAATCCTCGCCGAGCATGGCGTGGACCATCTCGCAGGCGAGCTCGCCGACCGCCTGCTGCCCGAGGATGGGCACCGGCTCGCCGAAGCGTGCCGTCACCGACCACGTGCCGACCGCCGTGTCCGGCAATTCGAGGTGCTGGCAGTTGTGGACGACGAAGCCATCGGCCACGAAGGAATGGTCTTCCTCGACCTCAAGGTCGTAGACCGGAACGGCCACCTCGTCCAACTCAACCCGGCGCACACGGCCCCAAAGGTGCGAGTCGTCGCTCCACGACTGCGCGTAGGGCTCGCCCGGACCGCCCTCTGGCCAGTTGATCCGATAGGTCGGTCGCTTGCTGAGTTGCGACGCGTGCCCCTGATGGACGGTTGCCGAGTGGCCGAGCGTCGCGGCGAGGAGACGCGTTCCCAGCGCTAGGGAGCGGCTGACCGTGTGTACCGACGTGGAAGGGCGACCGCGGCCGCTTGAGTGCGGACCGTGCCACCCGTCCGCACTGACATAGCCAGCAAGGAACGCTCGACGGACATCCTCGTCGGCGCCCAGCAGCCATGCAGGAATCCGCTTGTTGTGAGCTGCGGTGCCGAACTCTTGGCGCAGCCACGCGTAGAGCGGTGGTGACGAGAAGCGGAACCGGGCAGCGCCTCCACCGCCGCCGTTCTGATGCCATGCCCACCCCGTTTCCCGAAGGGCGTCGGCCAGCTGCTCGGTCTCGCTGACACCGCAGCAGATGCTCACGCGCGCCGCGCCAGTGGTGTCGGTCCACCCATCACCGATCCAACGGCCAACAAACCACCAAAAGTTGGCGGGCAGATCCGCCCATTCCCAGCCTTCCGGAAGGGGGATCGGCAGCGGTTCCACACGGGCCGGCGTCGCGGTTGCCCTCCCTACGAGGTCGGCTGCCTGCGTCCACTCTGGTGAGCCGAGCTTCCTCACCCTCTTCTGTCGTCCCGAGATGCGGCTTTGTTCGGTGTAGACTTCCGCGCTCCAGAACCTGTGGTCTGGGGTGCATCGGACGGATCCACCTCGTCCGTGGATCCGTACCGTCTCGGAGATACCGGTCATCTTGGCGGCAACCACGCGGCGCCAGCGGTTCCGATGCGTCAGTACCATCTGGCCCGGCTCAATTTCTTCAATTGGACACAGGCCACGATCGGTGAGGATGAGGGTCCCCGCAACAAAGCATGTCGGCCATCGGCCGCCATCAGTGCGCACCAACAGTCGACCCATGTCTAAACGGTACGCCGACATAGGCAATGGGGTACCGTCCACTTTGACTTCGAGGATGTCGTAGACCGGGCCGGGTAGCAGGGCTTCTTCGAGCATTCCGCACTGGCAGCCGCCCGCGCACGAGCCGCAGGTGATGTTGTACCAGGCCCCGTCGTACAGCAGCGGGCGCGGCCACATGCCGCCGGTCCACTCCCACCACGAGTCAGCGAACGGCCAGAACGCGCCACAGGAGCGGCGGCAGGGTCGGATCGTCTCCGTGCATAGCCCGAACCGTTGCGCGGTCGCGGCCCACAACGCCTCCGTCGCGGCCTGCAACGCGGCGCCGGTGACAGCCTCGGACCCGGTCGGTAGGTTCGGGCACCAGATGACCGGCCACGGCTCACATACCCCAAGCGGTGAACCCTCGGCCGCTGCGGTGGCGACAGTGATGATTTCGGACGCGGGGACCGGGTCGCCAGTACCAGGGTCCGTCCCCGACCACGACACTAGGTAGTCGCCGGGCGCCTGCGGGGCCGGGACCGGCCAGTTGTAGACGTTCGTGCCGACGGCCGGGTTGGTGACGCCCACTGAGGTCGGGCCCACCACCGGCCCACCACCGGCCAGCGGCGTGATGGTGACGGTGACGCCGTTGACGTTGACCAGCGGCCCGTCGGGGGCGTACTCACGCCACTGGACGACAAGCGTGGCGGTGCGGCCCTGCACGTAGATGGTCATGCAAAATCGACCGCCCCGAAGTTCCTCGCAAGCCAATAGAACGGGTAGCTTGCCGAGCCGTACAGCGTGCCGGTGGTGCCCTTCGTCGCCATCCGGAACGTGACGTTGCCGCCGCTCAGGTCGCCGGCGCCGACCTCGAAGCCCCACAGGCCGCCAACGGACCGGAACGTGGACGGCGACGTGTACAGCGGCGGCCAGCCCTCGACTGCTGGCGTGTTGGTGTCCGAGCTGGCGTAACGCACCGCCGCGCCCGCGACGACTACTGCTGGGTCGAGATACGAGTTGCCCGACTGCACCATGACAGACAGCGACAACTCGACGTAATCGCCGACGGCGGCCGGAATAGCCAGCGACGGGCCTGTGACCAGGTTCCATGCCCCGGAGCCGAGGTTGAGGGTCATGTCGCCGCCGGTGTACCGCTGGCGGCGAACCACCAGCGTTGACCCGCCGCCACCTCCGGCGGCAGCCCACCTCACGCCCGCTGTCTGCGTCGAATCGGCGGTGAGGACTTGGCCGTCCGTGCCGACCGGGACACGCGTGAACGTGTCCACACCGGATGCGGCGATGATGTCGCCCTTTGCGTCGGCGAGGGTGTGAGCAACCGCCCCCACGTCGGCGGCATCCAACGTGTCCCACGCGAGGCCGGTCGACTGTGCGCTGTCGGCGCGCAGGACCTGCCCATCCGTGCCGATGGGTTGGCGGGTGACTGTGGCCGCAGCTGTCGCCGCGTATAGGTCTCCCTTGGCGGTCAGGGTGGAACGCTGTTCGGCGCCGGTAATTCGGGAGTCGTCGCCCGCCGCGACCGTGCCCGCAGAAGTGCCCACCGAGACGCCCAGTGTGCGATCCGCGGTCAGATCCCCGCCGCCGGTCAACGGCGCTGTCGTGTTCACCAGCCGGCTTGTGGGGACCGCGCCGATATCCGACGACGTGATCGCCAGGTCTGCCTTCAGCTGAGGCATCGTCCGGTTCGTCCACGCGCCGGCTTTACGCTGAATGACATCGTCATTGGCCGGTGTCAGCGCTGCGATCGCGGTCAGGTCGGAGTCGAGCGGTTGCCTGCCGTCCAACGCCGTCTGTAACCCAGTGGTCTGCGAGATGGCGAGGGTGACCTGGTCGCTACCGCCGTCGCCGTGGCTGGCTGCGTGGGGGAGTGGGGTGCGTGCGTCGGACAGGCGCGGGTCGTCGCCGGCCGCGACAGTCCCAGCCGCTGCCCCGACGTTGCGGGTCGCAGAGTCGCCGAGTCCCAGATTGGCGCGCGCGGTACCGGCGTTGGCGAGGTCGGACAGGTTCGCTGTCTTCTGTAGCGACGCCGCCTGCGCTGCTGCTGCCGAACCAGCCGGGTCCGCACCCACATCCGATGCGGTTGCCGTGTCCCATTCCAACCCGGTGCTGGTGGCCGAGTTGGCCCGCAGGAACTGACCGTCGGTACCAACCGGCAGCCGCGCCGGGGTGTCAGCGGCGGTCGCGGTGACTAGGTCGCCCTTGGCGTCCACGAGCGACGTCTGGACCGCGCCGACGATTCTCGGATCGTCGCCAGCGGCCACCGTCCCAGCTGTCGTGCCGACGGCGATTCCGAGCGTCCGATCGGTAGAAAGATCACCGCCGCCGGTCAACGGCGCAGTACTGGCCACTGACCGCGTTGCAGGTACCGCACCGATCGCCGCAGGCGTTACGGGGTCTGTGCCGCCGCTCGCATGGGTGCTGGCATGGGGCGTTGGTGGCCGTGCATCGGATAGGCGCGGATCGTTTCCGGCGGCAACGGTTCCTGCGCCTGAGCCGACAGCGATGGTTAGGGTCCGGTTCGCCGACAGGTCGCCGCCGCCAGCCAGTGGCGCGACCGTGGCGATAGTGCGTGACGATGGGACGCCCCCGCCGCCTCCACTGTCGGGCTGCCAGTCAACACCCTCCGGGTCGGTGGAATCGGCGGTTAGGACTTCGGTGTCGGCGCCGACCGGGACCGGGGTGAGTTCACCGGCAGCGTCCGCCGCGAGGACGTCGCCCTTGGCGTAGCCGGACCTGTCGAGTTTCCTCGGGTCTCCGGAGGTAAATCCGACCGCTGCCACCGCGCCTCCTCCCGATGCCCTGAGGGGTCGCGGGCCAGCCCCCGTGACCGGCCCGCGACCCCTACCCCTTCACCCCTCGCGAAAGCCTTGCTATGGCGCCGCGTAGTCGTTGATGCCGGTGACCGCGTCCGGCGGTGCCACACTGGTCAGGTTTTGGAACCAGTGGTCGGGCACGATCGTGACCGCGCCGGCGCCCAGCCACGGATTCCCAGCCGTCCACAGTGTGGAGACCGGCTTGGACTCGGCGGTGATCTGCAACGTGGACGGGGCGTTGGCGATCTCGTAGTCGCCGATCTTCCCGTTCGTCAGGTGCGGCCACACGTTGTACACGTACAGCGGCAACCCGGAAGCAGTACAAGCGCCCGCGCCCGCGACCCGTTGCCACACTTCGAGCGAGAAGTGGGTGGTGGCCGCACCCTCTGCGAGGGCGAACCCGGTACCGGTCGGTGGTTCCGACGCGGTCAGCAGCCGCGCCGGGGACACGGTGTTCGCCACGATGCCTGGGTCCACTGAGCACTGGTCGAGGGTGATCTCGAACCTTTTGAGGATGTCCGGGTCCTTCTCGTTGATGCACAGCGCCGCGTCGGCGGTCTTTACGATGTGCTCGTCGCCGGTTTCGTACTGGGCCGAACTGCCGACCTGGGTGAATCCGGTCTGCACAATGACACCACCGGCCGTACCGGTGACCGGGACACCGCATTCGTTGAGGATGATGACGCGCAGGATGCGGCCCTTGATCGGGTTGTAGCTCTTCGTGATGGTGGCCACGGATCACTCCTCGGTGGTGCGGGTCCGGCGGGATCGAGTCGCTTTGCGCGGTGTTCGCTTGGCCGGTGCGACCGGCGGCGCGGCGGATGCGTCTTCGTCGCTGGGCGGCGGCGCGTCCGGCTCCAGTTCGGTGACCGCCTCCGTGCCCGTGTCTGCTTCGGGATCAGGCGGTTCCGGGGTGGTTTCGGTGCTGGGAGGCTCGGTCAGGTCGGCGTGCACGACCGCGCCCGTCGCGGCGACCGCGCGCAGCACGTCCCGGTCGGTGTCGTCGGGGACACGCATTTGGTTGCCGCCGGCCGCGACTGGTTCGACACCGGCTCTGCGGAGGACACCGAAAGCGGCGAGGAACTGCTGCCATCCGCGCGCCTTGATCATGATCATGGCTCAGCTCCCGCCACTACCGATGATCTGCCAGTTCGTGCCGTCGAAGATCACCGTTCGGAAGCTCCACTGGTCGCTCATGCCGATGGACGCTTGACCGTCGAGGTTTCCCTCACCGCCATCGATGGAGATGCCTTGACTGCCGGCAATCTTCTTGATCGTGAACGTTTTGCCGGGCGCCGTACTGTCCAGCGCATCCGGAAGGTTGACCACAACGGTGCTGCCAGCCGCCGACGTGTCCACCAGATGCACGGCCACGTCGTTGGGGAAAAGGGTGATGTCGGTGGCGCCGGTGTGGAACGCGGGCGCCTCAAGCCCTCCGCCACCGGTAGGCGCCGGTAGCGCGTCGATGAGATCGGTGACGTACTTGCGGGTGGTCAGTGACCCGTCTGTCGTCGGCGTGTACGCGGCGCCGGCCTCGGCGAGGATCTGCCCATCCGAGCGGACCCGCAGGGCAATCGTCGGGGCGACGTTGTTGTTGTTCGGCCGCACCCCGAAAACCAGGTCCCCACGCGTGTTCGACGACGTGGACGTTTCCTCGTAGCCGATGACGGCCGGATACTGGTTCCCTGCGGCGCCGATGTAGCCGAACCCGATGAGCCGGTAAGAACCCGACGCCCATTCGCCGCCACCGATGCCAAGGTAGGTGGCCGTAACCCCGAACGATGTCGGAGCGTCCTGCTGGGTGCCCGGCAGCTTCATCGCCAACCGGAGCTTCATCCCCTGGACGTTCTGGTCGACCAGCAGCGGCCCGGTCACCGTCCCGCCGGTCACCGGCACCGAGCCGACATCCAACGGCACGAGATGTACGACACCGGTCTTGCCGTTGACGGACAAAACCGGTGCGGCAGCAGGGTCCTCCCACGCCGCGTTCCCGGTCGCGTCGGAAACCAACAGCCGGCCGACAGCAGCACCGGTCGGGATCTGCACACCGCCGCCGAACGTGTGCTTCCCCGACCAGGTGGGCACCATCGCCTCGTTGATCGCCGGTGCCGCATCCGAACGCATGTAGGTGGCGGCGATCCCGTTGATCGGGACGGTGCCAACCTCAGCGGTCGGGTCCGCACCCGCACTGATCCCGGCACCCAAGTCTTCCCAGTTGTTGATGTCTGAGGCCGGGTCGGTGTGCAGGTAGAACAGGTGCGGCGGGCTGAAGTCGGTGCGGATTGCGACGCTGGGCGCAGACACCGGAGCGGCCAGCATCGCCGCTTCACTGTTGGCCTCGAACGTTTCGTGCAAAGGCTGCGGCGGCAACTGCGACGCCGGGATATGCCCACTGCCATCCAAAGGCCCAGCCAGCGCCCCCGGCTGCCCAGCCGTCTCCCACTCGACCGTGGAGCCATCCGTGGCCAGATATTGGCCGTCGGCACCTGGTTCCAGCGACACCGTTTCGGTGCCGGCATCCCACACCAGCGGCGCCTCGGCGGAGAACTCAGCGGCCTGCAAAGCGCCGCTGTCATCACCTAAAAAAGGGTTCGCTCCAACCTGGACCGCCAGATGGCAGCAGTCCCAACCCAGCACATAGGTGCGTTCCGCGATCGCTTGGACGGTGTTGTTGGACCGGTTGATCGTGGACGGCTGCGGCGGCACTTCAACCCGGGACCGGTAGGCGAGCACAGGCCCGGTCGCGTACATCCACACACCACCCGCTGCCGGGGGGCTGCCGTCCGGTCCGGTGCCGGGATAGCCGGCGCCGAGCGCGACCAGGTTTCCCTTGATGGTCCGCAGCCGCCGCCCGTCACGTTCGACCAGCCGCTCAGCGGCCAGCAGCGGCCCCAGCGACGCTGGGACGTGGATGACACCGACACCGTTGTAGCAGTCGGCCAGGGCCTGCTCCAGCAGCCCCAAACCTTCCACCACGTTCATCACCGAGCCGGTGACCGGGGTTGCCGCGGTTTGCAGCAGCACCGGATGGGCGCCGCCGTCGGTGACCTCCGCATCGGCCGCCAGGTGGGGGAAGACAACTTCCTGGCCGGCGGCGACACCGGTCCAGAACGCCCGCTCCACCTGATACGACTCCAGCCGGGTCAGGGCTTCCTCACCCAGCCGGGCAGCTTCGCCGGCCCAGGCCGCCGGCGAGCATTCAAAGTCGGCGACAACGGTGAACGGGGTCGCACCGCGGTCCTCGAACGTCAGCTCGGACGTCTTCGGCGGCGGCGGTGGAGGCGGGTCACCTGTGCCGGTGACCGAGAAGCACGGGTCGTAGGTGGTGGAGATGGTGCCGCACAGCGCGTCCCACTCCACCCCCTGTCGCCAGTGCGGGGATGGCTCGTCGTAGCGGGCGTCGACGACGGACAGCAGCCCGAACGGCGACGCGACGTGGGAGGGGGGATCGACGTGGAACCTAGGCACCGCTCACCCCTCCGTCCGTCGTGTTGGTGTTGTGCTCGTGGAGCACCCGTGCGCCTACAGGCCGCAGGCGGTCAGGTCCGCGGCGCCGGTGGTGCCGTCGGTGCAGATGTTGACCGTGTACATGCGGGACTCGTGGCCGAGCTTGGCGATCAGGTGGCACTGCTCGGCCCACGCCGCCGTGAAGTCGTTGGTGGCGTTGAGGGTCGAGTCGCGGACCACACCCAAATCGAGGCTCATGCCGTTGCCGCGCACGAACGTCCCGGCCGCGAACAGCAGGAAGTCGACCGTGGTGGGCCACGCCGTTGCCGGGGTCGAGAAGCCCGGCAGCCCCGTCGCGCGGACCTGCCAGTCGGTGACCAGCTGCACCCGCACCCGGCGGGTGTCGAACCAGTCGGCGATCATCTCGTTGGTGACGTCGAGCAGGTTCACACCGGTCCGCTTCGCGAGGTCGGAGCGGATGACGCCCTGCACCCACGACGGCAGGATCACTTCGAGGATCGCGTCGCGGCACATGCCGTACCGGATGCGGTAGTCGATCGCCGCGAGCTCGACCGCGCCGAGCAGCGGAGCCGCCGCCCCCGAACCGGCCGCACCGATGGTGCCGACGTTGGTGGACTGGGCGACCATCTGCGCCAGGTAGCGGATATTCATGGCCCGCTCCAGCGCCGCCATCAGCAGCCGCAGATAGTTGCGGGTCGCTTCCGGGTAGGCGGCGTCGGTGAGGTTGCCGGCGGTGAGGCAGATGCCGTAGCACTCCAGCAGCACCGTCTCGAAGTCCGGGCACGGAACCCGCACGCACGGCTTGGTGCCACCGCCACCGGTTGCGGCGGCGATGTCGTCGTTGTTCGTCCACACCCACGGCACCGTGCCGTTGGTGAACGTGCCGTCGAACACGTCCGCCAGCGACGGGCTCACGGGGAAGGTGATGCCGCCCCGCTCGATGCCGATGGTGGGCAGGTCGATCAGGCCGTCTTCACAGGTCACGTCGAAGAAGTCGTAGCGGATCTGCGGCGGGGCACACCAGCCACCGGCGGCGACGAGCACGTCCGGGTTGGTGAGCGCCTTCAGCTTCTCCTCGACCTCGGCCGGGGAGGTGCGGTCGGACAGGACGACGTCGAAGTTGTTTTGGATCGACGCGAGCGGCACATAGTTGGGCTGTCCGTGGGTGATCGCGGTGCCCTTGGCGTAGTTCGCGATCGTCTTGATCAGGCGGTCCATGGTGTCGATGCGGGTACCGATCGGCGCCCCAGCGGTCGGCGTGGCGGCGGTGATGACGAGGTCGTCGTTGCGCTCCGGCACCCGAGGGTTGGGGGCGTACCGGGCCGCGTCGGAAAGTCGCGCGTTCAGATTCGACGTGCCCGACTTGACGACGTCGCGGACGTTGGTCTTGCGGCGACCGTCCGCGACGAGCGCGGGCTCCTGCGACGGCGCCGGCTCAGCGGGCTCGGCCGGCGGCTCAGGCTCATCGCCGCCACCGCCGGGCACGTCCTCCGGCTTCGGCTGCGGTGCCGGGTCGGGCTCGTCCGGGACCTGGGTGGCCTGCACCCGGCCGCGCAGCTGCTCGAACCGTTCGGCAGCCTCAGTCACCGCCTGGGCGCGGGTGCCGCGCTCGCCGCTGACCTTCTCGATCGCGTCGGCGAGCTCGTTGGCGCGGGCCAGCGACTCGGTCGTCGCGCCCGCTTCGTAGATTTCGGTGAACTCGGCGACGGCCCGCTCGTGGAGCGACGCCAGCTCTTCGTCGGAGATGCCGGTCAGGTCCTCCGGCAGTCGGAAAGCGTCCTCAGACACTTGGGCCCCCGTGTGCTCGTGAATGGGCATTCACGGCACTGCGGCGGCCCGCACACAGCGTCGATCTAGCCGGGATGGTAGTTGTAGGTTTCGGTTGGCGCTAGTCAGGTTCCCTCGCGCGCGACTTACGGAATGTGCGGGTGAGGTTCAGTCACCCTCGGTGGGCGGAGGAGCCGGAGGCGGCGTTGGGCGTCCGCAACAAGAACCACGCATCGCTTTCACCTCCTACTCGCTGCGACTGTTCGTTGGTCGGGAGAGTAGAACCCTCCCAGTGGATCGTGATGTCGGTCGATCTAGCTGGTCCGGTCGATCCGTGCGCGCAGGTTCTCCAGCCGCGTCTTCGCATCCAAACCGACGGTCTTCGCGATGCGTTCCAACACCGGCCGCAAATCCGGGCTAGCCGATGCGACCATCTCGGCGACCTCGTCCGGTTCGTCGGTGTCACCGACCGGTTCGATCTCCTCGGCCACATACCAGCGGTGCGGCTCCTCGCGGCCTGGCACCAGGAGGGCGTACGCGGGTCCGGCGTGCACCACGGCGACCTCGCCTTCGGTCACCTCCGGGTCGCGCGGATCGACCACACGCACACGAGTGCCCTCCGCGAGCACCGGCACCTCGTCCTCTTCGATCTCCACCACGATCTCCTCGTCGGCGAACCTCACCGGGACCGCTGAGGCGACAAGGGCCCCGTGTGCGATGCGAACCTTCGACGGCGCCGACCTACCCATCGGGAACCCGGGCACCGGCACAAGCAGCGCTGCCACAAACTCGCGCATCCCAGACTTCTCCGGGTGCGGTGCCCAATCCCCGGACAGGCGGCACGCCAGCATCCGAGACACCTGCTCGGCGCTCACCCCCGGCAGCAGAGCACCAGCGATCCACACACCCTTGTCGTTTTCACCGATCGCGGCCTGAGCCACCACCGAGCACGTGTTGTCGTAGTGCTCCATCCGGGTGGCCGGATCTGATGAGGCGTGCGGCGGCAGATGCCCGCAGTTCATGGTGATGGGCCCGGCAACGACGCGTCCGCCGCCGGCGACGATGGCCTCCCCGCCCATCCACCGGCTGTAGTCGACGTTGCCGCGTGGCACCTCCACCCGCCGGTTGCGGAAGCCCCGGTGCGCGACACCTGCCGGTGCCAGGTAGCCGTAGATGCGGCCCTCGTCGGTGATGGTCAGCGCCCCGGTCGCCTCCACATCCGTCGGCTCCGTGAACCATTCGACAGGAGGGACATCGGGGATGGTGATGGTGTGCCCGGCCGCGACGATCACGGACGGCCCAGTGTTGGTGAACTCGCTGGGTGTGCCGCCGGCATCTTCCAGATGCCGGGCAAGGTGGGCGTGAACCGCCTCTCGCTCCGACTCTGGAATGTCGGTCTGGGACAGCCGAGCAAGCGCGTTGCGGACGGCGTCAACGTTCGCGGCGCCGACACGCCCGTCCTCAGACACCTCGTGGTGCGGCAGTGAGGCGGCGTCCTTGGGAATGTGGTCGCCCTCGATCCGCGAGTCGTCGATCCACGCGAACTCTTCGCGGGCCTTGGTGACAGGCAGCGGCGACGGGAGCCGGGCGACGTTGGCGTCCGCATCCCATGTGCCCTCGGTGGTTGGTGTGTCGTGCGGGCGCACCGCCGCAGCGGTCAGCGACTCTGTTTCGGTAACCGGCGTCGGGGACACGATGACTCCCATCTCGGCAAGCGTGTCGAGCAGTTCTTGGGTTGGTTCCACGCGGGCGTCCGCGAGGGCCGGCACGGACACGGCGGTGATCTCGGCGACCCGGTAGTGGTTGAAGGTCATCAGGTCGATCGCGGGTTCGCCGGCCACGATCCCGTCGTCGGGTTCGTCGGTGAGGACATACTCGACGTCGATGTACTGGTCTTTGACGGATTCGTCTGGTCCGACGCTGGACCACCGTGCCCATCCCTCAGCGAGGCGTCGGGCGTAGTCGAGACCGCTCGGGGATCGCAGGTCGAGGCGTCCCCAGAAGTGCACCTCATCGCCAATCCGTTCGGCGCGGGTTATGAGGCCGGTCTGAACGGTTTCGGGGACACCGCCGTGGGCGGACGACTTGACTTGGTCGTGGTAGGCGAACGGTGGGGTACGCCACGTGATCGAACCGGGGGCGAACTCGCGCAACCCGGTCGACACGCCTTCCATAGCCCAGGTGTGGAAGTGCTCGCCCGGCTGGGCCGCTAGAGGGTTAGCGGCAACCGCTGCCTCGTCTGCGGCACCTGCCTCGTCTGCTTCGCTCGTTGCTGCCGGTTCTGGGGCAGCGGCGAGCGCGGACGCATCGCCGCCGTCGTGGTCCTTTTTCCGCCCGGGCCAGCGGCCCGTAACCTCGTGATACAGGTTTGCACACAGTCCTTCCGTGTCCTCCGGGAAGTATTCGCGCAACTCACGCACGCAACGGTCGAACGAGCCCTTGGTTCCGAGTCGCAGTTTCCTGGCCCAGTACCGCCGAAGCTGCGGCGGCATCCGCGACTGGAACCAGCGGGGGATCGCCGCCGCGAAGTAGGCGTCCCAGTCGAAGCCGTCGCCCTCGTCGTCGTCCTCCTCAGGCACCGGCTCACCGAGCGGGATGTCGAACACCTCCCCAGCGAACGCAACCCTGATCGCGTCAAACGTGACCGGGCCCACCCGATCCGCGAGCTTTTCCACCGTCGACACGTCGTCGGTGTAGATCAGCGTGATGTGCGGCTGCCACGGGGCGTGCTGCTCAGGCAGGGTGAACCCGGCCGGCTCCGTTTGCAGATTGTGCAGCGACTCCAACACATGCCCGTGGACGTCGTCCAGCCCTTCGCCGGACAGGCCGAGCACGATGCACGGCTCGCGGTCGTTGCTGTCGCCCGGATTGAACGCGGAGACCGCGAACCCTTCCACCGTCAGGACAGGCTTACCCTCGGCGATCTCGAAGATGGCCTCGATGATGCGTTCTTGCGCCTCGACCGGAATGTCCGACGCCGCACCCAGGTAGGCGAGGGTGGCATGCAACTCGGCGGCTGGTTCTCCGCCGTCCACCGCGAGCCGTTCCGCGTCGGCCACAGAAGGACGCAAAGCGACCATGGCGCCGGTGTGGACTTCTGCTGCGGCGGTCAGAGCCATCGCCGAGGGAACAGCGGCGGTCATTGCGGCAACCCTTCGTTGGGCGGCGGACGCGGTCAGCACCTCGGACAGCAGCCCCATCCGCCGTAGGAATGTGGCCTGTTGGGCCGGTGCGACGACGATCTCGACGTCGTGGTCGTGTGCACGGATTTTCAGGTCGCCGACATCGAGACCACCGGTCAGTGAGACGGTGACTGGTCCGATGTTGGTGTCGATGACCTGCTCGGCTGTCTCGCCTTCACCCAACGGGGCGCCAGAACGGCTGTCGTTTTCACCGTCGAAGGCGTCTGCGACAGCACCCAGGGCCTGGTCGAGGGTGCGGAAGCCGCGCCGGTTCAGGCGAAGCTCGGGCCCGTCGGTCGGCCGAAAAACCCAGGTGCGGCCGTCGGTGAACATGTCGAGCTGCCCGTGGCCGGTGTCGACACGCCCGGCGGTTTCCAGATCGGTCAATGCGACGGCGAGGTCGGCGAGTTCCCGGGCTGTCATCTCGACGGGTGGTGTGGCCCGTAGTTCGTCGAAATCGGGGTCGTCGTTGGGTGCGAGGTGGACGGCGAGGGTGTCTCGCAGATAGCTTTCCTCGCCCTCCTGGATTTCTTCTTCAGGGACGACGGCGGTTTTCTGGACGAGCATCCGCAGGGTTGTGTACGGGGCGCCGTCACGGTCCTCGGTGTGTCTGATGGTGAACTCGTCACCGATCTCCATGTCGTAGCTGTAGAGGGCGTTGGTGCGTAGTTCGTCGATGTTGGCGGCTGTGAGGCGGACGTTGTTGCCGCTGTCGTCGGTGAGGCTGAGCTGCCCGTCCTCGTGTGCGGCCAGGGTCAGCGACTTCGAGCCGTACGTTTTGACCGTCTCGCCGACCGAGGTGGGGTCGCGGCCTGCTCGGGCCCCGACGTTCCCGCCGCCGCCTATAGCCCGCTCCCCGGCACTGTCGGGCGTGTTGGGGCCGTCCTTACCGTGCTCGCTCTGATCGTGCTTGCCGGGCAGATGGAACTCGTCAGGCCCCGCAGCGGTCAAGGGCTCATCCACAAGTTCGTCTCCCAGCAGGAAGCCCTGAGTGCACCGGCAGTTGATCACTTCGTCTGCTGGCCCGATTGGCTGTCCCGGATACATCAGCCACGTGCCGCCGACCCGGAATGGCTCACCGAGCGGCTGCACCTGTTCATGCGCGGCGCAGTGCGCTTCGCGGGTGCGTTCGTCGCAGACGGCGGTGTCGCCGTCCTCCATGGTGGCCAGCCACTCTTTGCGCATCGACGCGTCGCCGAGGCGTAGGGCCTGCGCCAGGCTCGCCGAGTTGGCTGCTGCCACGACTTCGGTACGGGCGATCATGCGGGCTCGGGCCTCACCGAACCCGCCAGCATCCTGCAACCGGGCGGCGAGTTCCTCGATGACTTCACCTGCGCGAACGCCGTCGGCGAGTTCTTTGCGGGCGACCTCCCACAAGGTGTCGGAGACGGCCACCAACCGGTTTGTTGCGGCGTCAAGGAAATCGGCGGCGTCCGGAGCGTTGAGCGACACCGGCTCAACCTCACGGCCCACGTCGGCGAACTCCTTCGCCAACACCTGCGCCGACTCCGCATACACGTCACCCAACGCGGGCACAATCTGCGCCTCGACCGCTGCGGTCCACTCCCGCCGCATCACCTGCAAGTCGTCGTCAGACAACGCTGCTGGGCTGGGGGAGTCACCGATAAGCTTCGCCACCGTCTGGGCGACCGCGCGCAGGACGCGCAGCGTCAACGCCTCGACGTGGCCGATCAGCCCGTCCAGCCGTTTGCCGTGCATCCCCCGTATCCGCGGCACCGTCTACCTCTTCCCCGGTCCGTCCCTGCTCTTGCCGTTGTGTCCGTTAACCCGGGCCGGTGGGGAACGGCGTCCCGTCCCAGCGCCGACCACCTCCCGGGACAGGACCGGGCCAAGCCTGGTGTGGAGCGCGGCCATCGCCGCCGCCAGCCCGTCAGGCATGTCCGAACCCGGCGCCGGTGGAGGGTTGTCGCGGGTGGGTGGGGCAGTACGTGTGCCGGTTCCCGGCGTCGCCGCCGGTGCAGGAGACGGCGAACCGGCTCCTGTAGCACCCGGGCCGCGGGTTGGGGGCGAGCCGGGAACCGGAGATTGTGGGCCAGCCCCGCGTGCAGGCTGACTGGGGGTGGCGAGCGATTCGCCAGTGAGGGCTTCGTAGGCTTCGACGCTGCCGGCGGCGACGAGCTTGAGGAGCAGTTGCCGCCGCTCGTCCTCGGGCGTCGGCACGTCGGACTCGTCCAGGCCAGACTCGCGCCGTAGGGCGGCACCGGACAGTTCTACGCGGTCGTACGCCTGAAGCGCCTTCTCGGACTTGTCCGGGCGGGCGGTGAGTTCGCTGGTGTCGTACCAGACGATCAGCTTGCCGCCGTTCGGGCCGACCAGGTCCGCGCCGAGAGCCTTCAGCATCGGCTGGAGATAGCCGACGGTCAGGCCACCGACGATCGTCTCCGCGACCGGAGAGATGTGCAGTTTGATGCCGCTCTCCTCCAGCTGCCAGGCAACCCAATGATTGGTAGCGCCGATGCCTTTGAGGACTTCGGCGGGGATGTTGACGGTGGTGGCGAGGCGCCCGAGTTCCTTCTCCCGCTCGTCGATCAGCTCTTTGTCGACGCCGTCGCCGAAGGTCAGGTGCCGCCATTTCTCGATCTCGTCGCTGGCGAACTTGATCGGGATCGGGATTGAAGCGGTGGCGGCGCCGGGCTCGCGGATGTTCTTGCCCGCGATGTCGATCAACATGGCGACGAACGGGTCCGGCTCGTCCTGATACTGCTTCGGGACGTTGATGGTCCCGTCCTGAGGGATCAGCAGCAGCCCGTTCATCGCCAGCCGACTGACGAGGGTGGCGATGATGCGCCGGTTCAGCAACTCAATCGTCCGCATGATCGGGATCGCGGCCTTGGCTGGGCTTGTGGCCTTCCACGACCAGCGGGGGTGCGGATCCCAGATCCGGACCGGCAGTGACTCGGTGCCCAGCGATACCCATTCGGTTTCGCCGACCCGCACTTCGTAGCCGCCGCCCTGGCCGCGCAGTGGCCGGATCTCCTCGGTCGACTTGACGGACCAGTTGGCCTGTTCCAGCGGGATGCGCTCGTCGGCGCGCTCCGCGACAAGCCAGCCCTCACCTGGGACGGAGATTTGTACGGCGAGGGACTTCATGATGGCGGCGTGGCCGGCGATGCCGCCGCCCAACTGCTCCACCAGGTCCGCCGCGGGCCCTTCGTCGAGGGGTG
The DNA here is from genome assembly GCF_026130045.1 of Micromonospora sp. CPCC 205371. Classification (GTDB taxonomy): domain Bacteria; phylum Actinomycetota; class Actinomycetes; order Mycobacteriales; family Micromonosporaceae; genus Phytohabitans. Next base: position 62,137 of record NZ_JAIBNX010000006.1, read on the forward strand.
CCGGTTCGTCGCCGCCCGGGACGAGTTCGGCTGCGGTGAGTCGGACGCGGGACATGGCGTTGGACAGCCAGCCGATCGCGTACTGGAACTCGCCCAGGCTGTCCAGGAAACCCCATGCCTCCTGCTGCCAGGACTCGTACTGGAAGACCCGGTCGGTGGAGGTGCCCTGCGTGGCTTGGATGACGCGGGCGGATGCGGTGAGGGTGTCGACGGGTGGCGGCGCGGGCGTGCGGAGACGGTCCGGCATCGCGCATCACCCCCGTGATCTCGTCCGCTCGGCTTGGCTGGCTGGATGTTAGGGGCGTCGCCGGTGGGATTGATGACGGTCAGCAACGTGTGAGGACGGTGAACGCTGCGGCGAGACCGCCGACGATCGTGACCGTGTACAGGACGACTACACCCCATGGGGTCCGCTCGTCCTCTGATTCAGGTGTCGCCATCGGCGAAGATGCCGCTGCCACAGTCGGCACACCCCGACGCCTCATCGATCACGCCGACTCCGTCCTCGGCGAGCGTGAGGATGTCGAAGGTGACCAGCGCCGGCTTCGAGCAGTTGCCGCACCAGCCGGGGCGCGGGTTGCTCGGCTCTACATGGACGACGTGGACGTCGCCGTCGCGAACGTTCTCTGGTTCCGTGGTCACCGGTTGCCTTCCATTCGCGTGATGAGGTCATTCGGTTGGCAGCGGCGCGACGCCGATGACGTCACACTCCGGCTGGTGGTGCCCGGTCTCCAAGACGGCTTCCGGGCAGCCGCACGCCAGTCTCGGAACATCCGGTACAGGCGGGAGGGGACGGTTCGGGTCGGGCGGGGCGCACCAGCCGGCGGCGGCAGTGAGGGGCATCATCGCGTTTGCGGCAGCCGGGTCCGCGAGGTTGCGCCGCATGAGCTCGATGAGCGTCGTCACGAACGGGTCCGGTTCACCGGCCGACACCGCGGGCGGCTGTAGAAGGAGGGGAATCTGCGCCAGTTCCTCGCCGGAAGCGTCCTGCGCGCCGGTCATCGCCGGGAGTCCGGGTGGACGGTGCGATGCTGGCAGGTGCAGTGCGTGCCACCTGGGCAGTTGCTGTGGAGTTCAGCCTGCGCGAGTTCGACGGTGATGGCGTCCTCGCCGGCCTCGGGCTGGCGGTCGGCTGCGGCACGGCAGGGCTGGCAGATCATTCGAGCTCCATGCGGTGAGTCGGTACCGGCAGCCGCAGTGCGTTGAACACTTTGATCGGGTCGAGGTTGAGTTCCCGGATGAGTGTCTGCGCCGTCTCGTACCTGATGGCGGTGGCGGCATCGCGTTCCCATCGGACCCGGTCGACCGTCCGCTGGTAGGCGTCAACCAGTCCGGGAGGTGGCGCGACCTTGAGCGGGAACGTCGCCAATCTGGTCATGAGGCCAACGCTCGCGTGGAACATTCTGCGGCCCTCGGAGTCCTCGGCAAACACCTCGACGGTGATCGTTCCGGCTTCCTCATCCACGTGGAGCTCGGCGTCGTCGGGGATGCCCGACGGAAGGTCGTTGGCCTTGAACCACTCCCAGGGCGCTCTGCGTGCGATGCCAGTCACGGGCGCCTCCCGGTGGCTGCGTCGTTGCCCCAGCCGTCGCCGTCGTACTGGTCGGAGAACGGCCGCTTCTTCAACCACGCCGAGTCGCGGCGGAAGCCGGCGATGGCCCGGCGTCCCTTCGTCAGCGGGTCCTCTCGGTGGCGGCGCCATGCGAAGACGACAACCGCGCCAGCTGTGCCGAGGGCGACGAACGCGGCAACCGCGAGCCAGCCTGTCACCGTCGCGTCTCCCGCTGCTCGGCGGCGAGCGCGCGTCGCTTTTCGATCTCGGCCAGCTCGTACGCCTGGTCGTGGCGTGCCTCAAGGTTGCCGATCAGCCCGGTGACGGTGGACGCGGCGATCCACACCAGCCACGGAACCGGCAGCGACGTGACCAGGTCAACGCCTGCGACGACGAACGCGCCGATCCAGGCCGACATGCACCACGGGCATTCCAGTAGATAGGCCAGCGCTCGACCGGCTGTTCCCGACGCGACAACACCGAGCAGGGCGGCGCACGCCACGACAGCGGCGGCGACGGCAGCGGCGAGGCCAGTGCGTCCGACGGAGACCGCCGCGGTGCCGACCACCGCGCCGGCGGCGAGGAGCGCCATCGCGATGACGAATAGGCCGATGTTGGGTTTGCCGCTGTTCCAGTGCCCCTTCAACCTGGGTTCGGCTGCCTGCATCTCCGGCGTAGGGTCGAGGAAGCGGATTGCCGCGTCGCGTGGGACTTTGACGATCGGTACCTCGTCCTTGACGGCCAGGCGGGTGAGCCGATGAGTGACGAGAAAGATCAGAAGGACGACCAGCCAAGTGGGCATCAGGGGCGCTCCCGGTCGTCGACGCGGCCCGGCTCGCGGCGTAGTCCTCCGTCAACTGCTTCCCGCGTCCACCAAGTGGGCACCGGCGGTGGATCGTTCCGCACGAACGGGCCAAGCACGCGCATCGGGCCAACGTGAATGTCTTCCGCCTCGCGGCGCGCCCACATGTCTTCCCAGGCGTATGGGCCACGGCCATAGTTGAGGGAGTACCACCGCTGCTCTGGTCGCGTCTTGCCGAACGTGCCGACGTTGAGCCAGCCGTCCCGGCGCGCCCACACGTCGCCGCCACTCGCGTCTTCGAGGACTGTGCCGTTGGCAGGCTCGGGTGAGTCGCGGGTGACTTCCGCCGGGTACGGGGTTCCCGGCAGCGCGCCGGGGTGGGGTGGGGTGCAGTGTGCGGGTTCGCCGCAGTAGACGCCCTCGGCGTGATAGTCCGGGACCTCGTCATCGTCCTCGACCGGGCTGATGATAGTGACCAGCTCGTGGAACGCCCGCTCCCGCAGAGCGGGGTCCTGGAAGGCGTTGACGGCTTCGGCGATGAGTCCCATGCGCGAGCAGAGGGTGTCGAAGCGAGACAGGACTGCGGGGTCGATACCGACCGGGTTGGGGTCGTAGAGATCGGGTGCGGCCATGACCGGGGACGTTATGGCCGTGAATGGTTCGATAGACGACGGTCGCTCAGACCGGTGCTACGCCGCGCTCCTGACCGGATTCGAACCGGTGTCACCGTGCCGGCACCTCTGCCCTCGCGGGCCGGATTCGACCCGTCCGGACACGGCATCCTTGGCCGCTAGACGACTAGGAGCGCGGTTTGCAGCTGCCCCTCGACCTTACTCGTCGCGCCCGAACGCCGAGTCCCGCGCCCGGCGCAGGCAGCGGATCAGCCGGTTGAGCGACGGCCGGTCAAAGGTGCCCCACAGGCCAGTGAACTGCGCCGGGTCATCGCCGTTGCCGTTCAGATGTTCGGCAACGCTGCGCCCGTCGTGAGTCTTGATGCCGACCCGGACGTACTTGTCAGGCTCCCAGGTGACCTCGGCGTCGTACATGGTGGCTTCGTCGTAGATCAGTTCCTTGGGCATCGCGCCCCTCCTTCTCGGATAGCCCAGTTGTCGGGCGTGCCGGAAGGGTAGGACGCGCTCAGGAGGGATCGACGCCGATCGGTCGCACATGCCAACGGAACCGCGGTACGTCTTCAACCTCGCGGATTTCCAGTCCCGTGCCCGGAATGGGATGCCATTCGATGGTCGGTCTGTGCGCGTCGGGAGCGGCGCCGAGGTCTACCGGCTGCCATTCACCGGCAGCGTCCTGGACGCGGAAGGTCCCCAGCCGGTCCGCCCACCAGCACGCCAGACGGGTGCCATTGACTTCGACCTCGCCGCCGGGCTGGAGCGGCACCGCACCTTCTGCGTGCGCCTTGGCGTAGGCGACGGCGACCGGGTTGCCGAGGAAACCCTCCCGTGCAGCAGCTTCCTCTTCCGGGGTCATCTCGTCAGCCATGACTGTCCCTGACCTTCTCGTCGGATACGAACAGTGTCGGATCGTCTCGCGTCGCTGTGCGCATGCCCGCCACGAACGGGGCTGGCGGCACGACCGTGATCACAGCGTCCTCGGGGAGCCTGAACTGACGGCGCATCTCGGCCGCTGCCGCGCGGACCGCGTCCGCCGCAGTCGGCGCTCCGGGACGCGCACAGCAGATCTCTTGGTCGCAGCCGGTGCAGCCGCAATCGCCCTTGGCGTCACAGGCACCGGAGCAGTTCGGTTCATCGCAGAAGCCGTACCACGTGCCGTCGATGCAACCTTCGCCCTCGAATAGCTCGCCGCACCCGGTCGCTGTCATCCGCCACCACCAAACAGGACGACTAGCGACAAGGCGAGCGTGAGCAGCGCCAGCGGCACCGTGATCGCGGTTCCGATTACGTAGCTGCGACGGACTCGCGCTGCCGCACGTGCGGCTTCAGTAGCGTGCTTCCTGGCGTTCTCCGCGTACTGGTCGGCGAGGGTCGCGTGGTGGCGGGCGCGAGCAAGCGGGGTTGCGCGGCCAGCCGGACCACAGTCAGCGCAGCACGCATCCGCGTCCTCTCGCCGCTGACGCCGCGCCTCCACCTGCTGCCTGTGGCAGGCCAGCCAGCGTTCCTGGCGTTCCTTCAGTTCGGCAGCCGTCATCGATCCGATCGGAATACACCGACCGGATGGGGAGTGGCCGAGGCAGGTTGCATGGCTCGCGCCATCAGTCATCAGGCTCGTCCTCGCCGTACTCGCGGTCGTAGAAGTCGTGCAGCTGCTCCCCGAACCGGATCCACTGATCGGGGTCGTCCAGGTGAATCTTCACCGGCTGCCCGCTTCTCGGCCCTTCCCCCCGGAATGGGAACTGTCCGTCGTGCCAGATGTACACGTCGAAGCAGCCACCGACGACCACGAGACACTTGCCGACGTAGCCGCCCATCTGCGGCCACCACGTGGCGTACGCGACCTGGCCGTTGCCGAGGTCGAAGCGGGTATTCGCGCTGCACTGTTCGGACGTCGGCTCACGGATTGCCAGATCAGTCATTACCCCACTCGCATTCGGTCAACGCGCTGCTTGAGTCGTTCCATCCGGTCGCGCCTCCGCCTGGTCCGGTGCAATGCCGAGGGCTAGGTACAGCCGGGACACCCGCGACGGCGTCCAGCAGTCGCCCAGCGGCTCCACGGCTTCGGCGAGCAGCGGGTCGGCCGACCGGTGAGCGACGTAGAGCAGGCGCAGCCAGTCGACGTCCACCCACTGCTCGTTGGCGTGCATCCGCTTTCGGCCAGCGGTGTGATTGCCGCCGGGACAGCAGACCTCTACGAGTGCTGCCGAGTAGCGGCCGATGAGCAGGTCGCATCGTTGGTGTTCGCGGAGTGGCCCGTCACGGCGGCGGTCCTTGACGGCTTCGACCGCCTCATAGGCGTGTGCCCATTCGTCAGGCACGACGATTGCCGGGTCGTGGTTCACACAGAGGACGTGGTAGTCACTGCTCATCGCTGCTCCCGGTCAAACGCGGCGACAATCCGGTCCCGCACCTGCGCCAACTCTTCGGCAGTGCCCACGATGTCAACCTGGACGCCGCCCACGTCAAGGCGCAGAGCCGCTTCCCGGGCCATCATGTCCCCAGACGAGCGCTGACCGCACCACGCTTTAACCTCGCGAGCGCGGACGGACACCTCGGTGAACCCCCGCAGAGTTCGCCCAAGCGGCTCGCCATCGGACGCTCCCACGATGCCAATAGACGAGGTGACGCCTGGATGATGTCGTGCGGCGGCCTCGGCCGCTTCGCCGCTGGACGCCCACAGGTAGGGGCTGCGATAGCCGTCCGGGAGTTCGTAGGTAAACCACATCAGAAGACTCTCCTATCCACGGAGTACTCCCCTCGCCGTCCTGCTCCCCGACGTGTTCCCGCCGTGGACCCGGTACTCCCACGTGATGGTAGGAACGTGGACGAACGTGTGGCCGTCCGCGACCAGTCGCTGCCACAGTCCCCACTCCTCCGTCGACTCGTGCGGCCACTCCGCCGTACCAGGGACCGGGAAGCCGCCCACCTTGCGTAGGCAGTCGGTGCGGGCGATGACGGTGACGGGGATGAAGCTGTTGTGGGCGAGCGCGGCCGGGTCGAACGGCTGCCCGAACGCGTGCACCCGCGTGCCGTCCGAGCGCTGGATTTGCAGGAACTCGCCCAGCGGCCACCAGCCGCGCGGATGCTGGAACCGGAACCACGGATAGGCGACGCACGCACCCGACTCCCGAAGGGCCGTCGTGCACAGCTCCACATGCTGCGGGTCGAGGACATCGTCGTCGTCCACGAACCCGACCAACTCGGTGTCGACGTCGGCGAGGAGCTGGTTCCGGATCGGCGCTGGCCCCAGCCGGTCCACGTCAACCATCCACAGGTGCTTGACCGGTACCGTCTGCGCCTCAACGGACCGGACCGTCTCGGCCAGCATCGCCTCCCGTCCCGCCAGCGACGGAGTGATCAGGGTGACGGCGTTCAACGCAGCTTCACTTCGCGGGGAGCGACCCAATCACCCAACCCCAGGTCCGTCACCGTGGTCAGTTCTGGGGCACGCTCAACCCACCGCTTGTGACCGGCCGCTGCCTCTTCTCTGGTCTGATACCGCTCGACCGGGTGCCACTCGCCGTCTTCGACCGCGACGGCCGTTTCCCAACCCAGGTCGTGGCTTGCGATCGTGCTGACGACAAGGCCGGCGACGAAGGTCTTGTCGAGGGATTCCGGCGGCTGGACGACGTTCAGCAGCGAGGTCGCCAGCGGGTGGAGGGTTGTCATTTCGCGATCTCCTTGGGTTCGTTCGGGTGGGGTGCAGATTCCGTACGCGCCCGGTATTCATGAACAGTCGCGTACGGGCAACTCGGGCCGCACTCACCTACCTCATGATCCAGGTATTCCGCATACGTGCCAGCATGTTCCGGGTCAATGCACAACCAGTTGCCCATGCACCGAGGGTCCCAATGCCCGTAGCCCCCACATTTCATTGGCGGCTCACCGGGCTCCGGCGTAGCACCACACCCCGTGATTGGGCACGCGGGCTCGGTCATGAGGTCGCCTGCCGTTCCAGTCGCGCCACCAACAGACGAGCCCGCAACAGCAGTTCTGCGCGGTGTAGGTTCGCCGCCTCAGAGTCGCCGCCATCGCAGGTCGCGGCGATACCGGTTGGAATATGCGTCAGCCGAACCGCACCGGGTCCGGTCGAGTGAAACACGTCCCTCCGCACCTCACCGGACGGCAACTCGGGAAGAAAGTACCGGCGTCCCTCGACACCATCGGGGATGGCGGGCATCACGAGGCATTGGTTGCCCCTCGGTGAGGGTGGTGGTGGCGGAGGCGGCTCCGTGGCCGGCGGCGGGATCATTGCTGTGGACACCAACACCTGACCACGTCCCGATGGCGGAGGTGTCGCCGCTGGACGCGGCGCCCGCTGTGGCGGTGTGGTGCTCGCGCCAGGTACCCGCTCCTGAACAGCGTCATCCGTCATCGTTCAACATCCACCCTGCCGTTGTCGTACACCAACGTGTCACCAATCCGGGCAACCACGATCGAGCCGTCCGGATTCTGGATGACCAACCCCATACCCACGCCACCAACACCTGGCGCGATGACGAAACGGAGTCCCTCCACACCACTGAGCCAACTGTCGGTCTCGGTCGAGTGGCCCGCCAAGCTGAGAAGGTGCTTCATGCTGCTCCCGTCGGCCCTACGATTGCTGCTCACGCTACCGCCCGCTTCCCCACGGCAGCAGATTCGCGCTGGCCAGCGCACCCGCACCAACCGCGGATGTCTCACCCGATTGAGGTACGGGCAGCAGTTCGTAGGCGAGGTACACAGAGGCGTCGATCCGGCCAGGGGAGTCAGCGCCAGGGCGCCACGTCGCCCACTCCGATTCCATTTCTGGCAGCAACGCGGCCGTACGCACCCGATCCTCCACCCACTGCTGGGCGATCGGCTCCGCGCGCAGCAGCTTCCCCCGCTTCGCCGTGACCTCAACGATCCGAGGGGTGATTGGTCCGTATCGGTCCGGGTGCTCGCGGCGCAGCGACTCCCATGCGGTACGCAGCACCAGCGCAGCCATATCCCCGCCGTAGTTTTTCTCCAGCACCCAGCGATCAGCCTCCACCTCGACCGCGAGTTCGCAGGCGGCACGGGCCCAATCCTCCGACGGCATCACGCCGCTGCGGTCGTGGGTCAAGTAGAGGCGCTGGTCCTCGCCGAGATAGCCGGCGACAACACCGGCAGTGTCCCGACCACCTCCGGACGGGTCAATCGCCACCGCGACGATGCCGCGGGGAGAGCACGGTGCCGACGGCGAGTCCACGGTGTAGCAGCGCCGGGCCCGCAGCGTGTTCCACTGCAACAACACCCCGGTCGGGGGTTTCGGGTCGCACTGCCACAGCGCTGCCCAGTCCCGCGCCGCCACCGCTGCTTGCAAAGCCGTCCAGTGCGCGAGTTCGGCGTCCCGCTCACCCTCCGGGATCTTCGGATGCGGTAGCGGGTCACCTTCGGCGCGGCCGAGGGGATCCGTCTTCGGGTCGGTGCACAGCGCCGGCATGACGACGACCCGCCACAGTCCGCCGTCCTCAAGGCGGCCGTCCGCGGCGAGGACCCGGGCGCGTAGGTCGTCTGGGTGCCACGGCGTCTGGATCAGCGTGATGGGGCAGCCGGGCGACTGCCGGGACAGGAGGTCAGCCGAATACCAGTCGGCGACGGTCTCGCGGTAGGTGGCCGAGTCGGCTTCCTTCCGAGACTTCGTCGGGTCGTCCACGAAAATCTTGTCAGCGCTGTGCCCGGTGATTCCTGAGCCGACGCCCACCGACCTGACACCGCCACCGGTGGTGAGGGTCCAGTCCTTCATCGATGTGGAACCCGGTTCCATGTACAGGCCGAACCGGGCGCCGTACAGGAAGACGAGCTTGCGGATCGCCTTGCCGCGCTTCACGGCCAGGTCGTCGTTGTAGGAGCCAACCACCACCCGATGCGCCGGGTGGAGCACGAGCCACCAGAACGCCGCCCACTCCACCGCAGTCTTGGTCTTACCAACCTGCGGCGGCGTGTTGATCAACAGGCGTGGGGGTTGCTTCGTCTGCCGATACGCCCGATACCGGCTAAGCAGCTCCGCGAACTCCCGACCGATCACCCGCAGGTGTTCGCGGACCTCGTAGCTCGCGTCAAGGCGCGCAGCCAGCGTCACCGGATTGGTTAGCGCGGCCCGGTCGTCCGGATTCGGGCAGCGGACCTCAAGCGGCTTGGCCGCCTCTACCTCAGCCTTCTGCTGCTTCAGCCTCCGCAACTCCTGAAGCTTCGCCAGCCGCAGTCTCGCCAAGCTCCGCGTTGAGTTCCTGGATCGCACGGTCGATGGCATCGAGAGTCAACACCTCATGCTTCTGCGGCGCGTCCAGGCCGAGGTACTTGGCGCGGCGTTCCAGGATGCGCACGAGCCGGTCCACGGCGGCGAGGACCGGCCCGTCATCTCGGAGCGGGTGCCCGTCCTCGCCGCGGACAAGTCGCCCGTTGGAGACCGTCACGTGCTCGCGTTTCAGGACCGCCCACACCTCCGCCCACAACAGATCGAGACGCATCAGCTCTTCCTGACGGAGGACCTCGACCGCGCTGTGCTGCCTCGTGACCGCTGCTTCCATCGCACGGGTGATGTCCTTGTGCGCCGCGGCTTGGTCGCTGTAGCCGAGCGTGGCTGCGATGGTCGGATAGTCGGCGCCCTCCAGCCGCATCTGGACGGCCTTGGCGCGTCGTTCTGCGGTTTGTGTGCGCTGGGCGCGGGAGGCGGGCATTGGCAGGTTCCTTACATTGGCAGGTCAGGTGGTTGCGCGGAGGGGGTGGCTCTGCTGCGGGTCGTGGGCTGGTGTCCAGCCGTCGGGCATGTGTCGGTCGGCGTAGGTGAGCATGCGCCGGACCATGTGGGAAAAGTCGACGTCAGCTCGGCGTGCCCGCTCGGTGATCCGCTCGTGGCCGGTTGGCGCTAGGCGGATGGTGGTTGACCGTTTCGCGGGTTTGCGCTGCTCCACGCGTAAGACAGTGCATGCGGTCGTGTGCGCTGAGATGACGGTCGATGGTCGTCGGTGAGAAGCGCGGCAGCGGCGCGGACGAAGTCGGGGAGACGGAACGGCTCGTCGGTCACGTCGTCATTCTCCACATCGGCTATCCACAACCTTATCCACAGCCTTGCATCCGAGGTCCCAAGAGTCCGGCATGTCGTCCGGGTCGTGGTGATCCACGCACAGCCCGGCGGCCGGCCCGTCGAGGATGCGGCCTCGGGGGCGTTCGCCCGGCGCGTGGGAGCGGCAGGCGCGATGCTCGGGACGCTCAATCACGACTGCTGCCTTCGATGTCGGCGGCCACGGCGAGGAGCCGTTCCCGTTCGGTGCAGCCGTCCTCACCCCACGAAGCACCGCACACGCACACCGCGTCGTCTTCCCAGCCGGTGCCGTAGTCGACTGGCTGGCGGATGCCCTCCCCGAGGTGGTGCTCGGCGTCTGCGTACGCGCGGAGCACAGCGGGGATGGTGAGGCTGGCGACGGTGGTTGGGCAGCCGGAGATGTCCGGGGACGGATTCAAGGCGTTCGAGGTGGCGGCGAGGATGGCTTCGGCGGTCTTGCGGATCTCCGCCGTCGCACCGCTCATCGCGGGGTCCTGGCGATGCTGGTGATCACGTACTGGTCGCCGTCGTACTGGTTCGAGGTGCGGCGTAGTCCGACCTGAAGGCCGCCGACCTCGATCGCGGACACCGAGCCGCGGACCTGGGTGAGACTTTCCACCGCTTCGGCGACGGCGTGGAGTTCGGCTGCGGTCAGGTTGAGCGTGTTCTGGTCGTCTGCGTGCGGCACCTGTTGGTCGAGCAAACCCATGGCGTAACTGTCCTTTCGTGGAGTGTGACCTGTTAGCGGAGCCGCCAGCAGCGTGCGGCGATCAACCGCCGTAGCTCCCGACGCTTCCGTTCCCGCCGCAGCACCGCCTGTCTGATCAGCTCCCGGCGGGCGTTCGGGTTCACACCCGGCGGTGGTGGAGCGAAGCCGAGAAGCTGGAGCTGAACGGCAGCCTCAGGCAGCATCCGTGCCCACGCCGACCGGCTCGTAGGTGGCTGCGACAGCCTCGGGGCTCAGCGGGTAGAAGCCGCGGCCGTCGCCTTCCTTCGCTACCCGGTGGCCGACTGGTAGCGGCGACCACGCCAGCTGGTGGTCGACGTACAGGTGGGCGGCGTGCCAGGTGCCGGTGATGTCTTCGGGGAGCAGGAACCGGCATTCGTCGACAGGTTTGCCGTCGGCTGTGGTCCGGTTGCCGACCCACGCTTTGATGGCAGCGGCGCATTCGGGGGTGCCGTCCCACAGCATGGTTTCGACGGTCAGGGGCTTCTTCCGCAGTACCTCGATCATGGATTCTCCTTCGTTGAACTGGTCGAACAGGGTTGGGTCGGTGCCCGCTGCCTCGCTGGACACCACCGGAAGCTGCGGCCGGCGCACCAGCAGCCCCACCATCTCGGCGCATGCCTTACCCATGCCGTCGTACAGCCGCCCGGTCGGTACCGGGTGGCCACAACGGCGGCAGCGACGCTTCGCCTCAACGGCCGGGAGAACGGGCAGTGGAAAGGTCATTGGGTCAGCAGCGCCACACGGTGACCGGGAACGCACCCGGCTCGTCCTCGGCCGCGTCGTAGGCGATCCACCACGAGCCCTCCTTGATCGTTGCGCGTACGTCGGAGCACGACGTGCACTCCTCGCGCAGACCGTCCTTGGCGCACTCGCGGCAGCGATCAGTCAAGGACACCGCCCACTTCTGCTTGACGTTCTCCAGCGCCCACAGCCACCGGCCCTGGTCGTGCTGGGCGCCGTCGAGCAAATCCACCAAGCCCCAGAACTTCTTGGCGTGAGCGTTGAACGCGGCCAGCGCCGCCTTCGGGTCGTGATGTCCGAGGGCGATTAGGTCACCGTCCTCGCCGATGTCCGCCACCCGGATACCGAAGTAGACCTCGAAGGAGTCCAGGTCCGGGATACGCGGGTCTAGGGAAGCTGGTACTAGGGTTGGCGGATCGAGGGTTGTGGGCATGGTCAGCTCCCCTTCTGCTCTGGCAGGTCGACGTCGACTGTTGTCGGCTGGTCGTCGTACTCCTCGGCCCACGCCTGTTCCGCCAGCGCGATCACCGCATCCCGCAGCGGAGACGGAGGCGAATCGGCTGCCGTGGACAGGACAGCGACCATCAGGTCGTCGAGTGTTGCCGTCCGTTCGTCCCGGACGACATCTGCCAGCTTGGTCAGCACCTCGGGTACTGGCGTGGTTGCGATCTCAGCGTCGGTTGCACTGCCGATCGTGTCGGTGTCGGTCATGGTCATGTCTCCTGTCGGTTTGGTTGGGCTGCGAGTTGCAGGGCGCCAGCGATGGCTGCGAACGCCTGATGAAGGGTCACCGTGGCGGCGGGGGAGACGCGCGGCCGGTCGTGGTCGGCGTCACCAGCGAGGACTGCGGCCCGCACGCGCTGTGCCAGCTCGGGATGCTCGGCGAGCGCCTCGGTAACGCGGTCGGCGGCCTGGTGGCGTTCGACCTTGCGGGCCTGGGCGGAGACGTGGTCGAGCCAGCGGCCCACCTTCGTCCGATCTTCGAGGTTCACCGCCAACCGCCCTCGTGAACAGTCAGGGCGGGACGAGGCGTGTCGACCACGGGTGCGGAGGCTTCATCACCGATGAGCAGCCGCAGCGTCGGTCGCTCGAACGGGCGACCCTCGGGCGGCGGTGTCCAGTTCGGGTCGACATGGCGCCACACCTGCCACCAGTCGATCTCCGGAAGGTGTCGCTCCAGCACGCCGCCGGTATTCGCAGGCGGGACCGGCGGCGGGGATGCCTTCAGTTCGGCGGCGTTCCGGTCCAGCAGGTCGGCGAACCATGCCCGGCACGGCTTCTGCGAGCAGGCGCCAACCCAATGCCGCAGCCCGGTCGCCGGGTCGGTCAGAGTTCGGGTCAGTTCGTTCGCCGCGTGTCGACCGCATAAGCCGTCCCGGCGCAGCATCGGCCGACCGCAGGCGATGCCATGCCGCCAACTGTCCGGCTGGTAGCGGCGCCGGTCGTGACGAAAGACGTCCAGCAGTCGCTTGCGCGGGTGCGAGTCCCCGCGTGGACCCCAGTTCGGCACCAGCAGGTTCGGGGGCTGCCGGTAGCGGCCGTAGACCGCGTAGGCGATCGGCTTCAATGGCATCGACTGCTCGCGCGGCCACACCGGGTCGTTGAGGTCGAGGCGGCGGGCCATCGCCAACCCGACCAGCAGCAGCTCCCCGGCGCATTCGGGGTCGGCGAGCATGCCGGCGATCCGCTTGTTGTGAGTGCGCAGCGCGGCGTAGGTGGGCTCGCTGGTCACGGGATCACCTCGCTGCTGTCCTCGTCGACATGGCCGGGCCGGTAGCGCATCAGGTAAATCCCGAACGGGCCGATACGCGCCATCCGGTAGAAGCCGGCCACGTGGCCTCCGGCGACGTTCCGGACGCAGAGGATGCGCTCAGCGGCGTTGTGACGGCTTGGCCCGGACCACCACCAGTGGGAGCGGGTCACGGCATCTCCCCGGCGAGTCGACCGGCGGGCTCCGTGTCGCACTCAGAGCCCTTCGAAGCCGGGAGGGAGGGCTCGGGTACCAAGATGCCGGTGTCAGTGGTGAGCGGCTGAATGGCGCCGCCCTCCGGCGGCATCACGTCGGACTCCCATCCGTCTCCCGATCCCGTTGACGTTGACCTCGGGCGCGGATGTCGGCGACCTGTTCGCCAGCCGCGAACCCGAGAGCGAAGATGTTCGCGGCCAACCGGTGCAGGGACCACACACCGGAGTCGTCGAGCGGGGTTCGGTTCTCGTACTTGCGGGCTTCGGCGAGCTCTTGAGCCACGTACCGTTCAACGGCCTCGGCAACCTCGCGCGGCTCGATGATCGACTCAGACATGGGTCAGTACCTCATCTCGTCCGGAACGGGAACGCCCGGCGCGGCCTGGACGTGCCGGGCGGCGCCGAGAGCGTGGCCGCAGACGCAGTTCCCAGCACCGGAGTGGATGTTGCGGGCGTAGACGTGCGGCTTGCCGTACTGGCCCGGAAACGGGCCGATAGAGCCCTCCCAGCCAGGGATCGTGTTGCGCTCGTTGGTCATCGGTCTGCCACCTCGCGCTCGGCAAGGGACTGCCGGTCCATCTGCTCGATCCACAAGGCGGACCAAGCGCCCACGTTCACAACGCCATATCGGAGGTCGGCAGGCTCATCGACGTCAACACTGTCGACTGCGGACCGCAGCACGCGCAGCCATTGCGCCGCGTCGTCTTTGCCCTCCGCTGTGAACGTGTCGAGGCCGTCGGCGACGACTCTGGCATGTGCCGCTATCGCAGTCACCGCCGCCAACGGATCGGTGAGCGACGGTCGCTCAATCAGGTCCGACAGGTCCCGCAGCCAGCGGCAGTCACCGAGTGCCGAATGGCGCTCGTAGTCCGCCGGGTTGATCCCACAGACGACCGAGATCAGGGCCGACTTGTGGGGCACATTCCGGTACCCGCGACCCAGCAGCCAACCCCGCGCGGTACTCGGCACGTCTTCGGGGTGGTAGTGCCAGCCCGGCTTGATCCCGTACGCGGACATGCGTGGCAGGAGGGTCATGATGTCGAAGGCCGGGTTCGAGCCGTGGACCACCGCGCGGCCTGTCGTCAGTTCGGCGACCTGCTCCAGCACCTCCCGCTCGGAGAACACCTGGGCCGGCGGTGGCACGCGCCCGTCGAATGCCACGTCGGCGAGCCGGCCAGTCAACGGCACCAGCGCCGCCTGCGGATGCCGGGGCCAGAACCCGCCTATGTTCAGCGACACCGGGTCACCGAACTGCGGCAGGTCCAGATCCTCGATGTCGACGAACCAGGAGAACTCCACGTCGTCGAGGCGGGAGCCACCGGCGGGGCGGAGGATCGCGGCGACCTCCCAGGCGCGGCGGTCGTCGGCGAGGCTGGAGGTTTCGCAGTCCAGCCACAGGCGGGGGCGTTCGGTCATGTTGTTCTCTCCTCAGTTGGTGGTGGAACTGGAAACAGGGCGCGGCGCCGCGAGCTGCGGGCAGCAGGTGCACGCCGGTTCGATGTCGTTGAAGCAACGACCGTCTGGGTGCTTGGCCGTCCGGGCGTGGCCGGCAGGCGAGGGCTCGATCGTGAAGCCGACCTTGATCAGGAAGTCGTCGGCGAGCGTGCGGGAGCAGGCCATCATCAGCGCCCACCCCCTTGGCTGGAAGGCGGCGACGCGAAGGTCGGAATGATCCATGGCCAGTTGCCGGGACCACCCCACGTGAGCTTGCTTGGCCATTCGCGGACGTCGCGCTGGCCGCGCCAGTGCCGGATCTCCACGTCGATGCACGGCTCGCCCGGCCTCGGCTCGCTCGCGGGAGCCAAGCCGAAGCCGAACTCCGGCCACCGGAGCAGCAGACTCGATCCAGTGGGCCGGACGGACCGGTTTTTGCCAGCCTCGCCGTGACCGGCGTGTGCCTCGATCACCATGGCGCAGTTGCCCTCCACCCGAACCGCATCGAGGACTGCGACGGTTCGCCGGGCGGCGACCTCGTCGCGCATGTCCTCGTTGTGGAGCCGGTAGAACGGGCCAACAAATAGCAGGTCCGGCTTGTGGGCGCGCACCCGCTCCATGAGCCACTCGGCGTCGCCGCCCAGAAGGTTGATGCCCTCGGTCCGGTGAATCAGGCGAAGCATTCCCGGTGCTGGTTTGCATCCCAGCTTGACAGCGAGCTTCGCCAGGTCGCCGTATTTTCGGCGCGATTGGCGCTCCGAGTTCTCGCAGTCAATGACGAGGACTCGGACGGGGGGAATGCTGCGCCTGTGATAGAAGGGGTGCACTCCGGCAGCCGCGGTCACGGCCATCTGGCGCTGGAGTTGGCTGTTGTGGGTAGGGATGCACTCGCGGCCAGCTACGAACATGCCGTCCGCGCGGTCGACCTGGATGCAGCGGACCGGCACTGACTCGACCGGCTCGACCGCAGTGATGTAGCGAAGTCTCGAGCGTCGGGTCCGGATCGGGCGCAGGCGCTCGAGCTTGCGGGGGAGGTGGAACACCGGTAGTTCGGTCTGGAACGAGAGCCGCCACCGCGTACCGACCGTCCGCCCCTCGAGCTTTGCGGGTCCTGATCGCATCGTGACTTTGATGCCGAGTCCATGCAACAACTCGAGCACGTCGGTAGCCAACCGCTCGTGGCAGACGGAGAACTCGCAGATGGCTGCGCTGCCCGCCTGCTCGAGGACGGTGCCGTCGGTGTCCATCAGGCCACGCAGCATCTCGAGCCGTTGGGAGACCGACGCCTCGAGATAGCAGCGAGGGATGTGCTTGTTGCCTAGCACACCAAGAGCGCGAAGTCGTGCCTGCACTGACGCCTTGCGAGCCGGCGCGGAGCGGTCACCGTCGCTGAGCGTCCAGCCGTAGCGGGAATTGAGCTTGGTTACGGGAACCCCGGCCGCACGAATACGGTCGACAACCTCTGCGTCGGCTGAGGTGATCACACCATGGGCGGTCGAGCCGTCCCCCAGCCAAGCGCCGAGCACGTAGGGCTCGAGCGGCAGTTCCTGAGTCGGGTACTCGAGGGGCGAGCACACCTCGATGCTGTGGTTCAGGGTGTGGCCGCCTCGAGCGTGCAGTGTCGCCGCGATCTCCTCGGTTGTCCTGACCGCCGGGAAGTGCACCCGCTTGTGGCGCTGGTCCGTGCCTCGAGGTTTTGTCTGGCTCGAGCGACGGGCCATCCTCGAGGTGGCCTCTCGAGCGGGGAGCGTCTCGGTGACCCACATGTGGTTGGCGTCCGCGACAATCTCGGCACCATCCGAGAACCGAACCCGGTAGCACGGGCGCCTAACCATGGTGTCGGTTGCCGCGACAACTCGAGCGGGCTTGCCGTCCGGACCGAACACCTCGGAGCCGACCTCGAGGTCGGCCATCGTGGTCCAGCCCTTCGGGGTCGGGATCGGAGTCTCGAGCGCGAGCGCCTTCCCCAGCCCTTCAAATCCAGTAAGGATCAGCCGGTCACCGCGCTCAATGAGCCCCTCGATCACCCAGTCGAACGGCGCATCCTCTACCGCGAGGAACTCCCACAGGTCCGGCGCTAGGTCTGGCTTGGCGGTCTTCTCGCTGGTCCAGGTGACCGTCAGGTCGGCGAGGCTGTGCCCCGCCTCAACGTGGTCGGTCGCGTCCTTGCCGTCCTTCGCTTCGGCGATCTCCACGTAGGAGGCGACGCCGACGAGTGAGTCGCGGACCTGCCGGGCGTGCGCTTGGCCGGGTTCGTCCCGGTCGGCGATGATCGTGACGACGGCCTCGCGCAGGATCTCTGCGTACTCGGGGCGCCATTTGCCGGCGCCGCCGGGGTTGCAGGTCGCAACGAGCCCAGCCTTTTCGCAGGTGAGAACGTCTTTTTCGCCCTCACAGATAAAGATCAGCTTGCCGTCGCGGACAGCCTCGATGACCTGCGGCAGCCGGAACAACACTCGGCGTGTTTCGCCAAGCTTCCATGACCAGCCGTCCTTACCCGACGGGTCCGGCTTGCGCTGGCGGAAATCCTTGGACGGCGAGCGCAGTACCTGAAACAGCAGGCTGCCATCCTCGTCCACATAGTCGTAGACGGCGCTCCACTTGCCCTGCGGAAACGGCCCGCGCTGGCGGGGCTGGATATCGCGCGGGTCGTGCTCTCGCGGCTTGGATAGCACGTCCCAGTCAAGTCCGATCGCCTTCGCTACGTCCCTGGTGTCGCATCCGGCATGGCAGAAGAACAACACCGGTTGCTCGTCGCCCTCGGTGACCGAAAGGCTGGCGGTGCCGTCTTCGTGGGACGGGCAGCGGGCCATGAACCCGCTCCCGGACTTCTTGACCCGGTCCAGCTTTGGCAGGACGACCTCGCGAAGCACATTGCTGGCCATCAGTTGTTCCACCAGCCGCCCGGACGTGCGTCCTCTTCGGCTTCGACGTCCTTGGGTTCGTAGTCGTTCCAGCATTCGCCGTTGAGCCACGTGCCGGCGTGTTTGGTGTACTCGCGGGTGCGGGTGGGGTCGTTGCGGTAGGCAAGCGCACCTTCCACGAGCCGGTCAGCGTCTGCTCCTTCGCGTAGCACCTTGAGCCACGTCTTGCGGGCGTGGCCTTTGTCCCGGCTGCTGGGGTATGCCTGCCAGAACGCCACCCACTTGGGGTCGACGTCGATGTCGCGTGCGGCCCAGGAGCGTGTGGGATGCGTGTGGGGCAGCGCAGGCGGTTCCGGCGCTGGCTCCAGCTCGCCGAACAGGACACCGTCGCCAGGTTCCAGTCCGTCGCTGGCGGGTTCGTCGCCGTCAGGTGACGGAAGGTTTTGGGTAGGGGTCCGGGGATCGGGGACAGGGGAATCACTACTTACGGCCGTAACTACTCCCCTATCCCCTAGGGGGTTAGCAGAAGACTCACGTGAAGACTCACTGGAACCCTCCGGGGAAGGGTTCCAGGAAGGGGTGCCGGAAGGGATCTCGGTAGGGTCGAGGATGGGTTCGCCGAGGGCTTTCAGCATGTCCAGCAAGATCGCCATGGAGGCTTCCGACATGTCTAACTGCTGGACCCGCCGCAACTCCGCCGCAAGCGCGCCCCGAAGTCGCCGGCTCGTAATGAGAGGCAGCTGCTCGCGCGCAGCAGCGAGCACGTTGGGCTGCCGATACACCTTGTCCCCACGGATGAAGGTGCGGATCAGCACCTCCTCGGCGTCGTAGTCCACGACGACGTACCGGTGCCCCTCCAGTTCGGACAGCCGCTTCTCGATGTCCTCAGGCGTGAGGTCCGAAGCGCGGCGCGACCAGCGGCGCACACGCAGCGCGAGGGCGCCCGTGTGAGCGAGATCGGACTGCGAGAGTAGGAAGAAGTACATCCATTGGGCGTCGGACGTCAGTTCGCCGAAGTCAGCCTCTGGCTCCCAAACCTCGACGCTGATGCGCGCCTCGCTACGTGCCACGTGTGCTCCCGTTATGTGGTGGTGCGGTGAAAGGTTCAGGCTGCGTTGCGCCGATGGCCTTCGAATCGCTCAGATCGCGCTGCTTCGTAGGCGGCGAGGATTCGCGGGTGGTCGCCGGTCCGGTAGTGGTCGTCGGCGATGCGGAAGCAGCCGCAGAAGATCCGGCCGCCGCGGGCTTCGTACTGGACATCGAAGTGGTCGCCGGATGGGCAGGCGCACCACGCGTAGTGCCAGTCACCGAGGATGAAGACGCCGGATTCGAACCAGCGGTAGCACTTCGGCGGACCGGTCTCGGTGACCTTGGTTGGGTCGGGGATGCGGTCGCAGAACATGGCGACCTTGCCGCCATTGGGGTTGTCGGCTTGGGCGGCGGCGAACTGCTCCCACCGCCACACGCCCTCCGGGTCTACGTCGCCCGCTAGGCCAGGCTTGATCTCGGCGAACAGGCCGATGTCCGGGAGATAGAAGTCGGGCAGATAGGTGCCTCCAACCGTGCCGAGGGTGTACCGCTCGGGCTCGTAGTCCCACCGGAGGTCAAGGTGGTCGAAGAACACTGCCCAGCGGGCCTCGTGGCGGGAGCGGAAGGTGACGCCGGCCCAGGTTGTCGGGAGCGCACGGGGTTCAGAGCTGCTGGTCATCGTGGTCCTTGGTGAGGGGTTCTTCATCGCCGGGCATCTCGGCGAGAACGTGCTGGCGTGCGCGGATCACTTCGGGGGTGTCGTCTTCAACATCTGGGCGTGGCGTCGGCCCGTACCGCTCGGCGAGGAGCAGTTCCAGCACATCGCGCATTGGTGTGGCTCCGCTCATTGCTTGTACCTGACGCTCGACCGTACGCTAGAACTGACAGTACACCTAGAGTTCAGGGTTACGGGAGTGACATGACCATCACGACTGACGTCGCGCTGCACGCCGACACGTACGGTGACCCGTACACTGCGGGCATGGCGAGGCGGCGGATCATGGGCGCGCAGGAGGTTCGGTCGAACTTCAGCGACCGGCTCGACGCTGCCGGGAACGACGAGCACACGATCGTGCTGCGGCGCAGTGCCCCGGACGCCGTGCTCGTGCCCGCCCGCTGGTACCACCAAGCCTGCGAAGCGCTGGGCGACCCGTGGGAGGACTGGGTTCCCCCGCCCGAAAAGCCTGCCGACAGCAAGGACTGACCCGCTCACCGCGCCACCTCCTCGGGCCGGACGAGGCGCAGCGACGCACGCTGGCCGTGACGTGACGGCCGCTCGATCAGCCCCTTGTCCTCAAGCCGCCGGATCTGGTAGCGGAGGCTTCCCGTGGAACGCATCCCGACTGCGGCGACAATCTCGCGGAAGGTCGGTGGGTAGCCGCGGTCCGCGATGTGGTCGGCGATGTAGCGGAGGATCGCCGTCTGCCGGCCGGTGAGCGACTGAACCTCGATGTCGTAGCCGGCTGGCCAGTCGACGCGGCCGCCACGGACCGGGGCCAGACGGCACAAGCCGTGCGGGGTGGTGATGCTCATCGGCTGCTCCGGGGTTGCGCGGGTGAGGCCAGGTTGGGGATGGTGGAGGAGCGCGGCCGGTGGAGAAGACACCGGCCGCGCCCTGCGAGCTACTTCGTCGTCACGTTCACGCCGGCCGTACCGCCGACGATCAACGTGCAGTTCGGGTTCGCCGCGCACGCCTTCGCCGACTCAAGCTGCGTCTCCAGCTCTTTCAGTCGCACGTAGCCGGCGTCGCGTCCCGCCTGGCTGAGCTTGTTGGCGACATCCACCTGTGATTGGGCGGCGATCAGCGCGGCCTTCGCGTCCTGCTCGGCCTTGAACACCCGCGCCCGCGCCTCGGCGATCCCTTGGTCGGCGAAGTTCACATCGGTGATGGAGATCCGGATCGGCGGGCATTCCTTCTTCGACCGGTCGTAGGTGGGCCCGCAGAAGTAGTCGCCGCCCGTCTTCGCCTTCAGCTCGGTGAGGAAGGTGGCGCCGAGGGCTTCCTCCATCTGCTTCCACACACCGTTGGCGTTGGCGTCCAAGGCGTCTGCGGTGTAGTTGCGGGTCGCTTCCCGGATCGCCTTCTCCTCGGCGGGGACCAGCGTGTTGAGCAGCATGGTCCGCCATGCGCCCTCGTTGAAGGTGCCGTCGCCGTCGGACACCTTGTAGCGGCGCCCGGTCTTCTCCCAAAACTGGACAACCGGGGAGCCGACGCCGCCGTCGCAGTTGGTGTTCAGGTAGAACTCGGCGGTGGCGTAGACGACCACCTCGGGGCCGGGCTGCCCGTCCGGGCCGGGCTTCGACGACGACTTGATGGGCTGGTCGGTGTCGCCGCCGGTGGGCCGGATGTTCCAGGTCCGCAGCGACGTCGGCAGCGTGTAGACGTTGTTGTTCGCCTGCCACGGGCCCTTACCGTTCGGCTCGACGCACTCCTTGAACTCTTTGGTGTCGACGGAGCCGTCCATGTAGAACAGGTAGACCTCGTCGGCGGGTGGCCGGGTGGAGCAGCCGGCCAGGGTGGCGAGAACGGCCGCGCTGGTGGCGACGGCCAGTGCCTTGACGAGACGGCGTCGGGGATTGCGGGTCACTCAAACTCCCTGTTGTAGCGGGCAAGCCACTGGTCAGCGGCCTTTTGGGATGGTTCGGACAACACCTCGATCTCGTCGAGGCGCGTTGGGTGACGGACACGGCCGATCAGGGCGGCGGCGTCGTTGAGCAGCGCCCGGTGCTTGCGGGAAAGCGGCCGTGCTGGGCGTAGGGCGACCGTGAGCGCAAAGCTGACGATGGCACCCACGAGGGCGGCGGCGGAGATGACCAGCGCCATTACTCGCCACCACCGCACGAGGAGCCGCTGTCGGAGCTGGAGCTCGACCCGCAGTCCGACGGCGACGACGAGTCGGGGCCCGCCCCGTAGTACGACCCGCCGTACACGGTTTGGTGCAGCGGCGACGTCGGATCGGACATGGCGTCGTAGGTGGACGTCGCCGACTGCTCGCGGCGGCGATCCTGACGGCAGCGGGCGTCAGTGCAGTCACGACGCTGATGGGTCTTGCAGCGCATAGCGTTTCTCCTCAGGGTTGGATTGCCGGGCGGTCCGGCTGTCGGGTGAGCAGTTCTTGCTGGATCGCCCGGACCTCGGCGGCGAGCTCCGCGTTGGGTTTGCGGCAGCGCGGGCACGTCACCGCACGCGAGCCGTCGGGTAGGACGGCGACGCTCCAGCCGGGGGCACGGGCCTGGATGTCCCGCTCCGCCTCGGACGGCGACGGCATCGGACCGAACGACCCGTCCGAATCGACTCGGACCACCGACCCCAGCCAGCCACCCACACCGCAGGCGTTGAACTTGGTACCGCACTCCTCACCGACCGGGCGGAGATGCTTGTCCACCTCACGGCCGGTGCAGGTCAGCGGTACGGGACGCTCGATCACGCGGCCACCTCGCAGTCCTCGGGCAGCGGCGTCCATGCGTTGATGTCGGACACGTCGAACCTGTGCGACGTTGGCTCGGCCAGGATTCGGGCGCGACGCTGCGGCATCCGAAGCTTCAGGGCGAGCGAGTTGAGCGTCATGCCGCGGCGGACGCCTTCGCGGACGGCGTACCGCTTCTCGGCCTCGGTCAGGTTGACCCGCTCACCCTTGAGG
This sequence comes from Micromonospora sp. CPCC 205371, assembly GCF_026130045.1. Taxonomy (GTDB): domain Bacteria; phylum Actinomycetota; class Actinomycetes; order Mycobacteriales; family Micromonosporaceae; genus Phytohabitans. The sequence continues at coordinate 84,572 of NZ_JAIBNX010000006.1, forward strand.
GCTTTGTTGACGGCGAGCATGTCCACGATGGGAGCCATGTTGATCTAGAAAGGAGGCTCGGAATCGAAGTCCGACGCGGCCGATCCGGCAGGCGTAGCCGATGACGACGACGCCCACGGGTCATCGAAGCCGCCTCCACCGGAACCGCCCGACGCCCGACCGCCACCGCTCGACCGCGACATCCGCTGCAGCTTCGCCGTGGCGAACTTCAGCGTCGGCCCGATCGAGTCCACCTGGAGCTCTACGACCGATCGCTTTTCACCCTCGCGGGTCTCGTAGGACCGGGTCTCCAAGCGCCCCGTCACGACCACCTCGACGCCGCGCTGCAAGCTCTCGGCGAGGTTCTCGGCTTCCTGACCCCAGACGGTTCCGTTGATGAAGAACGCCTTGTCGTCTTCCCATTCTTGGGTCTGCGGGTTCTTCTTCCGCGAGTTGAAGGCGAGGCGTACCTTCGCGACCGCCTTACCCGACGGAGTGAAGCGCAATTCAGGATCTTCGATCAGTCGGCCGGTGCCGGTCATGATGGGCAGGCTCATGCTGCGGTCCTTTCGGGGAGGCGGTGAAGGGGTGCGCACGCAGCGCGTGCTTGGTCGATGAGGTCGTGGGTGAGTACCGGCTGCCGTGCCAGAGCGTCGAGTGCCTCCTCATGCCGGCGTACCGATGCCCTCAGCGAGGCGTTTTCCCGTTCAAGGTCTGCGATCCGGCGGCGGGCACGGTCCAACGCGGCTTGGTCACGGTCGGCGCGTTGCTTCACGTCGCGCAGCGACTCCCACGACAGTGCGGTCTGCGCTTGCCCGAGCCGCGACTCCAGTTCCGCAATCCGGTCCGCCACCGAACGGTCGATGAGCGTGAGGGTCAAGCCGAGAACGTCGGCGACTTGCCGGAGACTCTTGGACGCGGGATGTCCTTGGCCTCGCTCGATCAGCCACACGGTGCGGATGTTGACGCCGGCGCGTTCGGCGACGTCTCGTTGCCTTAGCTCCAGGGCGAGGCGCCGGGCTCGGATCGCCGCACCGAGTGGGTCGGCGGTTGGTCGGCGAGAGGTGCGGGGGCTCATTGGTCGTCCTCCGGCTTCTGTCCGGCGCCGTCGCAGTCCACGTCAGTCCGGCGTCCGCCGTACATCTGCTTGTGCGCCTTGATGCGCCCGTCCTCGTCGAGGTCTTCCTCGGACACGCACACCGGGCACACCCCCGTCGGAGCGATGGCGGTTGCGGCGTCGACCTTCCCGAGCAGGTTTTTGCACTGCGGGTGCGCCGATTCCAGCGAAGGTTGCAGCACTGGCGGCACGACGAGCCCGACACCGCACAGGGCCCGCCGCGGGTCGGCTGCCGAGACGATGTGTGGCCATTCGCCGCCCCACCCGTACGACAGCAGCGGGGCCGGCAGCTCGGCTACCTTCCCGGCCTGACGGCGGGCAGCGTGCGGTTCCGTCGCCTCCCTACCATCCGCGGTGCGGCAGGGCTGGAGACGCCGGGCGAGACAAGAAGGGCACGGCACCTTCCGCCACGACGCGACCTTCTCAGGCATCGCTGGCCTCCAACGCGTGGAGATCGGCGAGCCGGTTGGCGGCGATCACGCGGCCAGCCGCAATCGCTTCTGAGTGGGACAGGTTGCCGCGCAAGCCCAGCTTCGCCAGCGAGTCGGCAGCTTCGTTGAGGATGTGCCCGGTGTGGCCTTCCACCCACCGGACCGTCACCTCGGGACGGCCGGCGAGTGTGTCGGCCAGCCCAACCAGAGCCGGAGTGGCGTCATCGGTCCGGTACGCCGAACGGTAGGCGGCAGGCAAGCGCCCGTCGCCGCCCTGCCAGCGACGCAGGTATTCGATCGCGTCCTGGCTGTCGAGTAGCAGAGTGACCGGGCCAGTCGGCTTGATGCGACGCCACGCGTAGGCAACCGCCCGCAGCTCCGCAACCAGCACCGTCTCCGACAGGCAGGCGTCGATCGGGTAGCGGTGTCCTCGCGCTCCCCAATGGCCGGTGTCGGACAGCCACCCTAGGCCGACGCGAGGGCCGGTGACGGCGGCGTCGGTGGCCAGTGTTGTGTGTTCGACCGTGTGGTCGGGGATGCGGCCGTGGACGTTAACGGCGTACAGCTTGCGCTTAGCCACGACCGTCACCGCCATCGAGTTGGGCCTGACTGGCCTTCCAGGCGGCGCTGCCGCCGTCCTGAACCCGCGCGAGCACTTGGTCGGCGAGGTCTGCTGGTGCCGAATCGCCGAGCACGGCAGCGGCGGCTAGGGCGTCCATCAGCCGATCATCGAGTTGGTGTTGCACCTTCTCGGCCACATCTGGGGGCAGTTGCCACGGCAGCGACAGGGAACCCCGAACCGGGCCCACCGGCTCCAGCAGCGCCTCCGTGTCGGCGAGCTCGACGTGCCACACGACCGGGTTGATGGTGTTGGGCTGGTCGCCCCATCGGCTTTCGCAGCAGCCCGGTTCGGCACGGTGACAGCCAGCCACAGTGGTGACCGCGACGATCCGGCGCATCAGGTTCGGGAACTCGGTGCCGTCGAGTGGCCCCTGGTTCTGCCAGTTCTGCTCGCCCCACCACCAGGACCGGATACGCGGGTCTTGCCCGCCGAGCCGACACCATGTGGCGGCCGTGTGGACAGCGAGCTGGCCGCGGTAGTGGACCTGCCGGGTGCGGTTCTCGACGTCCTTGAACCCCGAGGCGATCGCGAGTGCCCATGGCGCTCGCACGGTGATGGCGTTGGCGATCACGGGCGTGCCGCCTTCCGCCAGGAACGCCACAGCCGCCACATATCCAGCCACCCCAGCGACGCGAGATGCCGCTCACTCCAGAAGTTGTCCAGACACGAACCCGGCGGACTGGTGTGCCGCAACGGCAGCGCCTCGTCATGCGTCGGACAGTGATTCGCGCCCCCCAACGCCCCCACGGTGACGCCGACCAGATCCCGGTAGGTGGTGGTGAGACGGCCGTCGGCCAAACTCGGGGCGCAGGCTCGGATCATTCGCAGGCGGCGACTCACGCTGACACCGCCGCACGCTCGCTGGCCTGCTCGACGATGTGGTCGGCGAATACCTCGAACATGTCCACCTGCCCGTCAATGACAGGCGGTGGCCCGGGCTCCGGTTCGGGATCGTCGCCGTCGTCGCGGCGCTCGTCGAACTCAGTGCACGTGTCGACGAACGCGCAGCCGTCCGGGTCGTCGGCGGTCGTCTCGGACACCTCAACCCGGTTCGTCCCCTCGATGCGGGCACCGAACTTGACGTAATGCCGGGTCAACTCCTTCGGCCAGTTGCCGAGCATCGCAACCGACAGGATCGGACACCAGGTCTCCGTCTCGGCGTCGTCACGGCGGCAGCGGTAGCACCACCGGTCGGCCCAGTAGTCGTACTCGGATCCGTTGGAGAACGGGCTCCGGTCCTCGGCGTCGGCGGCGATCTGTTCCTGTGTCCTCATCGGCTCGCCTCCTCGGTGAGCGGGATCTGCCGGTATTCGGTGCCGTCCGGGTCCTCGTGGACGTCGCCGTCGTGAACCGGAAGGACGCAGGGTTCGTCGTCGCGGACGGTGTGGCAGAAGGTGTCGGACGGGGCAATCACCGGCTCAGTTGCTGTCATCGGCCAGCGCCTCAGCCAGCAGTCCCGACGTTTCCGACGCCGACGCGCCCTTCGAGTACGCGACGGACGCCTGGGTTAGCCCCGAGTACGCCGAGCGGGTCGCGGAGCCGCTGTGCGCCGATCGGACCGTGTTCGTGGCCGCGAACCCCAACGCGCCGGCCTGCGCCCAGGCGTCCACGCCAGCTCCGAGGTAGATGAACGACCACTTACCGGTCGCCTCGCGTTCCTTGATCAGGGCGGCGATGCGGTCGCGGGCGAACTCGCGGGAAGCGTTCTCCGCCCCGTCGGTCTGCACGACCACCAGCACGCGGTCACCGTCGGCTAGGGTCGGTACCCGCGAGTCGAACTCGGCGACCGTCTTTCCAACCGCATCCAGCAGTGCCGTCATCGCACGTGGCCGGTAGTTCTCCTCCGTCAACCGGGGGACGTCCTTCAGCTTCGCCGCCACGCACAGGGACTCGAACCGGTCATCGAACAGGGTTACGGTAAGCCGGTATTTGCCGCCGTCCTTGGCGAGTTCATCGAGGTAGGTGTTGAAGCCGCCGCGAACGTCCTCCGCGAGCGGCTGCATCGACCCGCTCATGTCGGTGACGATCAGGACGTGGGTGGTGGGCTTGGTCATGATGGTTCCCTTTCGGATAGATCGGTGATGGTCAGCACGACAAGGCCGTACGGGTGCAGCCCCTTCGGCACCGGAGGACCGATGCGCGGCGCTGTCAGGTCAAGGAATTGGGCGGTGTCGTCGGGGATCAGCCCCCAGCCGCGCTCGACCCGGTACGAGCCGTCCTTCTTCCGCACCCGCCGCTCAGGCGTCAGAGCATCGATACAAGGCTTGATCACCCCGGCGTGATAGTTGGGGGCGTCCCGACGGCGCACCGTCGTGAACCGCAGCTCGACATCCACCCGGATGCGGCGCAGCCCGCGCGGCAGCTTGGCGAGCGCGGCCCGGCCGTAGGCGGCTTCCCGCCATGCTCGGCGGCTCCGGCTGGTGGTGCGCCAATGGTCGTTGGAGTTCGCCGACTTCATCGGCACCGGCGCTGGGATGGCGAGCGTCCACGTGCGGGTCCCAGTCATGGCGTTCACCGGCCCGCTCCGAACACCTCAGGGTGCGCGGACTTCCAGTCGATCCACCGCTGCATCGGCTTGTCGTCGCTGATCGTGTGGATGCGGTCCATCAGCTCCAGCAGCGACAGCGGACCAAGCCAGCCGTGGTCGGCGTACTCGGAGTCGCCACGCAGGTTCGGCCACACGACGGTGAACAGGAAGCCGGACCGGTACGAGCGCCGCCGGTAGCCCCAGTCACCCTCGCCGAACTTGTGGAGGATGACCCCGTTCGCGCCGCCGTCCACGTCGAGCGCCCGCTGCTCCATCCGCTGCCGGTAGCGGTTGTCGCCGTACCAGTGGTGCTTGTACTCGTCCAGGTAGGAGGCGAGCATCGCCGTCTCAGCGTCGGTGGGGCGCGCCTCCGACTGGCGGTCGAACGACACCAGAAACGACCAGCCAGGATGGGATGAGGTGACAGCGACCCGGTGGGCGGTCAGCGGGTCGTCGCGGTCAGCGTCGTTGCCGAACGGCCACACGTCGGTCTTGGTGGTCATTCGGCCACCGCCTCGGCGTCGGCGCCGACCATGAACCGCAGTGCCGCGATCCGGTCGGGCAGCCGCACCGGATTCGAGCCCTCACGGTGGCCGAACCACTCGCCCTCGACCGCGGGACCCCACACGCAGCCGACCATCCGGTCATTCCGGTAGGCAGTGACGTGGTCGTCATGGTCGTGGACAATCAGCCCGGCCTGCTCGATCAGCGGCAGCAGGTCGTCGGGGATCGGGTCGCTGTACTGGCGCTCAGCGACCTCGTGGACAGGGCCACGCTGGACGGTCTCTCGGTCACACACCGGACACCACCGGAGTCTGCGGCTCGATGAACGTGCGGCCCCGGTTGTAATGCGGAATCGGATCACCGCCGAGACGCGGCACCAGCGCCCGGTCACACGCGTCGTGCTCGTTGCCGTCCCGGTCGTAGTAGCGCCGCTCCCAACGCTCATCGTGCTCGTCGGCAGGCTCGTCCGGCTGGGTCACGCCAAGCTGCCGCATGTCGGCGTCGGACAGGTCGCTGTACTCGCACTCAGTCGCGGCTGTCACCTCGTACGCCTCAGCCTGCTCAACGTGCTCGAACGCGGCGTCCAGGTCCCGGAACAGGGCGACCGCGCGCTCCTGCCACTCGACGGGCATCGACTGCATCAGCGTCCGGTGCAGCACCAGATAGTTGGAGTAGGAGAGGCCGAAGAAGCTGTGGATGGGGCCGTCGAGGCGAGCGCGGCGCTCGTCGGGGGAGATCGTGGTTTCAGGCATGGGGTTACCGCCTTTCGGGGTTGGGGGAGGGAGAACCCGCACTCTCGCGGGCGAGATTGAGGAGAGTGACGGTGCGCCGCTCCGGGTTGAGGTGGACGATCGGAAGCCCCATCGCCTGCGCCTTCCGGACCGCGCTGGCCGTGCCACCCGAGGTTTTCGACGGCTTCCACACCGCCACCACCGCGTCAGCAGCCGCGAGCATCCCGTCGTTGCGGGCGTGTAGGAGCCGGACGTCGTAGGCGTCGCCGTAGAGGGTGACCACGTCGGCGGCGCGGCGAAGCCGCCGCCACTCGTCCCGGTCTTCCGGCCGCCACGGGTCGGGCGGGTGCGGGAAAGGGATGGGCGCCCACAGCTTCACCCCGGCATCGACGACGGCAGCCGCCCACCACAGATCCGTACCGATAGCCATGCCGGAGACGCCGGTGGTCATGCCGTGCTCGTCGCGGAGCTTCACCGCCACCCGCGCCAATTCGGCGCGGACCCAGTCGGTTTCGCCGAACCCGAGCAGGTGTTGCGGACGATGACCAGACGCAGCCACCGTCTCCCACGTTGACTGGCCGGTCATGCGACACCAACCTCGAACAGATGCCACATGCCCTCGGCGTCCAGCCAGACGGGCTCGTCGTCATGGCGGGTCAACACCGGCACCCGCAGCGCGTCCTGGTTCTCCGTCAGCAGCCAGCCCATCGCCAACGCCCGCTGACGGCGCTCACCGAACGGCGACGTGACGTAGGCGTGGTGGGTGTGGCAGGCGTGCAGCAGCCACGCCACGCCGTTGACCCGCTCACGGGCCTCACCGTGCCGGCCGCCGCTCTTCCGGTTCAGCCGATGGTGCTTCTCCGTCGCGGGCTGGACACAGCCCGGCCATTCGCAGACCTTGCCGGAGCGGCGATGCAACAGCTTCGTCGTCGAAACCGTGGGGCCCGTGTCCCGGCGCGTCGAGGACCGCGGCTGCCGGTCCAGGTTCGCGCGCTGGCGTGGCACGAGCGTGCTGTTCACCGGTAGGCCAGCGGCCTTCAACTCCATCAACCGCCGCTCCGACATCGGAGCCAACGGCTTCGTGGAACGTAGGGGAGTCTTCCGAGACAGCGTCATCAGAACGGAACCTCGACCTCGATGGGCTCCGGCACTCCGCCTGGCTGCATGAGGTGGGCGTGACCGTCGGCCCGCGACCGAGTCCACGCCGTTTGGCAAATGCCGGGAAACCGCTCAGCGAGGTACGGCGCGCACAGCTTCCATCGCCAGCCAGCGTCAACCGACTCCGGCGACAGTCCGTCGATCTCGTCGCGGTAGGTCGGACCGGCCTCGTAACTGGCGAGCAGGTGGACCTTCCGCGCGATCTGGCAGCCGGTACACATGCAGCCGACCTCGCGCTGCCCACCGTCCGGCGCGTCCTCGTAGGCGTACGTCGCGTGCCCGTCCAAGATTCGCTGGCACGCCTTGACCGCCGCTTCGAGCGTCGCCCGGTACTCGCCGATCTGCTCGGCCAGTTCGGCTTCACGGCAGTCGCAGGCAACGCGGTGGTCGGTGCAGTTGGACCAGCGTTCCCCGTCCACCGTGTCACGTGGCGGCTGGTAGGGGATCACCGTCCCGTCGCGGAACCGGACCACCGCGACGGGACCGACCAGTTCGGTGCTCACTCGCCACCGTCCTCGACGTGGTCCGGGGGCTGCGCAGTCGTCGGCCACGGCTGACCGTCGGCCTCTGAGATGGACGTTTGAGCGGCGGCTGGAGTGGAGCCGTTGGCCACGATCTCCGCAGCGGTCACCGGGCCAGCAGGGGCGGGCAGCGCGGCAGCGGTCGTGATCTCGGCGGCCGTGACCCGGATCGGCGCCGCAGTCGACTCGTACCGGTTGGACTCGTCCAACTCCTCCACCGCGTACGGCATGGCGTGGAGCACATCGGAGGCGATCAGCCGGCAGATCTCGCCCGTCGCGCGGGCAGTCAGCATCGTCTGCGGCTGCTTCTTCCACTGATCCTTCGCCAGCAGCCCCAGATCCCGTGCACGCTCGATCGTCCACTCCGAGGTCTGCACCTTGCCGTAGGAGCCGTCCGCCTCGCGGCGCTGCCCCTGGTAGATGACAACGGTCGGGGTTTGCTTCTCCAGCCACACCTTGTGGCCGTGGGACTGGACCAGTCCGCGCATCGCGTGCGCCCGCAACGCCGGAGTGCCCTGAATGACGTCCATGCTGCGGAGGGTCGCCATCGGCTGAAGGCCAAGCTCCTTGCCGGCCAGGATCGCCGCCGTGATGTCGTGTGGCTTCCCACGCAGCGAGGCGGGCACGAATGATGTGTTCGCCAACGACTGCGCGATCTTGTTGGCTTGCCGGGCTTCCTCCACCCACAGCAGCAGTTCGCTGGTGTACATCGGCTGCGGGGCCGGCGTCTGAGCGGGCGTGGCCGGCAGGTTCTCAGTGGCGTCGTCCGAGCGGACGGCAAGATCGGTCATCAGTACAGCTCCTCGTATTTGCGTGCCGCCCATGCGGGCAGGCTGATCACAGCGATGTCTGAGTCGTCGTAGCCGGGCCACATCCCCGACTCGTTGCAGTCGCGGAAGATCTCCAACGCCTGCCGGTTCCGGGCGGCACCGATCGCCAACGCTTGGTCGTCGAGGCGCACCACCTGCACCAGATACGGCGGGGTCTTCTCGACGAACACGAACACGAAGTCGGCGGACTCGTCGCCGAGCTTCAGCGCGCGGACGCCGTCCAAGTACCAGGCGGCCTGCTGGTAGTAGGAGAAGTCGTGGACCACCTTGGGTAGGAACTCCAAAGCCGCCCGCGCGCACGACTTCAAATCGCCGACCAGCAGACGGCCACCGTTGAGCGTGACCATCCAGTCGAGCCGGGCGCGGCGCCACACCCCGGTCGCCTTGTCCTGCCAGATCAGCGTCCGCTCCGGCTCACCCCGCCCAGCAGCGAACAGGGGCCCGGCGATCCGGTGCCGCATGACCGCGGCGGCCATCTCATCGGTCTGCGCGTCCTCGTGGGGCAGTAACGGCACCCTGCCGGCCGCGTAGGCCGCATCGCGGGCGTTCTGCGCGTCCTTCGTCTTGTAGTTGGGGAAGTCCAGTACGGCGATCTCCGACCCGACGCCCAACACCTTCTTGTGGGCCGCATGCCCGAGGTCGAACTCGTTGCGCCGCTCTGGATGCTGCTGCCGGTACCGGAACACGGCCGGGGCTGACGGGGGCAGCAGGAGCTTCGCACCCGATGAGGACAGCGAACCGCCGGGGACAGGGTCGGCGTGGTACTGGTCCTCGGGCATGTCGTAGATGCCCGGCGCAAGGTCTGTCGGGGTGGCCGGCTCAGACATCGAGGCTCCGGGTGTAGGCGTGGTCTTCGGCGTTCTCCAGCCGGCGGCAGTCGTCCTCGTCGCAGCCGGCCAACAGGCCAGGCAGGAGCTTGAGACAGAACGGGCAACGCACCAGCTGGACGTTGAGGGCAGCCCAGTCACGGCCGACGGGAGCCGGGTCGCGGTCGTCGAGCGGGGAGAGCGTCATGTCGGCTCACCGCCCGCGAGGCGAACAACATCCACTGATGTCAGCACCGTCAGCGGCAGACCGCCGAGCAGGCACGGCTCGCAGCAATGGTCACCCTCGGCCGCGCAGTAGTGGTCATCGGATGGGGTGCACTGGTAGTCGCGTCCGCACCGGTCGCAGCGGACCCGCTTCCATGCGAAGTCACAGGCGGAGTGGTCGGTGATCACGACGCACCCCCGACTAGCGCGCGGCGCACCTTTGCGAGCGCGAACGAAGCGCCTGCATAGAACGCGACCTCGGGTCGGTCGCCGTCAGCGCACAGTTCTCGGACTCGCTCATCAGCGCCGAGCCGACTGGCCTCCACCGCCATGACGCGGTCGATTGCCGCGAGCAGAGCCGGCACATCTTCGCGGGCGTGTGCCGCGAAGTCGGCGTCGGCGGCACCCTGCTCGTCTGCCGTGAACTCGACGATCGGGTTTTCCGGTGCCGTGATGAGTTCGTGCGGCAGCCAACTTGGCTGGTAGTCCGCACCGGAAACCCACGGACCCTCGGTTGCAGCGTCAGCGCGGGCGCGGATGGCGTCGAGGTCCAGCGGGGTCTTGGGATTCGTCATGCCACACCCCCAGCGGCTTCACCCGCAGGGCAGTCGCCGCAGTCCGGGCCAGACGAACCCTCCGGACCACAGAACCGGCACTGCACGGCCAGCCAGCGGGCATCCTCGACTGCTGCGTGCGCCTCCCAGAACCGGTCCTGCTCCTGCTGGCAGAACCCCTCGAACTGGGCGGCAAGGGCTCCGTCACCCTCACGGCCGATACCGTCATCGAGACGGTTACTGGCCTCTTGCGCGGCGGCGAGGTCGAAGTGAACGATGGTCATGCCGACGCCTGCGCCATGTGCTCGCGAGCGGCGTCCTGGACCATGCGGATCGCCTCGACGCAGTCCTCGTCCGCTATCGAGTCGTCACCCTTGTTGTGGCGGATGTGCTGCCAGATCTCCTCGGTCGTGCACGTGTAGGGGAAGTTGGTGTTCCAGTCCTCCTCCTGCGCAAAGCCGACGCCGATCGTGCGGAACTTCGGGAAGCCGACGATGGCCTGCCCGTTGCCCACGCGGACCCGGAACAGCCAGTAGTCCTCGCTGATGGGCGGCGTGAGCATGATCGGGCCGATCTCGGCGGTCTTGTTGGGCTGGTCCTGGTGCTCAAGAACGAGTTCGGTCATGGGGTATCAGTCCTTCGGGGAGGTAGTGACGTATTCGGCGGAGCGGGCAGCATCGGGGACGCGGACGGTCCGCCAGTGCTCGTACCGCTCGCGCTGGTACGGCGTCAGGTGCTCGTCATCGACGGCCAGAAGCGCGAGAGTGCCGTCGAGCACGCCGTCATCGAGCAGCCGGAAGTAGGCGTCGGCGCACTCGTACTCCTCGGTCCACGAGTTGTGAACCATCGGCGTTCCGCAGCACATCGGTTCGGCGGTCATCGGGCTGCCACCGCCTTCGACGGCTTCTCTGCGTCGAACAGAGCCGGGGGCTTGCGCTGCAACAGTTCGCCGATCCGCTGCTTGCCGACGGCGTTGACGTACAAGGTCTGCTGAACCTGGCCGTTGTGGAGGCGAGGTGCGTCAGGCTGGTCCTTCGGCGTGAACCACGACCGGTACTTGGTGCACGCGATCCATTGGCCGACGCTCTCCTTGTTGCCCTTGCTGGTGGTGCGCCACATCGTCCGGCGGTAGATCACCTTGTTGGCCACGAGGTATTCGCGAAGTTCCTTCTCCGACATGCCGACCTGGATCGCGAACTCCTTGATCAGGGTCACGTCCTCGGTTGGGTTGACGTACCGGGAGACGTAGGCGACCTGCGGGCGCGCGGACTCCAGTTCCTTGGCCTGCTTGGTATTGAGCGCTTCCGCTCGATCTGCCCGGTCGGCTTCCTCGATGACGAGTTGCGCCAATTCGCGTGGACTCAGGCGAGCGACGCCGTAGGAGCCCGTCTTGCGGATGGCTGGCAGGACGTCGTGAGTGATCCACCGCTTGAAGAGCTTCGCTTCCTTCTTCCGGCTCCGCAGGATCAGCGAGTACAGCCCGGACTCGCTGATGATGATGTATTCCTGCTGGCCAGAGGGGGAGTCCACAGTGTGTACGTCCCTCTCGTCCTCATCGAGCAGAGCGAGGGAAGACCGGTGGTTGGTGAGGGCGAGGGCGTCGCAGGCGTCGCGGCCAACGAACCAGGGTTCGTCGTTGCGCAGGACGGTCCGGATCTCCTGACCGTTTACTGGGAACTGGAAGACCTCGATGTCGGTCACGGGCACCTCGATCAGCAGGCGAAGAGGAAGTGGCGGTGTGTCTGCGGCGACCGGTCGCACGGGCACCCGTTGGGCTCGCCTGTAGCGAAGGGCTCGTCACTGATCGACCAGGGGGACTCGATGCCGGTCGGGTGCTCACCGTTCAGCCGCTCCGTTGCCTCCTCGTCGGACAACGACGTGCAGACCGAGGCGTGAACGATGCCGACTGCATAGGCAGTGAAGTCAGAGTTTCCCGAGATCATTGGCTGTTCAGCTCCCTCGGACTGCATATGCGAAGACTAGCCGAACTGCATATGCACTGCAACCCGCTACCTGGCCATTTATGGACGTGCTGCATGTGCAGCCGTTAGGCTGAGTGACATGGCGAACACACCGAACCGCGTCATCCGAGTGGAAGCGCCGCTCTGGGAGGCTTACGGGCAGGTGTGCGCGGCCAAAGGCATCAAGCGCTCCGACGACCTGCGGGCCTACATGCAGCGCGCGATCCGACAGTTCACCCGCGAAGGCGGCCGGATCACGGTGGACACCGGCGGCAATCAAGCCACGCACAACGAGTCCTCCTCGCCGACGTAGCGGGCATACACCCGGATCTCCCCGTCAACGAGTTGGCGCTGCGCCTCGAACGAGCCGGCGGGCGCGAAGCACACGATCCGGCCAGCGTTGATCTGCCCAGCCGTGCCGGTGTGCTGTACGCCGGTAGCGATCAGCGCCCACTCGCCCGGCCGCGCACGCAGGTCATCGGCGACCGCATCCCACTCAGCGATACGGCGCGGGCGTACACGCTCGACGGGCGGCGATTCCCAGCGGATGACGGCGCTCATGGGGTCTCTCCGTCGCCCTGCGCCTGCTGCGCCTCCACCCCACCGGACAGCCCCGCGTTTTCCCGGATCCGCTTGATCGCCGCTTCCTGCCGTTCACCGATCGACGGATCGGCTTGAAGGTCGGCCTTCGCGGCAGCGACCAAGGCGCGCATCGCGGTCTCACCCTCAGGGGAAAGCGGTGCGTCGCCGTGAACGACGGAGGGCGGATCACCGGAACCGTCATCGATCAACGTGACGTGCTGGGGACTGGGAGGTAGCTCCTCGTCCGGATCGTCCTCGCCGTCGAGGTACACGTCGGTAACGATGTCGATCGTGTCGTACTCGCCGTCGTAGACCACATCCACAACGGCGCACCGGATGTAGCCGCCGGTCTCGCACGGGATGCGGGCGTACACGTCGTTGTCCCTGCGCGCATTGAGGGCGGCGACGAGGGCGCTGCGTGATAGCGGCGTGGGGCTAGGCATCCGAACCACCCCGCGCTGGGCCGATGAACGACACGCTGGCCTCAGCCCACGCAATCGACTCCTGCTGGTACCGGGCAGCCATCCGAGCAAGCGCCTGCTGCAGCCTGTCGACCATCACCGGCCGAACCTCGACACACCAGCACGCGTTCTGCCACGGCGCGGCCGGCGCGGAGAACCATTGGCCATGGGTGCGCCAGGCAAGGTTGCGGACGATGTCGCCGACGTCGATGACGAAGTCCGCCCATTCCTCCTGCGACAGCTTGTCGTCGGAGTTTCCGATCGAGATGTAGACCGTCAGGTGGTCGCTCATCAGACGCTCACCACCAGCAGCGCCGACACCCACAGGCACGCGTAGTGCAGAGCCTGATCGGCGAGGTAGATGCCGTTCATGCCGTTACTGGACAGACGGGAGAACGGACCCGATCCGGTGGCTTCAAGCAGCAGCCGCACCGGCCACCTGCGGTCGATCAACGCGTGCGTGGCTGCGCTGAAACCCAAACCTGCGGCGGCGCCAGCCCACGTGACCGGCAAGTCCAGCACCGCGACGGCAACGAGCAGCATCGCCGCCACCACCGCGTGGTACAGGGCGACGTGGCCGATAATGTGCCGCCAGCCCGCCCAGCCCGGCTCTGCCTTCCCGCTGGCCTGCCTGTCGGTCTGACCCAATACGTGGTCGGCGAGCTGGTGCCCCGCATACAGGGTCACGGCGACAGCGGCGAAGGCGGCGCCGCTAGCCACGGCGCACACTCCGCTCCGGTGTCTGGTTCAACCGCAGGACAGCGGTTTCCTCGTTGTCGCCGCCGTACGAGCCCGGCACGATCACCTGCGTTTCGTCGTCGACCCGTACCGGATGCGCTGGCACCACGCGAGGACCCGACGAAGGGCCACGATGCGCGCCCCGCCTCGACCGCTCCGGCTTCACCTCGGCGACCGGGGGCGCCAGCCACGTGTGCGCGGCGGTCAACGACTCGGTTTGGAGCCGCCGCTCGTACCTGCGCCGGACCACCGCAGCCCCCGCAAGGAAGCCGAGGATGGTGAACGCGGCCACGATCTGGGCCACACCCACCCAGGCGGGCATGCCGGCGGCGGCGAAGATGACGTCGAGGATGAACCCGCTCACCGTCCGACCTCCCGAAGTGCACGAGCGAGAGAGGCGTCACCGATCTGCCGGGTGTCGTCCTCAAGTAGCCCGTCGGGCACCCGATGCCGGCCAACCTTCGGTTCCTCGGCTACGTCGGCGTGCGGGTAGTCGTCGTCACCGGTCGGGACCGGACGGTCCTCATCAGGCACAGGCGGCTCGTCGAGGACAACGGCGCGTGGCTTGATGTTCACCGACCACGGTTCGACGCTGACCGCCGTGTTGATGTACCTGACCCGCTCGATCACCGGGCGGATGGCACGCGGATTGCGGGCGGCCACGAACCCAGTCGCCGCTCCGGCCAGCGCAGCACGCTCGATCACATGCTCGATTGCGGCGCCGTGGATTGCCCGGATCGCGTTCTCTTTGATCGCAGCGATCCGCGCAGCCGTCTCCGAATCACGGGCAAGATCCAGCACAGCGCGCCAGTCGGCACGCCCGAACAGGAACGCGGCAGCCACAAGAGCAACCCAGCCGGCGCTGACGATCACGATCAACCAGATGGGAACGGAAACCTGCTCAAACACGAGCCACCGCCCGAGCCTCAGCGCGACGCTCCAGCGAGTCACGCAGCCGCACCCAACCGATCACCAGCAGGGTGAGCGGCAGGAACGGCAACAACACCAGCGCGAGCACAAGCTGGGTCAGGACGATCCCCCAGCCGTATCCATCTCTGTTCACGGGCGAGCCTTTCGAAGGGTGCGGGCCCAGCCCGCGCAGCGAAGAAGGGCGGCAGCAGCCGCAGGCACAACGGCGACACCGACGGCGACACCGACGGCGACACCGACCGCCCCGCTGGCGATCCAGATACGGCGACTCACCGCACACCAACCCGGGCGGACTCGTTCACCGGCCAGCGGCTATTCCGGCCAGACACCTCCGTGTTCCACCAGTACGCCTGCTCCCGCTGAAACCCGGCGATTTGCAGCCGCTGCTGGTGGGCCACCTCTTGCAGCCCTTCCATCGCCTTCAGATGCCGGGCGCGCCAATGCCAATCGGTGATGCGCCAGGCGACAACAGCACCAACCAGGAGGGTCAGCGCAGGCACCGTGAAGCCGGCGGCGTCAGCGGCCAGCAGCAGCACGGCAGGGACGCAGACCGCAGCAGCACGCAGGATCTCCCGGCGCGACAGGTGCGACATGTGTAGGTGCGGCACGGCAATGTGGACGCTCACCGGACAGCCGCCTTAGGAGCCGCCACAACCGCGAGCCGTCGTGTACCACCGCTGATCTCATCCCACGCCCGGGCCCGGGAAGAGACCCACACCAGCACCTCAGCCAAGTTGTCGACCTCAACCCAGCGGACCCGACGATCCGGGGGAGCGGTAGCGGAAACAATCCGCAAGGCCAGAGTCATGACAGCCCACCGCCAGCCGACGCCTCGAAGCGGCCCTCGACCCTGCGCAGCCGCTCATCAGCATGGGTCCACGCCGACGCCAACTGCTCCGACAGTCGACCCAACAGGATGGATGCGTCCGTCGGGTCGAGAGAGATCAGCGGCTCACCCGGCTTGTCCCTGTGCACCACATCGATTCGCGGCGGGCGGTCCAGCGAACCCGGCGTGTGCAGTACGGCCAGGTCGTTGAGTGCCATCACCGGCAGTGCGATGTCGCGCTCGACGGTGGCAAGTTCGTCCAAGATGGTCTCGGTGGTCATGCAACGCCCCCGTTGGTCGTTCGGGCAGAGCGGAGAAGGCTGGCCTGGAAGTCACACAGGTGGCCGGCCAAATACAGGTGGGTCGGTTGCTGGCACGGCTCTAGCGGCGGAACACAGCGACAGCAGGGCGGGGTGGAAGTCGCCTCAACCGGGCTAGCGGCAAGCGTCAGCGGCGCAGGAGCCGGCTCGACGGTCGCGCCGCCACGGCACGACGGAACCTTCCGGCCCGAACCCTGCGACCCGTCCGGCCACAGCCAGAAGTCCAGCCACTCCCCGTCGACCAAGTCCGAACGGCGCTTCAACCCGCAACCGTCACGGCGGCAGGTGTAAACGTGACGGGTCGGATCATCCCGGCGAGGCTGCTTGTCCCACGAGTGCCGGGCGCCGGCGCGGACGCTGGGGGCGTCCGAGATGGCGGTCACCGAAGCAGTCACCGGGCACCGCCGCTGTCGAGCGCGACGCGCAGCCGAGACCCGATCCACGCCCCGACCGCAGGGGATACGGCGTTGCCGAACCCGTCCACCTGGTCGCGGGCGGAGCCCCACACGACGAAGCTGCCCTGGTGGTCCGGGAAGTCCACGTCGAACCCGCAGCCCCGGCCGACCTCGTGGGGCCCGAGCATCCGGAAGTAGCAGTCCTCCAGGGAAAGATCGGCGAGAGCGTTCCGCCACTCGGCCAGCGACGGCGCGGCGCTCGCGCCGTTCTGCTCGTGCCAGCCGGAGAACAGCAACGCCTGGTTGGCGCTCGACGCAACGATCGTGCCGAGCGGGTCGCTGACGGGATGGGCCCGGTACTGGGCCTCATCGATTGAGCCGTTGTTCTTGATGGTCCCGGCAGCGGTGAGCAAGCCAGGGACCTGGTCGGAGGTCACCGTCGGCATCGGCTCGGCATGCACGGTCGGCACCGTGTTCCGGCGGAACGGGACGACGCCCGCAGACAGCAGGCTCAAGGTCTCGGAGCCGGCCTGGGTCGGCAGCGGCTCGTCCGCGCCACGCGGGGCGCCCTGGTAGTTGTTCACCGCCGCGAGCAGCACTGCCTTCTCGTGCGTGCTCGTGACGGTGTCCATCGGCCGACTGATGTGCTGGCCGTCGCCGTTGTGCCGGTGGGCGGCGAGAACGTGGCCCGTGAGTGCGACAGGCGACGCGAGCAAGCCGGTCGTGTTGGTCGCGGTCTGTGCCCACAGCGGCTGACCCAGGTCGCGGGTCCGGCAGTCAGATCCGGGGCGTTCGAACGTGTTCCCGGCGGCGACCATGACAGCGCCCGTCGACAGCAGCGCGGTCTCCTGCTGGCTGGTCTGGGTGGCCATCGGCTGCCACGGGTGCCGCTCCACGCCGCGCACCGCCTTGGCGGGCATGAGGATCGCAGGAAACTCGGCGAAGCGGCTGCGGCATCGTTCGGCGCGGGCCATCGTCGCCGGCGCGAGCGGCCTAGCGCGGTCGCCGATCCGCGTGCCGAGATTCGTCAAGTCCAGCGCGTTGATCGACGGGGCCATGGGTGGGATGACCTCGACGCGGCAGCGCGGACAGCGGTAGTTGTACTGCTTGCCGTACCGCACCGAGCCAGTCGCGGGGATGCCGGTCTTCCACGACCACACGCCGGGCACGACCTCGCGGCAGCGGTCGCACCACGCCGCCGGCCGGTGATCCAGATCGGGGGCGGGCAGGGCGCGATCCCAGAACGCGATGTACAGCCGATCCCGCGACTGGGAGACGTCGAAGAACTGCGAGTTCAGGTACATCACCTTGTACTCGTAGTTGAGGTTCTTGAACTGGCGCAGCCACCAGCGGTAGGTCGAGCCGTCGCCGACCTTCGGGCGTCCCGGAATGGCAGGGCCCCACGAGGCCAGTTCGGTGGTGCACTCGATGAGGATCATGCGCGGGTGGTGCCGCTCGGCGTAGTGCAGGACGCAATTCGCGGTCGCCCGGTCCCGTTCCGAGCGCGTAACGCGGTCCTCGAAGTCCGGGTCGTCGAAGTTGAACAGCGTCAACCCCTGTGCGTAAGCCTTCTGCGTGTTCGCCTGCGAATGGTTTGTGCAACTGACGCCAGCGACGAGAAGGTCGGCGGCGGGGAGGTCTCGGGCGTCGTGGTAGTCGGACGATTCGGGGTCGACGAGGTCAGCGATCCAGTGCTCGGCGTACGGGTGGTTGGCCTCGTGAACCTGCACCTTGTAGTCGTTGTGGTTCGCGGCCATGATCGTGGTGAACCCGGCCTGCCTGATGCCGTCGGTCAACCCACCGAAGCCCGAGAACAGGTCGACCGCGACGAGCTCGTCGTGGCGGAACCGGCGCCGCCGAGTGGCCGGACGGTGTGTCGCCGTGCGCCCCGCGATGATCCGTCGACGGCTACGGGCTGCGGTCGTGCTCATCGATCGCCACCGGCCAGCAGCGATGCCTCGCCCGAACGCCACACCCGGTCGTGCCCAGCCGGGTCCGGGCACTCCGGCACCGGAAGGCCACACGATGGGCACCCGCCAGCCTGCGGGCAGCCAGGACAGCCGTACACCGGCTGCGGGTGTGCCAGATCGTGCGCGGCAGGAACCACACCAGTCCGCAGGTACGCCTCCACCTCGGAAGGCCAGTCCGAGCTCGCGGCGATCGCAGCAACGACAGGCAGGTGGTCCCAGGCGTCAGAGGTAGGACCCAGCGGCAGCGTCGTCGTCACCGGACACCGCCGGCCAACGCAACCGAACGGCGTGCCACCAGACGGGAGATCGCCAACGGGTCATCCAACTCGGGGATGTCCCACGCGGCCAGCAACGCCCGTACTGCACGGATCACTGCCATGTCATCGGCCCGCAGACCCGGCGCGGAACCCTGATCCTTCAGCCGGATACGCATCTCCGCCGCGAGGGCAACTGGGTCGATCGGGCGCTGCGTCGGCCCGTTCGGTCCCGGCAGTGGTCCGGGGTACGGCGACGGCGTGTGCGGAGGAAGCGGTTGCCCGGCAGACGTCACACTGTGCGTTGAAGTGGCGTCCGATATAGTCGAGATAGTCATTGCAGCCGATGTCCCCTTCGATCGGGTCGGTTGTGATGAGGTTTTGGAGGCGTCTACCCGGTGGGGGGCGGGAGAGGCCGTTCGTTTTGGTGGGGGTCCCCGCCATGCCCCGCCCCCCCCCCCCCTGGCCTGACCT
>NZ_JAIBNX010000006.1:103497-106207 GCF_026130045.1 Micromonospora sp. CPCC 205371
GCCTTGGGGGGGGGGGGGTGGGGGGCGGTCGGGGGGGGCCCCGGGGGGGCGCGGCGGGGTACCCTCCGTTCGTTTAGGTGGGGCTCCCTGCCATGCCCGGCCTCGCCACGCCTTGCCTTGACCTGGCTGGCCACGCCACGTTCATGGCGGGGGTGACGGAGACGGGCAGCCCCGTCACCCCCGCGGACTCCTCCGCGTCGACCGCCCCACGAGGCCGCGCAGGGAAGCAGGTGGTGCCCGGACCGCACTGCGGACGCTTGGGGTCCGGCACGGCCGGTCCGGGCACCGTTCCGGGCGACGGGGGAGATGTCTGCCCGGAGTTCTTGGAACGCACGGCGGCCTCCGCGTAGGCGGCACGCCGGTCGGAGAAGTGGCGTGGTCCGTCACCGAAGTCCACGACGTGACCGCCCCAGATCGACGGCCAGACGGTGGCGTCACCGACGGACAGGAGCGGGGCGGTCATACCGACACCTGCGCTTCCCGTCGGCGGTGATTGTGAATGCGCCTGAGATCACGCACGTTGTGGATCGGCCGCTCGTCATGGATGGCTCGTAACTCAATGGCGCGCGCCCGCGTCAAGTCGCGGAACCGCGCGACCTCCTCACGAACCACAAGTGGCCACCACGGCGCGGACAACTCATGCCGCCTTCGACGTGCCTGCATCTCGCCGGTGCTGCCGATGTAGAGGACCGCACCGGTTGCGTCGAAGAATCGGTAGACGGCTGGACCCTCGGCCCGGTCCGCGCACCGGGCACAGACTCGGGTCGCCGGGGAGGGCTCGGTGAGGAGTTCCGCGTCCGTTGCCCACCAGCCACAGAGCCAGCGGGCGCCAAGCCGGACGCCGTGGTCGTCAACGATCGACGCGACGGCCTTGATTACGTGGGCGACGGCGTTCTTGCGCCGACGGGCTGCGCCGTAGCACACGCGCGTAGCGACCGACCGTACGGCAACTCCATTACACACATACGGGGCGGATCGCCTGCCGATGAGAAAAGGGGTTAGGACGTCGTCCCGCATTCGGATGACTGGCCTTGGCGCCCTGGCGCGCAGGTC
Organism: Micromonospora sp. CPCC 205371; assembly: GCF_026130045.1. Classification (GTDB taxonomy): domain Bacteria; phylum Actinomycetota; class Actinomycetes; order Mycobacteriales; family Micromonosporaceae; genus Phytohabitans. Next base: position 104,551 of record NZ_JAIBNX010000006.1, read on the forward strand.
TGTCATGCGGCGCGCCCCTCAGGCTTACGGCGCGCCTTTGAGGACTTCATGGCTAGGCGAGCCATGTGCTCCTTCAAGCCCAAGTGGGCAAGCCGGGCACGCTCACGCGGGTCGGTTACCTCCTCGGGTACCTCGCGCTCGAACTTCGCCAGCAGCCCGCGCTGACCCCGTTGACCCACGGCCTTCGGGTTCGTTTCGCGCCGGGCACGAGCCAAGCCACCGATGCGACCCGCCATGACCTTGTCCGCATTCTTTTCGGCCATGGCGATCACACCCGCTCGAAGGTGTCGACGAACGAGAGGCCGATCCTCTTGGCGAGAGCCGCTGCCTCGTCGAGGCTGATGCGCCCTTGGCCGACGCGGAGGCGGTAGAACGCGAGCCTCTTGTAGCCGAGCTTTTCGGCGAGGTCGTCAACGCCCTTGGCGCCGAGTCGGGTGATCCCTTTGTCGACGGCCCGGGACGTGATCTTGAGTCTGGCTTCGGCGTCGCGGCAGAGCTGGAGGGCGGCACTAGGGAGCCGCAGGGGAGCGTCGGCATCATCTCGGATGCGATCGGCGGTCGCTGTGGCATCGGGCATGATGCGAAGCATGACAGCATCAGATCAGATGCGCAAGCCAATGGTAGGTGCGGTTCCGAAGTCGGGTTGATCTATGTAGAGTCGCGTCTATGCGTGCTGGTAGTAGCGGCTTCGCGACCGACGGTCCGAGTGGATCGCGCATCAGATCTGATGCCGCATCGCCCCTGATGCACGACGCGTACCGTGACCGGCCGTATCGTGTCCCCATGTCGTCCGGCACCGGTGATCGCGCCCAGGAATTCGGGCGCCTGATACGGACCGCCCGGGAAGGATTGACCTGGTCGCAGGACGATCTCGCCGAGAAGGCCGGCGTCGGGCGCGCGACCGTTCAAAGGTACGAACGCGGCGACCTCGGCAAGACTGGCTTCCCGGACCCGGACGCCACGCGAAAGATCTTCAAGGCCCTTGATCTCGACCCGAGGGAAGTGGCGGTCGTCTTCGGCTTCGTCAGCCGCGAGGAGATCGGCCTGCCGCCGGAGCCGAGGCGGGTGTTCGCGCCCTCGATCGAGGAAGTCATCTCGATCCTCGAAGACCCGAAGGTGTCCGATGAGGTGAAGCGAGAGTGGATCAGCTACCTCCGATTCAGGACCCGCGACCGCAGGCAGACTGGATAGATGACCGTCGTGTCAGCGAGGACTCGCTTATGCGTTTATCGCTCACGAGGTCCCCGCGTTAACCACGGTTTGCTTAGTCGTGCCTAGCCGTACGCCTTACAAGCGAGGGGTCGCAGGTTCGAAACCTGCCGCGCCCACCCGTTCTCTCTCGCCGATCAAGGGCGAACGCACGTGGTTGGATCTCTTTTCCGCGTGCATCCGGCCTTGATCGATGGAAGCGGCCTTGATCGACGGGCAATGGGCGGATGCGGGTGGTGACCCCGAACCGCCGAGCCCTGGGAGGGGCACCCGGCGCGATCCGCGGCGGTATGCGGCGCTGCCGGGTGAGGTACCTACGGACGGATCGGCTCTGAGGCCGCGTTTCTCGGTTGCGGCATTGGGCCGCGGTTGAGGCCACTCTTCCCCGTTGTCGCACTCCCCGCCCGACGGAGGGGGAGGGCTGGCGGCCGCGGCCCGCGGCCGCAGG
>NZ_JAIBNX010000060.1:0-23701 GCF_026130045.1 Micromonospora sp. CPCC 205371
CCGCCGCGGGCGGCGTCGGACCAGCGACCGTGCGGGCCGGCCGCCGGACCACCCGGCCAGCGCAGCACCGCGGCGGGCAGCAGGAGCGCCACCGTACCCAGCACCCAGATCAACGGCGCGAGCAGTGGACCGGGCAGCGGAGTCTTGTACTCCAGGCTCTGGATCGCGGCCAGCGCCATCAGCAGCGCACCTAAGACTGAGGTCTGCAGCAAGGTCAGGCTCTCCAGTCGTTGCCGTTGCCGCTGGTCGATGGTGGTGCCGGCGAGCCGCCCGACCTCGCGGACCCGGCGGTGCGCCGAGTCCAGGTAGGTCTCCTCGGTGCGCAGTTGCTCGCGCAGCCAGGCGCCGAGGTCGCGGTCCAGCGCCGGTGGGCCCTCGGGGGTGGACCTCGTCGCGGTGCCCAGCGCCGCGGCCATGTTGCGTTCGGCGACCGCCGCCGTGCGCGCCATGTCACGAACGTCGCTGAGCGCGGCGATCAAGCCGCTCTGATCGGTCTGTGCGGTGCTGAGCGCGCGGTCGGCCTCCAACAGCTGCCGCAGCGGCGGCTCCGGCGTGCGCAGCAGTTTGTCCAGGACGCCACAGCCGTGTTCGGCGCGGGCGATGCTCGCGCGCAGGGCAGGCAGGTTGGTCCGCAGCACCTGGTGCTGGTAGCGCAGCTTGGCCGCGTGTAGCAGGTACCGGGTCAGGGGCGGTAGACCCGGTCCGTCACCGGCCCAGGTCCACCGGTCCAGCGCCGGCTCGTTGTGGGCCCCGGTGACGGCGAGGAGCCGGCGATGCGTGAGCGTGTCCTCACCGGGCAATTCCCACGCCAGCAGATCGCGGCTGGTCCGGCACCAGGCGGCTGCCCAGTCCGATACCGGATCGGGCAGCCCGGCTCCGAGTCGCCGGGCCAGCGACTCCGGCGGACCGGCGGCCGGGTCCGCGCGGCCGCCATACCAGCGCCGGTCGGCGGGAACCAGCGCGGTGTAGATGGTGACGCTGCCGAGCGCGCCGTCGGGCGGCGCCGGTGCCACCCCCGTCCACAGCGGCAGCAGACGGTCCCATGCCAGGCGGTCGTCGTTGGGCGCGATGTGGACGCTGACGCCGACGACGTCGTGGACCCGGTAGACGATCGCCTGATACAGCGTGCCCGGCTCGAGCCGCTGCCTGGCGGCGAGCAGGTCCATCCGCCGGTTCATCGGATCCGCGGTGGCGGCGGCACAGCCGTCGCGCGGGTCGGTCGGCCACCGACCGATCGGCTCCGCCATGCCGAGCGCCGTGACCGCCTGCCACAGCGACCGGATCGCCGTGGTCGGCCACGGATCGGCCGGCAGGAAGGTGTGGACGATCAGGCCCGGCCTATGTGGCGTCATCGTCGTCCCGTCGGGCAGACCCCGACGCGGCCGGATCGGGATCGGCGTGGCCAAGCCGGTGCAGCAGCCGGTTGACCAGGTCCACAGTTCGCGCTGGGGCCGGCTGGCGCGGTGGCTTGTCCATCGCCTCGTTTACGCCCTGGCTGGCGCGGCGCGGGCCCGCGAGAACCAACGCCGTCATGCTCCGCCGGACGCCTTCACGCTCGTCCGCGCCGAGCGCATCGTCGAGCAGCAGCAGGATGTCGTCGACCCGCCGCCAACCTCGGTCGGTCAGCTTCCAGCGCGCAACGTCGTCGAGCAGCTGTGTGAGATCCATGGTTTCCTTCCCAAGCCGGCCGCCGATCGTGTCGTCGCCGAGTGAGAGATGAGGGCTCTGCGAGGACCATGTGAACCCCCGATCCTAAGTGCAGTATCACCGCCACGAGGCACAGCGCCCGTGCTCGTACGCCGTTTCGCTCCTCATCCCGCTCCGGTTATCGCTTCGGCGACGAGGCCGAGGTAGGCAGCGCCTAGTAGTGCTTTGTCCGGGGCCGCCCTGTTTCTCGACACGCCGCGGCAGAAGCCGAGCCGAGCTCGGGCGATGTCGTCTAAATCGTGTAGCCGGTCCGCGATCGCGGCCACCGAGGACCCCGATCCCCGAGAGCGCACCGCGCGAACCCGAACCGGCGGCCGCCCCCCAACCGCTGCCCCAGACCGGAGCCGAGAGCGGCACAACCGTCGACGAAGCCGCTCGAAGGCCGACAGTCCTGCCGTTGGCCGGCCGCCAAGGCCCAGCCCACAAGAGGGTCACCGCACCGGCCCACCGTCGCCACAGCGACCCGAGCTTTGCCTCGACGGCGGCGACATCCCCGGCACTGAGCACCCGCGGTCTCGGCACCGGCGAGATGGACCAGGTCGCCGACCTCATCCATACCGTCCTGACCCACACCCGGCCCGTGGCGGGCTCCAAAGCCCGATACACCCTCGACGCCGCACTGGCCGCGAAACTCAGCCAACGTGCCGCCGACCTGTTGGCGCCGTTTCCGCTGTACCCAACGATCGATCTCGGGTAGCAGGTGCGCTCCGCCGTGGGAGGCCGTCAAACCGTGATACCCCAGCAGTGCCGTTGCTGGTAAGGCTGGGGGGCCATCGTTGACCCACCATCAGCCGCCGCCAACGACACCACCGCAGACGCGGTCGCCCGACAAGCCGCCGCCGACACCTCCACCGGACGATTCACCGACCCACAGGAAATAGCCGATCTCGTCCTGTACCTAGCCAGCAACCATGCGGACAACATCACCGGAAGCGACTTCCTCATCGACGGCGGCCTCGTCAAAACCCTCCAATAGCGACAGGAGAACGATCCGGCCGCCACAGCTGCTGGAGGCACCGTGCTTGGTTGTATACCGCGCCGCTCGCAACACCACGGCTCGTTTGCCTTGTTGGGATGGCATGACCGCACCTTATTGGTCGAGCCGCCGCAGGACCTCTTCGGTGGCCCGTGTGGTGGGGTGTTCGTTGCTGAGGACTCGCCGGCATCGGGCCAGGGTGTCCTCGGTCAGTTCCCGCGCCGGCTGGGCCTCACCCCAGCGCGGCCTGGGCGCCGGCGAGGGCAGCGGCCGAGTACATGGTGGCGGGGTGTCCGTCGCCCAGGACTCGCCGGCTCCGGGCCAGGGTGTCCTGGGCCAGGTCCCGCGCCGGCTGCGCCTTACCCAGCCGGAGGAGGTTCCCGGCGAGGGCAGCCGCCGTGAGCAGGGTGGCGGGATGTTCGTTGCCCAGGACTCGCCGGCATCGGGGCAGGGTGTCCTCGGCCAGATCGTGCGCCGGCTGCGCCTGACCCAGCACGGCCAGGGAGCTGGCGAGGACGGCCGCCGAGTACAGGGTGGTGGGTTGGTCGTTGCCCAGGACTCGCCGGCTGCGGGCCAGGGTGTCCTCGGCGAGGTCCCGTGCTGGCTGCGCTTCACCCAGCCAGACCTGGGTACCGGCGAGGGTAGCCGCCGTGAGCAGGGTGGTGGCGTGGTCGTCGCCGAGGACCTGCCGGCTGCGGGCCAGGGTGTCCTTGGCGAGGTCCCGCGCCGCCGGCGCCTCACCCAGCGCGGCCAGGGCGGTGGTAAGGACGGCCGCCGAGTTCAGGGTGGTGGGGTGGTTGTCGCCGAGGACCCGCCGGTTGCGGGTCAGGGTGTCGTCGGCCAGGTCCCGCGCTGCTGGCGCCTCGCCCAGCACGGCCAGCGCGACGGAGAGGGCGGTGGCAACGCGCAGGGTGTGCGGGTCGTCGGGGCCGGGGTCGCCGCCGGCCCAGCGACCCAAGGCGGTGGCAAGTTGGCGGGCGGTGTCGAATTGGCCGCTGCGGTGCAGGTACCAGACACAGTCCGCCAGCAGCGCGCGGAAGGGTTCGGGTTCGGCGGGGGCCGGCGGGTCGCTGGTGGCTAGGTGGGCGTTGGCAGCCTGGATGTGGGGGGCCAGGACGGCCCAGGCCGGCCAGGCGGCCGGGTCTTCGGGATCTCCGGGGGTGGCGGTGGCCAGCAGGTGCAGGCATCGGCCCAGCGTGGCGGCCCGCTGGCGGGAGTCGAGACGGGCGCGCAGCAGGGCGGCGACCAGCCGGTGCATCTGGACCCCGGTGCCGGTGCGCCGGACCAGTGCCAGCCGGATCAGCAGCCGCAGCCGTTCGGTGGCCTCCCTCCGGTCGACCTCGGCGGCCACCGCCAACCCGGCGCTGGTCGGGCCGGCCTCGGCCAGGTCTGATCACCGCAACGAAGATCAGGCATGCTCCGACTGGTCCGGGCGGCACTCCAGCGCTCTGGCCAACCCGGCCTGCGGTTGAGCAGGACGAATGACCCCGACTGCCGCCGCGTTTGCTCCCACGTTTCGGAGAGGGGAAACGTGACGAACCAAGAACCGATTCGCCAATCTGTTGGCGTCTATTCACTCAGCTCAGGGCATTCGTCACCGCGCCCAACGGCCTCGCTGGGACGTGTGTCTCGGCCCTGCTCAAGCCGGATGTAGTAGTCCACGCTCACGCCGGCCAACGTTGCCAGTTCCTCGCGGCGCAGCCCCGGGGTCTGCCGCCGCCGGTTGCCGGGCGGCAGCCCGACCTGTTCGGGGCGCAGCCGCCCTCGCCGGTTACGTAGGAACTCGCCCAGGCTGCTCACGTGGTCAACTCTGCCACCCGTAGGGGGTGGGCGGGGTGGCCCTGGCAGGGCTAGGCGTGGCAGGGTCTTCCAGCGAGGCGGCGGGTCGCCGGACGCTGACCGTATGACAACCTCACGAGTACTCATTGTCGGTGGCAGCTCGGGGATGGGTCCGGCACTCGCGGATCTTATGCTGGCCGATGGCGCCGAGGTGACTGTGGCCGGGCGTTCGCGGGACCGCCTCGCGGCGGCGGCGGACCGGCTGGGCGGCGTCGAGACCTATCAGGGGGATGTGACGGAAGGGGACCAGGTTCGCCGGATGGCAGCCGCCGCCGGCAAGCTGGACCACGTCGTGGTCACCGCCGCCGACGTCACCGGAGCGTATGCGCCGCTGGCCGACCTCGATCTCGCGACGGCCCAGGCGATCGTTGCCTCGAAGGTGCTCGGCCCGTGGCTGGTCGCCAAGCATTGCACCGTGTCGCCGGGCGGGTCCATCACATTCACCTCGGGTATCGCCGCGTACCGGCCCGCTGCCGGCGGCTCGCTGGTCGCGATGGTCAACTCGGCGCTGGAAGGGTTGGTGCGAGCGCTCGCGCTGGAGCTTGCCCCAGTCCGGGTCAACGCGATCTCGCCGGGCTGGGTGGACACCCCGATCTGGGACACGGTGGCGGGAGACGCCAAGACGGAGCGGCTTGCGGCAATGGCCGCCCGGCTTCCCGTCGGCCGGATCGGCCAGCCGGCCGACATCGCAAAGGCGTTCGGATCGGTCATCCACAATGGATTCATCACCGGCACCGTCGTCCACGCCGATGGCGGCCACCGCCTCGTATAGACGGCGCCAATACACCCATAGCGCCCCCGTACCGTGACTTCGGCCCCTGGCCCTTCACCGCCACGTGCACCGGCCAACCGCAACCATCCACTGCTCGCCGGCCTACCGGAGGTCATCCAGTCGGACCAGCCTGCGGCGCGGCCTGGCGGCAAGCGCCGCCTTATGTGGCTTCGGCGGGTAACTACACGGCTCCGCCGCCGGGACTGCCAGCCCGAGCCGCCCGGCTTCGAGGGCAGAGGTTCGGTGCCCCCTTGGCCCACCGCGAGTTACAAGTGGGGTGATATCGCCCAGGGCAGCCCTCGATATCGAAGGCGACGAGTCGGGGCCAGCGTAGATGGGAGCGGTGGCGCCGCGCCACCCGAGTGTCTGCCGTAAGGCCGTGAATTCGGAGGTCAGCGGTAACGTCTGACCCGCGTCTCGGGCCGCGTTTGCTCCCGCGTCTCGAAGAGGGGAAACCCGGCGAACCAACAACCGATCGCCGTGCGATGGACCAGGCGGTATGGGCTGCGGCTTGCGGAAACCGGTCCCTGACTCCTATGTCGACGAAGCCACCTTCGGGCTGGCTCGTGAACGCCGCCAGTGTCTTGATCGCTGTCCGGAACTGACCTGTGGTCTCCGTGAACTTGATCGTGGCGGGTGCACCACGACCACGCGGGCACGGCTGCTTACGGTGATGTCGGCCGGCCGGCCTCCGGGGTAGACGTATCGTCCGGACGCGTTATGTGGCCGGCAAGATTCCGCCTGGACCGCGTCACTCGGCGCTAAAATCCTTGCGTGACTTCGCCACACGCCATCCTGCCAGTCGGCCGCATCGCCGTGGGGCATCGGAACGCCAGCGGTCCGGCCTCGTTTGTGGCGGGTATGACCGGCGAGACTGCCCGACGGTCGACAGCGTCGTGTGCGTCTCCTCCGTCGGTAAGCAGATGACGGCTGCCTGTGTAGGGATGCCTGTGCTGCGGGGCATGCTCGATCCTGATGCACCGGTCAGGGAGTGGATACCCGAGCTGCCCAGCTGGGCGGCACCCATCACGGTGCGTCACCTGATCCATCACACCAGCGGAATACCAGACAAACCCATATGGGACATCGGGTTCGGCGGTACTGTGCCCGACTGGACCAACGAAGCGGTGATCGCCCTCCTGACGACGATGCCAGGTCTGCAAGCTGAGCCTGGAACGACGTTCTCATGCTGCCAAGGACGAGGACCCGGCAGCCGAACGACGCTGGCACGAGCAGGCCGCCACGGGCGGGAACCCCACAGCGATGTTCAACCTTGGTGTGCTGCTTGCGGATGAGGATCCGGTGGCGGCCGGACACGCCGTCGCGCTCAGTGCGCACACCAAGCGCCTGGACATCGAGTGCTATGTGGACTGGCTACCCAAACACACCGACACCACCAACCGGTCTTACAGCGCCTGCATGATCCCCGCCGGCGAAAACAGCACAGGCGGCGGAGACCTGGGCGAGTTCTACCGGGTCAACCGGGTCCTCGACTGGGACGCCTTCACCGTGGCGCCAGGTCCGTAACAGGGGCCGCCGGGTGCCCGGACCGGACGGTCCGGGCACCCGGCTCCTGGGCCTTCATCGCACAATGGCCCTCGATCAGGGCACCTCAACAGCGGGCCGACATCGATGGAGCACCATAGCGGCCGTCGGACGACCGATCCGCGGGTCCGCTCTGCCGCCGTCGGCACCTCCACGAGATCCAGGAGACGAGCCGTCGCGTCCGGCGATGCGGCTACCGCGGCGACCCACACCGAGTATCGCCACTACGATCCGTCCAGCGCCTGATCGTCAATCCGCAAACATATTGATGCCGTCGAGACCCTACTCAATTGCCGATGTGCGGAAGTGGCCGTTGGTGCGCCGGGCGGCTCTGTCACGGCGTCGTTGCCCTTACTCTGAAGCGATGGCCCGCAACGTGATCGACGCCGTCACCTTGCTCCATCTCGTCGACAACGCTCTCGCCGTCGACCGCAGTCATCAGTTGGTCGCACCGAACATTATTCGCTCGGAGGCATTGCAGCTGTTGTGGCATGACGTCCGTCGAGGCAAGCGCACGGATCGTGCAGCGCTGGAGGCTCACGAGCGGATCACGGAGCTCAAGATGCGACTGCTCGGCGACCGGGTGTCGCGCGCAACGGCCTGGCGGATCGCGCGTCAAGAGGACTGGGACACCCTGCGCGATGCTGAGTACCTGGCGGTAACGCGGTTGCAGGCAGACGCTCTGGTCACGGTCGATCCGGACATGGCGGCCAAGGCCAAGAACGTCGTTCCGGTGGCGCCCCTCACAGCCCTACTCGCCGACGAATAGCGACAACCACAGGTGCTGATCGGTGACTGCGGCGCTGCTGCATTCGGTGCCTGTGGCACAGTGCTGAGTGTGGCGTTGGACGAGCTGCCGAACTGGTTGCCGGCTTGGTGTCTTGACCATCTGGGCGGCGAACCCGCCGGCGTGCTGTTCCAGTCGCGACAGGTCTCGATGGTGTTCGGTCTGCGGTTGGCCGGTGGCAGGGACGTCGTGGTCAAGGCGCGCGCCGACGATGGCCGGGCCGTGTCGTGTGTCGCGGCGCAGGCCAGGCTGGCCGAGCGCGGGTTTCCGTGTGCCCGGCCGCTCACGCCGGTGGTCGGTGTCGGTGCGCTGGCCGTGCACGGCGAGGAATTCCGACCCGGAGGCGAGGTGTCGCACGGGGACTCGCCGGATATGGCCGTGCGCTGCGCGGGGGTGTTCGCCCGGTTGATGGCCGAGCTTGCCGGCGTGAGCGTCGCGCCGCCGCTGCCGAATCCGCCTTGGGTGCGCTGGGACCACACCGATTCTGGGGTGTGGCCGGCGATCGACTCTCTCGATAGCCGAGACCAGAGTCTCGTGTCCGAGCACATTGTCCAGACGGCTGAGCGGGCCCGGGGGCGGCTGCTGGTCGGCGGCTTGCCGTGCGTGCTCGGCCACGCCGACTTCGAGGCGCAGAACCTGCGGTGGCAGGGTTGGCAGGTGTGGGTGGTGCATGACTGGGACAGCCTGGCGTGGCAGCCGGAGGCGGCGCTGGTGGGCGCGGCGAGCGGGTCGTTCGCCAGTTCCGGGCCGCCCACGCTGGCGCCGATCGAAAGCTCCGAGGCTTTTCTGGTGGCTTATCAAGACATTCGAGGGCGCTTGTTCACCGCCGTGGAGCTGGAGATCGCATGGGCGGCCAGCTTGTGGATGGCTGCGTACAACGCCCGGGAGATGGCACTGTGCGGTGGCAGCGCGGCGGGCGGCGTCGCGCTGCGGGCGCAGGCAGATGAACGCCTCCGCCGGGCTAATGCGTAAATCTGAGCCCCGTCGGGCCCCGACTTGGCTCGTGGTTTGTTGGTTCAGGAGCCTGCGGGTTCGTGGATATCGACGGGATGACTGCGTTCGAGGGGTCAGCCGCCAGCTCTGCGGGTGGTCCGGTCTGGCCAGAGCCGGTTGGCCAGTCCCACGGTCAGCAGGCCGACCCCGAGTCCCAGCCAGAGCGAGGCGGTGGAGCCGTTGCCGCCCAGCCAGTTGTTTGAACTTCCCCATACCGGCACCTGCACCACCGTCGCGACCACAAACACCGCGCCGGTGGTTGTGGCCAGCCAGCGCTGCCCAGTCACCCCGGCGACCACCGCGCACAGGCCCAAGCCGATCGCGACCGCGATACTCCACGAACGCAGCTCGAGGACCTGGTACCGGTCCCGCGCCTGCGCGACTCCGACGCTGGCCAGCGACACGACGCCCAGCGCCGCCGCGGCCCGGTCCAGGCCGGTCATGACGCACGCTCCAGCAGCCGCGCGAACCGTCCCGATGCGGCCGCCCAGCGGGGTCGCAGCACTTGGTCGAGGCCGGCGTACCGGCCGGCCGCGGTGGCGAACACTGCGGCGTGGACCAGGAACATCAGCGCGTACGACCAGACCCACTCGTGCGGCGCGTTCAACGCGGACAACGCGATCACGGTGGTCTGGGCCATGCCGACCAGCGCCCACAGCCGAGTGAGCAGCCCGATCAGCAGGAACGCGCCGAGGGAGGCCTCGGTGACCAGGACGAGCCAGCCGAACGGCCGGAAGTTGGGCAGCACCACATGCTCTACCAGCCACGCGTAGGGGCCGAACACCTGATGCTCGACCGCGTACGAGGTCCACAGGTAGAGGCCGGTGGGTGGGTCGCCTTCGCCGAAGCGAGGTGGCTGCTTCCAGCCGGCGTTCTGGATCCACAGCACGCCCGCCGCGACCCGGACCAGTGTCACGATCGCCCGGCTCAGCCACGACGACGCCAACGGCGGATCACCCACTGTCCGGACCCGCGGACCAGCCGCTATCGCGTCGGCACCCATGACCATCCTCCACATGGCGATGCGTCTGTGTTCGCTTTCAGCAAACGTGGTCTCAGAGTGGGCGGCGGAGCAGGACAGCGGTGAACTGCTGGGTGCTGCCCCACGGGGTTACGTGGTCTTCGCCGCTGGTGGCGAGCAGCTCGTAGCCGGGGAACTGGGCGGCGAGTTCCCGGTGGGTGTAGCGCACGATCGGTAGGCCGCTGCAGGTGGTGGGCCCGTCCGGGCCGAAGGTGGCCACGACCACCCGTCCGCCGGGGCGTAGGCAGCGTTCGAGCGAGCTGAGGTAGTCGGCGCGTTCTTCTGGTTCGGTGAGGAAGTGGTAGACGGCGCGGTCGTGCCACAGCGCGTAGGTCCGGCCCTGGTGTAGGTCGAGGACGTCGGCGACCTGAAGCACGACGTGGTCACCGGCGGGACCGAGGCGTTCGCGCACGGTGTTGAGCGCGGTCGTGGACAGGTCGATCGCGGTCAGGTCGCGGTAGCCGCGGTCGACGAGGTGGTCGACGAGCGTTGACCAGCCGGCGCCGACGTCGATGATCGGATCACCTTGGTCGACGTCCGCCTGGTCCACTAGCCCGAGGGACAGCTCGGGCACCGACTGCCACCAGGACACCCCGTCGACGGGCTTGGAGCCGTGCACGCCCTCCCAGAAGTCCGTGCGGGAGTTCGGGTCGGTAGGTCGGGTCGGTGCTTGCATGAGGTTCACGCTAGTTCGGGCGGTCGCGGCCTGGTCGATGGCTAACAGAATCGTAAGAATTGCTGGCGTTGCGCGCGGTTAGGGTCAGGGCATGCCTGATCCGGACCCTGCTGGACCGGCGGATTCGACTCCGGTCGGAGGCGTCGCCGCCCTGGTGGACGGCGGTGACATGGACTGCGGCAGCGGCCTGCTGCTGCTGATCACCCGGGCGATGCGCCGCCTGGAGCCGGGGCAGCTGTTAGGCGTGCGCAGCGCGGAGTCCAGCGTGGTCGTCGATCTGCCGGTCTGGGCCGAGTTGGTCGGCCACGACGTGCACGCGCATTTTGGGGAGACACCGGACGGGCCGTGGTGGTTCGCGGTCCGCAAGGGCGGACCGTCGGCAACGCCGGCGACGACGTTCAGCCAAGGGGAGCGCACGCCGGTGGGACGGCGGCTGTGGGCGTACACGAACTTCGACTGCAACCTGGCATGCGCCTATTGCTGCGCTGAGTCGTCCCCGCGCGCGGCGGCACGGCGGCTGGAGCCCGCTCTGGCCCGCGTCGTGTTCGGCGAGTTCCGTTCGTTGGGCGGCCGTGAGCTGTTGCTCACCGGTGGTGAGCCGTTCATGCATCCGGAGCTGGGCGAGCTGGTGGACGCCGCGGCCGGGTTGGAACGCACCATCCTGACCAACGCCATGATTTTCGGGCGTGGCCGGCGGCGTGAGCTGCTGGACTCGATGGACCGGTCCGTCACGATGCAGGTCAGTCTCGATTCGGCGACCCCGGAACTGCACGACCGGCAGCGCGGCGCGGGGTCCTGGGCTCGTGCCCTGGACGGGATCGGGCAAGCCAGAGCGCTCGGTTTCCGGGTCCGGGTCGCGGCGACCCTGTACGAGGAGGATCCGGCGGGGGTGGCGGCCCTGCACCGCAGGCTGGACGCCGAAGGCATCACACCCGGCGACCGTCTGATCCGGCCGGTCGCGAAGGAGGGCTTCGCCGACACCGGGGTGCACGTCTCGATCGACACGTTGGAGCCGGAGCCCACCATCACCGCGGACGGCGCCTGGTGGCATCCGGTCGCGGTGACCAACCCACACATGCGCATCGCCGACGCGCCGTTGCCGCTGGCGGAGGTCTTCGGCGTGGTGCGCGACACGTTGGCCGTACAGGATGCCGCGGCCCGAGCGGGGCGTGAGGTGTTCCTCTGTGGCTGACACCATCGATCGACGCCGCCTGCTGATCGGGTCCGCTGGCCTGCTCCTGCTCGCCGCCTGCGGTGACAACGAGCCCGGTGGTCAGGCCGCGGGACCGTTGACGATCTCGGCGATCCCCGACCAGGACCCCGAGCTGCTGGGCCGGCTCTACCGCTCGGTCGCGGAGCGGTTCGCGAGCGCGACGGCGAATGCGGTGGCCTACCAGCCGGTCACCGACTACACCGCGGTCGTGCGGGCGTTCGAGGTCGGTGACATCCACCTGGCCTGGGTGGGCGGCCTGACCGGGGTCCAGGCCCGCGACCGGGTCAGCGGGGCGACCGCCATCGCTCAGCGGGACATCGACCAGGACTTCCACAGCCTGTTCATCGCGAACAAGGCAGCCGGTCTTGCGTCGTTCGATGACATCGGAGGGCTGCGCATGCTGGCCGGTCACACGCTGACCTTCGGCAGCGAAACGTCGACCTCGGGCCGGCTGATGCCGCAGTACTTCATGGAGCAGGCCGGTCTCGACCCGGCTGCGCTCAAGGGCAAGCCGGGGTTCTCCGGCTCCCACGACGCAACGATCGAAGCGGTCGCCTCTGGCAGCTTCGAGGTTGGGGCGGTCAACGAGCAGGTGTGGAAGGCCACCAAGGAGAAAGGAAAGGTCAACCTTGACGATGTGGTGGTGCTGTGGCGCACACCGGGATACGCCGACTATCACTGGCTGGCCCGCCCCGACATCGACGTCACGTTCGGCGCCGGGACGACACAGGCGATCGTCGACCTGCTCCTGGGCCTCGACCCGTCCAAGCCGGCAGACGCGGACATCCTGAAGCTGTTCGGCGCCACGTCGTTCGTCGCCACGACGAACGCGAGCTACGACCAGATCGAGGCCGTCGCCCGCGAACAGGGCCTGCTGGCGTGACCGAGAACGCCAACCTGGTCCCGTTCCGACAGGCTTCAGGGGACGCGCCGCCCCCTGCCGTCGTACTGCGCCGGGTGGGGCGGCGGTTCGCCTCGCACGACGCCTTGGCCGACATCGACCTGGCCATTCACGTGGGCGAGCGGGTAGCGATTCTCGGCGCCAGCGGGGCTGGCAAAAGCACTCTGCTGTCGCTGATCAACGGATCGCTGCCGGCCACCTCCGGCGACGTCGAGGTGTTCGGTACGCGGCTGGCGGGCCTGCCGCTGGCCCGGCTACGCCCACTCCAACGACGCATCGGCATCATTTCCCAGCGTCTGGACCTCGTAGACCAGGTGAGGGTGCTGCACAACATCAACGGCGGGCGGCTCGGCCGATGGAGCAGCGTCCGCGCTCTGGCCGCGCTGGCCTGGCCGCACGCCGACACCGCCGCCATCGACGCCCTGGAACGGGTCGGGCTCGCCTGGGCGGTCCACGAACGCACTGAACTCCTTTCCGGCGGTGAACGGCAACGCGTCGCCATCGCCCGGCTGCTGCTGCAGGAGCCGGAGCTCGTGCTCGCCGACGAACCAGTGTCCAGCCTGGACCCGACCCGGGCCGCCGGCATCCTGGAGCTGCTCTGCGCGCCGGCCCGGCCGATCACGCTCGTGGTCAGCCTGCACCAGCCCGAACTGGCCCGACAGCACTGCACCCGGGCGGTCGGGCTGCGAGCCGGTCGCCTGGTCTTCGACCTGCCCGCCGACCGCCTCGACGACCGCGTCCTCAATGACCTCTACACGTTGACGTGACACTCCAGATCGACGCCGTCCGCGAGCCCAGCACCGGCGTGGCCGCCACGCAGGCGCGCCGGGCGACCACCGGCCGCACGGTCGCCACGAGGCGGCTGATCGGACTGCTGCTGCTGGCCGTGCCCCTCGTCTGGGCCTGGCAGCGGGCGGTACCGGCCGGCGCCGACGTGGTCAACCGTGGCGGGCTTTTTCTCGTCGGGGATCTGCTCGCCTCGGCACTACACCCGCAACTGTCGCCCGGCTTCCTCGCCGTGGTCCTCGACGCGACCGTCGTGACCCTGACCTTCGCCGCGCTCGGCACCGCAAGCGCGCTGGCGATCGGCCTGGCTGGCGGGCTCCTGCTCAGCGACGCCGCCTGGCACCAGCATCCCCCAGCCACGGTGCGGGCACTGCGCCTGCTGGTACGGGGAGTGCTCGTCGCGGCCCGGTCCATTCACGAACTGGTCTGGGCGTTGCTGTTCGTCAGCGTGCTCGGCCTCGATCCACTGGTCGCCGTCCTCGCGATCGCCATCCCGTTCGGCGCCCAGACCGCGAAGGTCTTCGCCGAGACCCTCGACGGCGTACCCGCCGGCCCGCTACAAGCCCTGCGCAACGCCGGGGCACGACCGTTGCCAGCCCTTGGTTACGGCCTGTTTCCGGCAGCGGCGCCGCTGCTGCTGTCCTACTCCTTCTACCGCTTCGAATGCGCCATCCGCTCCGCGGTCGTCCTCGGCGTGGTCGGCGTCGGCGGACTCGGCCAGGAACTGGTGGTCAGTCTCCAATCCCGCAACTGGAACGAAGTGTGGACACTCGTCGGGGCCGTCCTGCTGCTCTCGGCGGCAGCGGACCTGTGGAGCACCCGGCTGCGCCGCGAGCACGCCGTGGTCACCTGTTCCGACTGGTCCGCCGGCCACGGCAGCAGACAACGACCCGGCCGGGCCCGGTGGGCACGATGGTCCGCCGCCCTGGTCGTCGCGGGGCTGATCGCCGCCTGGCTGGCCTCGGACGTGTCTCTGTCCGGCCTGACCTCGCCCCGCACCTGGGAACTGACCGGCCGGCTGCTCGATGACATGTGGCCGCCAGCGCTCCCGCCCGGCGGGTGGCCGGCGTTGGCCGAGGCGGTGCCGGATACCATCGCGATGGCCATACTCGCGATGGCTGTAGCCGTGGCCATCACCATCGTGACCGGTCCGTGGGCGATGCGCCCCCGCCGCGCCGCCATGGACGAGCACGCCCAACCCGTCCGTCGGCTCCTGCGCGGCGCACTCCGGTGGACCGCCCGCGCACTGCTGCTGGTCCTGCGTTCGGTGCCACCCACGGTGTGGGCGGTGATCGCACTACTCGGGCTGTTTCCCGGCATACTCCCTGGAGCTCTGGCCCTCGGCCTCTACACCGGTGGCATCCTCGGTCGACTGGTCGCCGAAGCCTGGGAAAGCATCGACACCCGCCCCCGCGACGCTCTCCGTGCCATCGGCACGCCAGGCTGGCTCGCCGCCACGGCCGCCGTCGTCCCGCCGTCAGCACACCACCTGGCGACCTACACCCTCTACCGATTCGAAATCTGCATCCGGGACACCGCCGTCGTCGGCGTCGTCGGCGCCGCAGGCCTCGGACGCCTACTCGCCGAAAACCTCGCCGCCTTCCGCTTCTCTACCGTCACCATCCTCCTGGTCGCATCCTTCGCCGTCAGCATCGCAAGTGAGCTCCTGGGGCGGCGGCTTCGCGACGCGCTACGCGCCCGGGCAACAGTGTGAGGCGTTGGGTGGCCCAGCGAGCAGCACGCGCGGCGCGGCCGCGGCGGCCACACGGGGAGCGGGGTTTCTTACGTGACTATTACGGCCTGGCCGGAGTCTTGCCGGGCTGGTCGCCGCGGAATGGGATGGAACCGCGCGCTCCACGATGAGTTTGGAGACCTAGCATGAGGCAAACACGCTCCCTCCGGCTGCTGGTCGTCCCGGTCTTAGCGGCCATCCTCGGCCTGCTCTTCGTGGCGCCGGGGGCGACGGCCTACGCGGGGAACCGGCCGTCATCGGTGTCGGGGGCGTCCGGCGCCGTCGTGGCTCCGGACGCCCCGGCGAGCCTCCGGGTCACGCAACTGACGCCGACGTCGGTCACGTTCCAGTGGGATCATCCGCGGCCCTGGCCGCAGGGATGCACGCTGCGGATCTTCCAGTACGCCACCTATCTGGACGGTCAGTTCTACGGCTACACCTACCTCGGCTCGCCTGTCGGCCTGGTGTCCCGGCTCCGGCCGGGCTCGACGCACGAGCTCGCCGTGAGGGCACGGGACAACTGCAGCGGCCTCTGGTCGCCGCTGAGTGACCCGCTGCCGGTCACGACACCAGCGGCGTGACCCCCGAGGCTGTCTCGTTGAGGCTGGCTCGAACTACCGCTCGACGAGTGGTCTGACTTCGACGGCGGCTCCCATGCGTGCGGCGGGGATGTGCGCGGCGATCGCGACGGCGGCATCGACGCCGCTGACCTCTACGACGTAGTAGCCGCCGAGTGGCTCGTCCGGGGTGAAGGGGCCGGTGCTGTGTGCGATTTCGCCCTCGTGCACGCGGATGGTGGTGGCAGTCGCTGGCGGCTGGAGCTGGTTGCCGTCCTTGACCTGGGGGAGTTGGAAGAATGCTTCGTATTCCTGGACTATTGCTTCGCGCTCGGCTTCGGGTAGCTGCCTGAGCCGCTCGTCGGCGCCGTTGAAGTAGACCTGCAGCATGTATCTCATGGCGTCCTCGGCTTCCGTTCGGCGGTGGCGATGTCGGCGGGCAGGACGGTCCGGTCCTGGAATCTGTTCATGGGTTGCTCTCCCTCGACGAACCGATCATTGGGTGGTGGTGTCGGCCGGTATCCGTACGGCCGCACCGTTGGCGGGGATGCCGGGTGTCGTGGACGCGGTGTGGGTGTGGGGCGCCAGCAGGCCTATGACGGCTGCCACGGCTACGAAGACCGAGCCGGCGAGCACGGCGCGGCCGAACCCCTCGGTCAATGCGTCGGGGATCGCTGTACCGGCGGCCAGCAGGTCGTTCGTACGGGCGGTGGCCAGCGCGGAGAAGACCGCGATGGCCAGGGCGGTGCCCAGTTGCTGAGAGGTGTTGAGCAGGCCGGCGGCAAGGCCCGACTTGTCCGCGGGCACGCCGGCGTTGGCCGCCGCGGTGACGGTCACGAGCAACGCGCCGAGACCGACGCCCATGGTGAGCAGGCCGGGCAGCAGGTCGCTGACGTAGCTGCCGTCGGTCGGGATCCGGGACAGCAGGAACATCCCGCCCGCCGAGACCAGGCCGGCGGCGACGATGATCGGCCGGGTGCCGATCCGTCCGATGAGGACGGACGAGATCCCAGCCGCCACCACGATGACCACCGTCACCGGCAGGTAGGCCGAGCCGGACTGGATGGGCGAGAAGCCGAGCACGTTCTGCATGTAAAGCGTCAGGAAGAAGAACGAGCCGGTGAATCCGCCGAAGGCCGCGAGTTGGATGACGTCGGCGGCCGCGATGCCCTTGACCCGTAGCAGGCCCAGCGGGAACAGGGGGTTGGCGACTCGGGATTCGTTGACGACGAACGCGACGATCAACGCCGCCGCGGTGGTTAGCTCGCCGACCGTACGGGCGGTGGTCCAGCCGACGTCCGGCGCCTCGATGAGCGCGTGGAGGCCGAGCAGCATCCCGCCGGTCACGAGGACGGCGCCGCGCAGGTCGAAGCCGGCCCGGGCACGCTGCGGCCGATCACTGGAGAGGAGCCGGAACGCCGCCGCGATCATGAACGCGCAGATCGGTACGTTGACCAGCAGCACCCAACGCCAGCCCGGTCCCTGCGTCAGCACGCCGCCGAGGAAGATACCCGCCGCGGCCCCGAGACCGCTCATCGCGCCCCAGACCCCGAGCGCTTTGTTGCGATCGCCACCGGTGAAGGTCGTGGCCAGGATGGACAGTCCGGCCGGCGCCATCATGGCGGCGCCGACGCCCTGCGCGACCCGTGCGGTCACTAGCAGCGTCGCGGTGGGGGCGAGCCCACCGGCCAACGAGCAGACCGCGAAGATCACCATGCCCGCCACCAGCAGCCGGCGCCGACCGAGCAGGTCGCCGGCCCGGCCACCGAGCAGCAGCAGGCCGCCGTAGCTGATGAGGTATCCGCTGACCACCCACTGCAGGCTCTGCTGGGTGAAGTCCAGGTCTTCCTTGATGGTCGGCAGCGCCACGTTCATGATCGCCGTGTCGACCACGTCGAGGAACTGCACCGCGCAGAGCAGTAACAGAATCAACACGCCACGGCGTGTTGCCAGGACGGATCCGATCATTGCAGCCTCCAGACAACTGGACCGTGTGGTCCAGTTGTCGGAAGGCTAACAGAACTGGACCATCTAGTCCAGTTCTTGTCGGAAGCCGTGCACGTAACCCAGGCCAGCGGTCAGAGCCACGCGCAGCGGCGTGGCATCGCGCCGGACCTGGCTGAGAAACATCCCTCCCTCGAGCGCCGCCAGCAGCCCGGTCGCCAGCGTCGACGGGTCCGCGTCCGACCGCAGCTCACCCGCGTCACGGATCCGCGTCAACGCCCGCGCCAGGAACGACTCCCACGAGGCAAAGGCATCGACAACGACACGTCGCGCGGGCTCCGGCCCCGATGTCAGCTCGCTGGCCAGGGTCCCGATCGGGCAGCCGGCCAGGTGCTCTGCGTACTCGTCGGCGAAGGCGGTCAGCACCGAGGCGAGCTCGCCCAACGATCCGACACTCTCGAACACGGCTGCCAGCCGGTCGAGCACCTCGGCGCAGCGGTATGTGACCGCGGCCTCGACAAGGCCATCGCGGTCCTGGAAGTAGTGGTACATCTGGCTCTTGCTGGAACCGGCCGCGCTCAGGACCTCGTCGAGCCGAAGCTGATGGATTCCGCGCGCCACAACCGCTCGCGCCGCGACCTCGACCAGCCGGTCGCGGCTGGCCCGACCACGTTGCGTCTTGGGAGCCGGGTCCGGATCATCGCGCATCCACCCACCGTACCTAGCATTGGACCGAATGGTCCACTGCGCCCGAGTGATGGACTCGCTGGGGCGCCTGACCTCCCGGCGGCGCCTCAGGCGCGGTCGAGCAGGCCGGTGATGACGGCGGGCAGGTCCGCGCCGGTCGCGTCCGGCGTCGGGAACACGTGCGGCCAGGATTCGCCGCGCCGGTTGACCCAGCCGGCGCGCAGGCCGGCCTGGTGGGCGCCGGCGCAGTCCCAGGGATGGGACGCCACCAGCGCCAACCGGTACGGGTCGATGCCGAGCTCGGTAGCGGCGTACTGGTACGGCTCGGGTGCGGGTTTCCAGCGGCGTATCGCGTCGACGGACAGGCACCGCTGTACGTAGCGGGACAGTCCGGCACGTTGCAGCAGGTGTTGCACCAGGTCGGTGCCGCCGTTGGTCAGGGTCACCGCGGGCACCCCGGTGGTGTGCAGGATCTCGAACGCGGGTGCGACGTCCGGGTGCGGGTCGAGTTGCCGGAACCCGTTCAGCACGACCGCGACGGCGTCGTCGGCGGAGGCAGGGGCCACCGATCGGAGGGCGTCGGCGGCCAGGTCGGCGAATGGTGCGTACCGGCCCATCGCGGTCAGCGCGAAGCCGTCGCGCAGCAGCCGCGCGAACCACAGCGGCACCAGCCCCGGATCCACGCCGGCGTCGGCGAAGGCCGGACCGAGCCGCTCCAGCGAGAACAGCGTCTCGTTGACGTCGAACACCACGGCTTCGACCACCCGGCCGGTCATGCGTTCATCCTGCCTCCACCAGTGCGCGCGACGCCACCGCACCGCCGCTAGCCCGGCGGCTGTTAGCGTGCCGGCCATGGACACGGCCGCGGTCGTCGAGGCGCACCGGCGGGCGGGTCGGATGTTCACCGCTGCCGGGGTGTCCAGCTTCGTACGGGAGCAGGGTGACGGCGACCCGGTGGTGTGTATGCACGGGGTGCCGGCTTCGTCGTTTCTGTACCGCAAGCTGCTGCCCGAGTTGGCCGCTCGTGGTTTGCGCGGGGTGGCGTTCGATCTGCCTGGTCTTGGGCTGGCCGACCGGCCCGCGGGCTTCGACTACACCTGGACGGGGCTGGGCCGGTTCGCGGTGTCCGCGGTAGACGCGCTCGGCCTGGATCGCTTCCATCTGGTCGTACACGACATCGGCGGCCCGGTCGGGTTCGAGCTCGCGGCGGCCATGCCTGATCGGGTGCGGTCGCTGACCCTTCTGAACACTCTGATCGAGGTCGACCGGTTCCGCCGGCCGTGGGTGATGCGACCGTTCGCCTGGCCGGTCGTCGGCGAGCTGTGGCTGGCCGCGGTCAATCGGCCGTTGTTCGTCGCGTTGATGCGCTGGCAGGGCGTCCAGGACCGGTCGGTGCCCGCCGTGGCGCTCGCCGCCCACTATGACCTGCTCAAACGCGGCGACCGGGGCCGGGCCTTCCTGCAGATCATGCGGGGGTTCGAGCTGAC
This sequence comes from Micromonospora sp. CPCC 205371, assembly GCF_026130045.1. Classification (GTDB taxonomy): domain Bacteria; phylum Actinomycetota; class Actinomycetes; order Mycobacteriales; family Micromonosporaceae; genus Phytohabitans. The sequence goes on from NZ_JAIBNX010000060.1 coordinate 19,624, forward strand.
CGCCGCCAAGCGGCGCCGCTACCGCAGCGTGGTCCGCGACGTGCCGTACCCGGTCCAGATTGTGTGGGGAGCCCACGATCCGGCCCTGCGGCTGGCCGTGCACGGCCGCCAAGCCGCCGCCGCGGCCGGCCTCGAGCGGATCCACACCGTGCCCGGCAAGCACTTCGTGCAAGAAGATCAAGCCCCCGCTGTTGCCGAACACATCGCCGCTCTAGCCGCCGAGACCTGAACCGGCCCGGGGTTAGCGCCGGGTCCGGCGAAGCACCTGCACCGCCGCGGTGGCGGCGAGCAGGACGGCGGTGCGCAGCCAACATTGATTAAATGCGATGGCTTCGGCGTGGGTGCACCGTCACTTACCCACCGCCGCCTGGCCCGTACCGAACGGTTACGGCGGGCCAGCCAACGGTGGGCGTGCGCCTGCGGGTCGGAGGCGGCGTCTACTGTGCGACGAAGTCACACCAGGCCGACCAGGGCGACACCGCGTCCCCGTCTTCGGCCCGGACCCGGAACCGATGGGTGCCCGGCGTGAACGACTGTGCCGGAATGCCGATCCCGTACAGGTTCCCGACTTTGATCAGCGACTCCTGGCCGGGGCGGGCGATTTCGAACCGGCCGATCAGGTTCGGGTTGGAGCCGTACCCGGCCGGGCTCGCCGCGAACGTCGGCCCGTTGTCGGCGGATATCACCGGGGCGCTGGCGGACCCGCAGACGAACAGGCGACAACGCCGTCACTACCAGACGCGCTCACGTAAGACATCGATAACACACTCGTGCTGCTGGCGTTTGGTCGAACCGGTGCGGGGCACGGCAGTCGCAAAGCCCATTTCGATGGATTCTTCCGGGTCTCGATACTCGGTCACCGCGAGCCGCGACGCCCGGCTGCCTTTTGTAGGTGCTGTTCCTCGAATCGCTTCACCTCCGCGGCGAGTTCGGCGTCTTCGGGCGCGTTCGCGCCGAAGCCACCATGTGGCATGGCTTCGAAGATATGGAGTTCGACGTCGACGCCCGCGGCGAGGAGCCTGCGGTGCATGCGGACCGCGTTGGACAGGAACAGGTCACGGGTTCCGGCCTGGAGGAAGGTCGGCGGGAGGCCGGTCAGGTCACCGAACAGCGGGGAGAGGTAGGGGTGTGCCAGGTCGTGGCCGTTGGCGTAGAGCCGGTTGGTGGTGATGAGCCGCGGGAGAGTGTCGATTCCGTGGTTGGTCTGAAAGGAGTCACCGGACTCAGTGAGGTCCAGCTGCGGGGTAAGCAGTACGAGCGCCGCGGGCATCGGCAGGCCCTCGTTCTTGGCGCGCAGCGCGAGTGCGGCAACGAGGTTGGCGCCGGCTGATACCCCGCTGATGACGATTTTGGTGGGTGGGTGGTCGGTGAGGGCGTGGCGGTAGACGGCCAGGCAGTCGTCGAGCGCCGCCGGGTACGGGTGCAGGGGTGGCATCCGGTAGTCGGGCACCCAGGTGCTGGCGTTGCGGTTGGCTGCCTTGCCGGCCGTCATCATCCAGGCGAGGTCCCCGCCGCCGGATATGAGGCCGCCGCCGTGGATCTCGATGACGACCGGCGTCGTACTGTCGTCGGCGACGTGGTTGGGTCGTAGGAGGTAGGTGGGCACGCCGTCGACGTCGACGATGGTGCGGGCGAGTTGATCCGCTTGTGGCATCAGCGGGGCGAGCATGTCGCGACCGGGTGCCTCCCGCGATTCGACCCACCGCAGCCATCCTTGGGTGTCGTCAAGGTCGAGTTGCGGCATCGGGTCAAGCGGTGGGGCCGCGTTGAGGGCCTGCTGGGCCTGCTCGCTGATGCTCGCGGGTGCGGGTGGCCGCCAGCGCGGTGTTGCCGTGGTCGTCTCGGTCACCAGGTACTCCCTTTGCTTTCTCGATGTCTGGATATGTGGTGGCCCGCATCCGGATCAGGACGCCGCCGGCGCCGATCGACGGCACCGGGATCACGTCGAGCCGGAGGCACGCGCTCGGGCGCTCCGTAGCCGCATTTGCAGGCACCGTCGCGCGCTTCCGGGCGGGGCTCCCAGGTCTGAGTTATCCTTACAGCGTACTTGTCGTCTTTACATCGTAAGGTTAACCCTTACGGTGTACGGATGCAAGGATTCTTTAGGGCGACCCGAGCTGGTGCTGTGGAAGGGCTGGTGACGTGAAGATCTCCGCGCTGGGCAAGACAGGCCCAGAACGCCGCACTCAGCTGACCAGAGAACGGGTGATGGCAGCCGCCATCGAACTCGCCGATCGCGACGGCATCGAGTCGATCAGCATGCGCAAGCTCGCGCAGGAGTTGGGTGTCGAGGCGATGTCCCTCTACACGCACGTGCGCAACAAGGCCGACCTCCTCGACGGCCTGGCCGACGCCGTGATCGGACAGATCCCGACGAGCACCGATGGAGCCGACTGGAAGGCATCGCTACGTCAGATCGTGTTCGCGGCGCGCGGCGTCGTGCTGCGCCATCCGTGGGCGCCCCGCGCGGTACAGGCGCAGACCGCTCCCGGACCCGCCGCACTGCACTACATCAACGCCGTGATCGGCATCCTCCGCGAAGGTGGCTTCTCGATCGCACAGACGCATCACGCCCTGCACATCCTCGGCAGCCGCGTACTCGGGTTCACCCAGGACCTCTTCGACGATTCCGGCGACCTCGAGCCGGAAGCGGCCGCGAGCCTTGCCAGCGCACTCGGCCAAAGCCACCCCTACGCAGTCGAGATGGCCCTGGCGGTAACCCACGCAGGCACCCTCGGCCCGTGCGACGACGACGCCGAATTCGAGTTCGCGCTCGAATTCATCCTCGACGGCCTCGCCCGGCTCCAGCAAAGCTGACCGGTTCGGGCAACACCGCAACGTCGAAGGCCCCGCCGCCAACCGGCCCCGCCGCGACGCTACAACGCGACCGCGTCCAGCACTTCGCCCTCGTCGGCGCTGCGCCACCGCGCTGGCGGCCGGCGGAAACGCGCTGATCGGGCTGGGTACCGCAGGTGTTCACCGAACGCGAAGAACGCTCCAGCATCGCCATCGCGAGCAACTCCGCGCGTGCGCAAACCCGCCGATCAACGCGGCTTCGTCGTCATCCCGGCGCTGGGCTGCGATCAACACCATCATCCGCAGGATCGCCCGCGGAGGGCCGCCACCCGGCAGCAACGACGCACCTTCACCACCGCAAGTTGATCTTCTCAGACACGCTCTCAGGCTGGAACGCGAGGACTACCTGCGGACGCAGATCGCGCACCGATTAGGTTTTCGCGCCGCGGCCGTCTGTACATGTGAGATCGACTCACGGGAGGCTGACGCCATGCGGAACCTGACCTTTGGCATGAATGTGACCCTGGACGGCTACATCGCCGCGCCCGGCGACGACCTCGGCTGGAGTGGGGGTGAGGGACCGGACTCGTCGCCGAGCGACGAGCTGTTCCAGTGGTGGTCCGACCGGGTGGCGGCGACGGGCCTGGCGCTGTATGGGCGCAAGCTGTGGGAGACGATGAGTTCCGACTGGCCGACCGCCGACCAGCAGCCCGGCGCCACACCGGCGGCTATCGAGTACGCCCGCCGCTGGCGGGACATGCCGAAGGTGGTGTTCTCCTCGACGACCAGCACGGTCGACTGGAACACCCGCCTGGTCACCGGCGACGCGGTCACCGAGATCACCCGGCTCAAGGCCGAGGACGGCGGCCCGATGGACATCGGTGGCGCGACGCTCGCCGGGGCGGCCATGCGGGCCGGGCTGATCGACGAGTACCTGCTGGTCACCGTGCCGGTCTTGGTGGGCGGCGGCACGCCGTTCTTCACGGCGCTGGACAGCTGGGTGAACCTGACCCTGGTGGAGACCCGGACGTTTCCCGGCGGCGTGCTGCTGACCCGATACCAGACGAGGCGATGAGCACGGGCCAGACGATCGGCTCGTGAGGCCAGGTCGAAGTCATTCCTGGCGTGCTCACCGTGACCCTCGGCCATGCGGGAACCTTCCCCCGGCGCCTTCCTTGCGTTCCGAGTGAGCTGTTGACCGACTCGCTGGATATGAGGGCGACGGCATCGTTGATCGTGACGATGTACTCCGGGACTTGAAGAAGCCCCGCCGGCAACGCCG
>NZ_JAIBNX010000060.1:23711-39411 GCF_026130045.1 Micromonospora sp. CPCC 205371
TTATCCCCCGGGACTTGAAGGCCCCCCCGCCGGCCGCGCGGGAGGGGCGGTGGTGTTCGCGTTGGTGTTCAGCTGGTCGGGGTGCTCATTGCGCGGTGACTTCGGTGACGGCGGCCCGTGCGCTGGACTCGTCGACGATGGGGACATGTGTGATCACAGTGTCGGCGGCAGGCCGAGCCATGGTTTGTCGGTGGCGTCGAATCCGGTGAGCTCGGCGATCTTCCCGTCGACGATGTGCAGGACCGCGATGGCGAATAGCCGGTACTCCGGGTCGTCGGGGGTGCGCAGGTACAGCGCGGCGGCAGGCATGCGGTTGACCGTCGTGGCGATACAGCGCCAGTCGTCGTAGCCGCGCTGGAAGAGCCCACCGGAGACCCAGCCATCCACCGCGTCCTTGGCCGTCATGACCACGGTGCCCAGCTCGGGCAGCATCGCGAAGCGCAGGTCGTCGCGCAGCAGGGACATCAGCTCGTCCAAGTCGTTGCGCTCATGGGCGTCGATGTACGACTTCACCACGCCGCGCTCGTCATTCGACAGCTCGTGGGTGGCGGGTCTCCGCCAGTCGAGGCGGCGGTCGGGCAGCTGCTCGCGCATCGTCACCCGCGCCCGCTGCAGTGCGCTGGTCACCGATGCGACGGTCAGCTCGAGGGCGTCGGCGGCCTTCGACGCCGGCCAGCCGAGGACGTCGCGCAGGATGAACACCGCCCGCTGCCGCGGCGGCAGGTGCTGGACGGCGACGATGAACGCCAGCTCGATCGTCTCTCGCGCCACCACCGATTCCTGCGGGTCCTCGGGGAGCATCCGGTCGGGGTACGGCTGCAGGTACAGCACCTCGGAGCCGGATTCCGACAGCTCGGACGGTACGGGTGCGCGGTCATTGCGCTTCTCCAGGAAGTCGAGGCAGGCGTTCGTCGCGATCCGGTACAGCCAGGTCCGCAGGGCCGCGTGGCCCTTGAACGACTCCCGCTTGTTCCACGCTCGCAGGAACGTCTCCTGCGTCATGTCCTGGGCGTCCTCGTAGTTCGCGAGCATCCGGTAGCAGTGCACCTGCAGCTCACGCCGGTGGCGCTCCGTGATGAGCGCGAACGGCGCCGTATCGCCTGAGCGGACCGCCGCGATGAACGTGGCCTCGTCGTCGCCCAGCGGTCTGGCGTCGGTCATGGTCATCAATCCTTCCACCGGTGCGAGGGGGCTACCAGAACTGACGACGTGGCGGAGGATTTCTGATCGGCGAAGCCGCTGACACCGGGCTGTTCGTCAGGGCGGATGGGTCGGGTCGATCCACGGGAGGTGCTCCAGGTCAGGCGTACCCTCGATGTCGAGGTGGGAGTCGCCGTAGTACCCGGTGAACACCTCGTCCGGCGCCCACATCAGCATCACCGGGCCAGAGCTTATGCCTTTCCACCACGTCATCGTTACCGGGCTAGCAACTTCACGCCGCACCCGCGAGCCGCCGGGCTGCCCACCGCCCCATACGACCACCGTTAGGTCAGCAGGGATCGGCCGTCCGTCGGTGGTGGCGAACGTTGCGGCGGGAGACGGGTCGACTTCGCTGGCTATCGTGTCTGGCCGGCATCGACGTGAGTGCCGCGGCGCCGGCCGGTGGCGGCAATGAGCTGGGTGGCGGCGAGGGCAATGTTGTCCGGGGTGGTCCACCGGCCGAGGCTGAGACGCACTGCGGAGCGGGTCTGCTCGCCGGGCAAGGCCATGGCGGTCAGGACCGGGGAGGGTCGTGTGTCGCTGGTGTGGCAGGCAGATCCGGTGGATGCGGCGATGTCCGGCGTGGCGGCGAGGATGTCGTCGCCACGGTGGGGCAGCAGGGCGAGGTTCGCGGTGTTGGGTAGCCGGTGTGTGGGGTGGCCGTTGAGCAGCACTTGGCCGGGTAGCTGTTCGGCGAGGCGGTGGTGCAGGTCGTCGCGGAGGTGGCGTAGCCGGTCGGGTTCGCCGGCGTGCAGGTCGGCGGCGGCCAGGTCGGCGGCGGCGCCGAGGGCGACGATGAGGGCGACGTTTTCGGTGCGGGCGGGCAGGCCATGTTCCTGCCCGCCCGCATGGATGAGCGGGTCGCGTGGGGGGCCGGGCCCCACGTAGAGGGCGGCGACGCCCTTGGGCGCGTACATCTTGTGCCCGACCAGAGTCAGCAGGTCCACACCCAGCTCGGTGACGTTGACGGGGATCTTGCCGACGGCCTGGGCGGCGTCGGTGTGGAACAGCACCCCGTGTTCGTGGGCGATGCCGGCGAGTTCGGTGACGGGTTGCAGGGTGCCGGTCTCGTTGTTGGCCAGCATGATCGATACCAGGACGGTGTGGTCGGTGATCGCGGCGGCGAGTTCCCGCGGGTCGACCCGGCCCTCGGCGTCGACGGTCAGGTAGGTGACCTCGACGCCGTCCAGCCGCCGCAGAGCGTCACACATGGCGAGTACGGCGGGGTGCTCGGTGGTTTGGGTAACCACGTGGGCGGGTCGGCCGTCGGTGCGGGTGCCGGCGAGGATGGTGCCGGAGATGGCGAGGTTGTTGGCCTCGGAGCCGCTGCCGGTGAACACGATCTCGGCGGGTTGGGCGCCGATGAGCCGGGCCACCTGAGCGCGCGCCCTGGCGATGGCGTCGGCGGGGGCGGTGCGGTAGGTGTGGCCGCTGGACGGGTTGCCGAAGTGCGTGGTCAGGTAGGGCAGCATCGCGTCGACGACCCGGGGGTCGGTCGGGGTGGTGGCGTTGTAGTCCAGGTATATCGGCCCGTCGGTCAGGCCGGGGTGGGTGTTCATCTACGGCTCCTGTGCGAGTTCGGGCAATGCCGCGTGTCGGGTCTCGTACATGCGGGCGGCGACGATGAGTCCGGACAGTGCGGTGATGGCGGCGACGACCCAGACGGCGGCGCGTAGGCCGAGCAGGTCGGCGGTGATGCCGGCGATGAGAGCGCCGATGGCGTAGCCGGAGTCGCGCCAGAGGCGGTAGACACCGACGGCGCGGGCGCGCCAGGCGGGGTGGGCGACGTCGCCGATGACGGCGAGGAGGGTGGGGTACACGAGCGCGGTGCCGGCGCCCATGAGGACGGCGGCGACCGCCCAGACGGCGAAGCCGGTGCCGGCGGCGACCAAGGCGATGCCGGCGGCTTGGGTGAGCATGCCGGCGGTGATCAGGTGTTTGCGTCCCCACCGGTCCGACAGCCATCCGGTGAGCATCTGGCCCAGCCCCCAGACGGCCGGGTAGATCGCGATGAGGACGCCGCTGCGGGCCAGGCCCAGTCCGGAGGTGGCGAACAGGATCGGGTACAGGCCCCAGGCGAGGCCGTCGTTGAGGTTGTTGACCATGCCGGCCTGGCTGGCCGCGGACAGCGCCTTTTCCCGGAAGCTGGTGAGGGTGAAGATCTGTCGGCCGGTCAACCCGTCCTGGTGTTCGCCCTCGCGAGGGGTGTGGCTGGTGGCTTCGTGTCGGGCGTGGTGGTGGGTTTCGCGGACGAACACAGCAGATAGGCCGAGGCCGAGGGCGGCGACGGCGACGGCGAGCAGGAACGGCGCGGGGCGTAGGCCGTGCTCGGCGGCGAGAGCGCCGGTGGCCCAGCCCATGGCGGCGACGGCGAGGTAGCCGGCGGCCTCGTTGAAACCCATGGCCAGGCCGCGACGGTTCGGTCCGGCCAGGTCGATCTTCATGACGATGGTGGTGGACCAGGTCAGGCCCTGGTTGACACCGAGCAGCACGTTCGCGGCGACAACCCATCCCCAGGAGGGTGCCCAGATCAGCAACAGCGGCACCGGGATACCGATGAGCCAGCCGGCGATCAGGACGGGTTTGCGGCCGTACCGGTCGGACAGGCTGCCAGCGGCGAGGTTGGTGAGCGCCTTGGTGAAGCCGAACACGACGATGAACGTCAGCGAGGCGGTGAACGCGCCGATGGCGAAGACCTGCTCGGCCAGCAGCGGTACGACGATGCGTTCCTGCCCGACCATCGCGCCGACCAGGGCGTTGACCGCCACGAGGAGCGCGAACTGGGGCAGGTTTGCCCGCAAACCCAATCGAACGGCGCCGACGGCGGTGGGAGCGCTCATCGGCCGGTGACCAGGGCGCGGCCGGTCGCGGTAGCCCAGTCGTCCGGCCCACCGACCATGATGGACAGGTTCGTGCGGCCGGCGCGTTCGAGGAGGCTGGCGGCGGTGGCGGCGCGTTCGCCGTGCCCGCACATCACCGTGGCCGGCCCATTGGGCAGGTCGGTGGTGTGGTCGGCGAGGTCGCCGAGTTCGATCAGCGCCGCGTGGGGAAGGTGCCCGGCGTCGTGTTCGCTGCGCTGGCGTACGTCCACAACGACGGGCGTGTCGAGTCCACCCGGTTTGACCAGGCGGGTGGCGCGGAGTTTGCCGCCGTCGGCGGCCCAGGCGGCGGCGCCGCCGGCCAGCTCACCGGCGATGCTGGTGTAGCCGATGTTCAGGGCGGGCCAGAGGATGTCGTCCGCATCCTGGCGTGGGTCGCGCACGATCACGATCGGGACGTCGGGTGACAGGAGCCAACCGAGCCAGGTGGCGTACTGGGCACGCAGCGGGATCGACACCGACCCGGGGATGTGTCCGGCTGCGTAGTCGGCCACCGGTCGCACGTCCACCACGTACCCGCCGTCTCCGAGCACACTGCGTACCCTCGCGGGGTCGAGCGGGACAAGGGTGGGCGGGGTGGTGATCAGGTCGGGTCCGCGTCGGTTGACTTCGGTGAGCCGGTCGAAGTACGCCGGATAGGAGCCCAGGCTGGCCAGCAGCCGGGTGACGAAGGTGTCCTCGTCCGGCGCGGCCAGCAACGCGTTGGCGGCCTTTTCGCCGCCGATGGTGGAGGTGCGGGTCGATCCGGGCGGCGCGGAGCAGAACGATCCCGCGCCGTGGGTCGGCCAGACCGCGGTCGCGTCGGGCAACTCGGCGAGCCGGCGTAGGGAGCGGTACTGGGCGCGGGCCAGCTGTTCGGTGCGGTCGGAGCCGACCAGGTCGGTGCGGGCGGCGGCGCCGACGATCAGCGACCCGCCGGTGAAAACACCGACCTCGCGGGTGCCGTCGAGGAGCAGGTAGGACAGGTGCTCCGGCGTGTGGCCGGGGGTTTCCAGCGCGCGCAGGCACAGCCCACCCAGGTCGACCTCGTCCCCGTCGGCCAGACGGGTGTGCCCGAACGCGCGGTTGCCGGCGGCGGAGGCGAGGATGTGGGCGTCGTGGTCGATGGACAACTGCCGGGCGCCGGACAGGAAGTCGGCGTGCAGGTGGGTTTCGGCGGCGTACAGGATCCGCAGCCCCCGCTTGGCCGCCGCGCGATCCACCGCTCGCAGGTCGAGCGACGGGTCCACCGCCAGTGCCCGCCCGTCGCCGAGGTCGAGCAGGTAGGCGCTGTTGCCCAGCACTTCGTCAACTAGCGGGATCAACCGGTCGTGCAGATCCATCACGTCCTCCAACGATCGGGATGGCGTCCACCGGCCACATCTCTTACACTATTCCACAGAATATTGGAGGATGATGGGTGTGGGTGACCGAGACCGCAAGACCGCGCTGTTCGAGCAGTTCGCCCGGGTGGGCAAGGCCCTGGCGTCGGGCAAGCGGCTGGAACTGCTGGACCTGCTCGCCCAGGGCGAACGTGACGTGGCCTCCCTGGCTGCCGCCGCCGATCTCGGCGTCACGACGGCGTCGGCGCATCTGCAGACGCTGCGGCAGGCCAACCTGGTCACCACCCGCCGTGACGGCACCCGCATCCTGTACCGCCTGGCCGGCCGGGACGTAGCGGACCTGTATGCCCGGGTCCGCGAGGTCGCCGAGTCGCATCTACCGGACGTGGAGGCCGCGCGGGTCGCCTACCTGGGCGAGGACGGTGGGCAGCCGGTCACCCGCGACCAGCTCCAGCAGCTCGCCAAGACCAAGCCGGTGACCGTGCTGGATGTGCGCCCTCCGGAGGAGTATGTCGCCGGGCACATTCCTGGCGCGGTCAGCATCCCCCTGGACGAGCTGGCCGACCGGCTCGCCGAAATCCCCGACGGGCAGATCGTCGCCTACTGCCGGGGCGCCTACTGCGTGCTCGCCCACGATGCCGTCCGCCTCCTCGCTGCCAACGGCCGGGCCGCGACCCGGCTGGCGGACGGGATGCTCGAATGGCGGCTGGCTGACCTGCCCGTCGCGGTGCCGTGACCAGGCCACCGCCAATCCAGCCGCGCCGATCGACCTACCCGCCTGTTGCCACCTGACCGGCTACACCTACCTCGGCAGCCAGAGTTGCGAGCGCGGAGGCATGTACGCGATCCACGCCGGCGAGGCCACCGCGTCGGTCGGCCCGCAGTGGCCGTGGGGCAAGCGCGCTCGGCCGCGAGCCGGGTATCAGACGGTGGCTGGCTTGCGGGCGAAGATGCGCTCGATCGAGCCGGCCTTGAGCCGCTGCGCCTCGACGATGTCGAATCCGGCTGCCTGCACCAGCGGGAGCTGGCGGCGGGTGAAGTGCTCACCGGCGGCGCGGATGGTCACCCGTTCCAGGAGCCACTGGCCGGCCCGGACCGGCGGCCAGCTACTGCCGATGTGGTCGAGCAGCAGCAGCCGCCCACCAGGCACCAGTACCCGCCGCATCTGGTTGATCGCGGCGGCCGGGTCGGGGATCGTGCACAGCGAGAGCGCGCAGACCACGGTGTCGAACGTTTCGTCGTCGAAGGGCAGCGCCTGCGCGTCACCGGTGCGCAGAGCGACGTCCACGCCGAGGTCGGCGGCGCGCTGCCGGGCGATGGCCAGCATCGCCGGGCTCAGCTCGATCCCGGTGATGGTCACGTCGGCCGGGTACAGCGGCAGGTTGCGGCCGGTGCCGATGGCCACTTCCAGGACCCGGCCGCGTGCGCGGGCGGTGAGCCATTCGCGGCCTCCACCGAACCACACCTTCTCGAAGAAGGCGATCTGTTTGTCGTAGCCGGGCGCTGATTTTTCCCACACGCGCAGGGCTTTAGCGGTCGGGTCTTCCTTGGTCTTCACACCGGGCCTCCCGATCCGGGACGGTCAGGAACAAGGGTGATGTGGTCCATGGTGGACCGTGCGGCGGCGGCGATGACGCCGCCGATCGCGGCGCGGATCCGGTCGGCCGCCTGCGCTGGGTCGGGTTGTCCGGCGTCCAGCCAGGCGATCACCGCCTCGATCGCGACGGTGGGGGCGAGGTGGGAGGCCCACTGTGCCCATGCCGAATCGGCGACGACGGCCTTGATCTGCACGTGCGCGATGTCGTGAATCTCGGTGCGGAACCGGTCGGTCAGGGCGCGGAACTCTGGCTCCCGAGCGGCGTGTTGGAACAGCAGCCGGAACCCGGCCGGCTCGGCTGCTGCGGCCGCGAGCAGTCCGTCGATGCTGGCCTCGGTGAACTCACCGACCTGTTGTCCGACATGTGTGGCGAGCAGCGCGCAGACCCGGTCGAGGACCGCCTGGTACAGGTCGGTCTTGGACTCGAAATGCCGGTACAGGATCACCTTCGTGATGCCAGCCTCGACGGCGATGTCGTCCAGGCTCGTGCTGGCAAACCCGGCGCGCGCGAACGCCTGGGTCGCTGCGGCCAGGATCTGCTCGCGCCGCTGCGCACGGGGCAGCCGTCGCACCGGCTCCGGCACGCTCGTCGCCATCCATGCCCTCCCGGCAATCGTTGTTGACGTCAGAGTGTAGTACTGCCTATGTTAACTTCGAAACGTACAAGCTGAAGTGACACCTATCTGGAGCGCGACGATGACAGACCAGGACGGCCGGATTGTGGTGTCCGGCCTGGCCAAGACATTCGGCACCGTCAAGGCCGTCGACGGGTTGACCTTCACCGTGGAGCCAGGATCGATCACCGGGTTCCTCGGCCCCAACGGCGCCGGCAAGACCACCACCCTGCGGATGCTGCTCGGCCTGGTCCGCCCGGACGCCGGCACCGCGACGATCGGGGGCCGCGCCTACACCGACCTGCCCGCGCCCAGCGACAGGGTGGGGGCGGTGCTGGAGGCGACCGCGTTCCACCCGGCCCGCACCGGCCGCGCCCACCTGCGCATCTACAGCACCATCAACGGATACCCCGGCACACGCGCGGACGAGGTCCTGGAACTGGTCGGCCTGAGCGGCGCGGGTCGGCGGGCGGTGCGCGGCTATTCCCTGGGCATGCGGCAACGCCTCGCCCTCGCCACCGCCCTGCTCGGCGACCCGAAGGTGCTCGTGCTCGACGAGCCGGCGAACGGCCTGGACCCCGAAGGCATCGCCTGGATGCGCCGCCTGCTCCGCGACCTCGCCGCGCAGGGGCGCGCCGTGCTCGTCTCCAGCCACGTCCTGTCCGAGGTCCAGCAACTGGTCGACCACGTGGTGATCATCAACCGTGGCCGGTGCGTGCGCCAAGGCCCACTCACAGCGCTGGCTGACCTGCACGGCCCGGTCGTGTCCGTACGCACCCCGGACCCCGACCGGCTACAGACGGCTCTGATCCGCATCGGCGTTGACGAAGATCGGATCACCCGCACCGGCGACCAACTGCGCGTCACCGGCATTCAGGCCGACGACGTGGGCCAGTTGGCCTTCGCCGAACAGATCCCCGTGCTGTGGCTGGCCGCCGAGCAGTCCGACCTGGAACAGGTGTTCTTCGCCCTCACCACCGACAACGGCCAGCAACCGGCCCTGACCGCAACCACGGGAGCCTGACATGCGACGCCTCATCGCCGGCGAGTTCCACAAACTGCTCGCCACCCGGCTGTGGCTATGGCTGCTGCTCGGCTCGATGGCTATCACCGCCCTCTACACGAGCCTGCAGATCGCCTTCTCCGACGACCCGGACACCTGGACCCTGCCGCTGTCCACAGCAGACGGTCAGCAGACACTGTTCGCCGCCGCGGCGAGCGCCGCCAGCCCACTCGTCGCGGTCCTCGCCGCGATCGGGATCACCGCCGAGTACCGGCACCGCACCGCCACCACCACATTTCTGGCCACACCGCATCGTGGCCGGGTCATCGCCGCCAAACTCATCACCTATGGCCTTGTCGGCATCGGCTACGCCCTCGCGTGCATCGCCGTCGTCACCGCGATCGCCGTACCGTGGCTGTCCGCCAAGAACGTCGACCTGTCGCTGGCCGGCAACGGACTACCCGCCACCATGGCCGGCGGGATCGCCGCCGTCACGCTCTACGCGCTGATCGGGGTCGGTCTCGGAGCGCTGCTACGCGAACAGGTCGCCACCGTGGTCGGGCTACTCATCTACCTGTTCGTCATCGAGGCCATCCTCACCAACATCCCCGCCCTCGACGCGTGGACGCGGTACCTGCCCGGGCCAGCGGACAACGCACTGACCGGCATCACCCTGACCAACCAGCAGTTCCTGCAACCGTGGCAAGGCGGCCTCGTCCTCACCACCTACTGCGTGCTCATCGCCGCCGCCGGTACGTACCTCGCCAACCGCCGAGACGTGACCTGACGCAACGGACAAAGCCGGTCCGCCACAAGCGGCGACGACGAGGCAGTCGGTGCCGCGTACCAGGCCGCCAGCCAGGGTGGATCTGGCCAGGGACCTGCACGACTTCGTGGCGCACGAGGTCAGCGCGATCGTGGCGCAGGCACAGGCCGCGCGGTTCGTCGCCGATACCGATCCGGGGCAGGCGCCGCGTGCCCTGGAGCGCATCGAGCGGGCCGGGTTGAGCGCGCTGGCACTGATGGACCGGACGGTCCAGATGCTCCATGACGCGGACGGACGTCCGCTGCCGACCACGACGGCACCCGGCATCGAGCAACTGCCCGAGATCGTCGAGCGGTTCGGAGCGGCCGGCGCATCAACTTGCCGGCTGGACCTCGATCCGGCCGCGGCCGAGGCGCTCACACCCCAGGCGCAAGCGGCCGGATACCGGGTGGTGGTGGAAGGGCTGACCAACGTGCGTCGACACGCCGACGGCGCACCGTCGGTCACCGTGGCAGTACGGCCCGGCCCGACCGGCACGGTGGAGGTGACGGTCGCCAACGACCTGACGGCGACCCGCCGACGCCCGCGCGGCCGAGGTTCGCGTGGAGGACACGGGCTGACCGGGCTTCGGGAGCACGTCATCGCGGCGGGCGGAACCTTGACGGCCGGACCGTACACAGACGACAACGGCGGTGCCGGCTGGCGGCTCACCGCGGCCTTCCCCGCCATCCCCACAAGGAACGACACATGATCCGCATCCTCATCGCCGACGACCAGGACGACATCCGCAGCGGCTTCCGGCTCGTGCTGGACTCACAACCCGACATGACCGTTGTCGGCGAGGCCGCGGACGGCACCACGGCCGTCGCCAAGGCCCGCGAGCTGGCGCCGGACGTGGTCCTTGCCGACATCCGCATGCCCGGCCTCGACGGGCTGGAAGTCACCCGGCTGCTCGCCGCGACCACCAAAGTCATCGTGGTCACCACCTTCGACCTAGACGACTACGTACACACCGCGCTGCGCAACGGTGCCTGCGGCTTCCTCCTCAAGCGATCCGGACCGACGCTGCTCATCGAAGCCGTCCGCGCCGCCATGGCCGGAGACACACTGCTCGCCGCCGGGCTGCCGGCAGACACGATCCTCGTCGAAGCGTCGCGTCGAGCCGTCCCGAGCTCCATCGCCGGGTACCGGCCCGGGCCGCGCTGGGCTTCGTCAGCGCCGCCGCCGGCGGACTCGGCTTCGGCCTCCCGGCCGCGGCGACGGCACTGTGGCGGGCCGCGGCTATCGACTCGGCATCGCCACGTGGAGGACTGACTTCCGGCATGCCCGCCGTCATAGGTGCCGCAGAGCACGCCGACAATGACGTTGCCGCTCGCACGGTACGGATCAAGACGTCCGGATCTGCCGCGACGAGTTCGTCACGGAGAGTGGCTTTGTGGGAGTGTTCCTCCTGGACGGTGCAGGGAATACCTGCGGGTTGATCTGGGCAGTGCGAAACTCGGGTGACTGGGGCGCAGGCCCGCCTGGAGAATCCGGTCATGATGCTGCTGTTTCCCGCAGACGTATTGCGGCCACGGCGGGTGGATGAGCACTTCGCGGGTGAGGCGCAAGCGGCTCGTACCTTGGGCTGGCCGGTCGCGCTGGTCGATCACGATGCCGTGGCCAACGGCAGTGACTGCGCAGCAGCAGTCGCCCGGGTGCCCGGCGATGAGGTCGTAATCTACCGCGGGTGGATGTTGTCCAGTCGGGCGTACGACGGTCTTGCTGGCGCGCTGGCCGCCCGTGGGACCCGGCTGTACACCAATGCCGAGCAGTATCGCTGCGGTCACGAACTGCCCGGCTGGTACGCCGCGTTGTCCGCCTTCACCCCGGCATCGGCGTGGACCATCGGTGCCGGCTGGGACGGCTTCGACACCGCCCGGTCCGCCTTGGGGCCGGGCCCGGCCGTGGTGCGCGACTACAGCAAGTCGATGAAGCACTATTGGCACGAGGCCACGTACATCCCCGACCTCGCCGACGCGTCCGCCGCATGGAGGGTCGCTGGGCGGATGGCCGAACTACGCGGCGACGATTTCGCCGGCGGGTACGTGCTACGTCGCTACGAGCCGTTCACCGGCGCCGAAGTCCGCACCTGGTGGATCGGCGGCACCTGCCGGCTGGTCACCGCACACCCGGACACCCCGCAGCAACCGCTACCGGACGACCTCGACCTGACTGCACTCCACCCGGCCATCGCTGGCTTGGATCTGCCATTCGTCACCGTCGACCTCGCCCGCCGCACCGACGGGGTGTGGCGCATTGTGGAACTCGGCGATGGCCAGGTCTCCGACCGGCCTGCCAGCGCTGCGCCGGAAGACTTGATCACGATCCTGCCCCGAACCTGACCTCGCCGATCGGGCACCAGCGACCTGCGGCTACGGACCGCATCGACGCAATGATCACGCGAGCGGGCGGTCATGTCGAGAAGCGGACGCCAGCACGATGGCGTTACGCGGTTGAAGCGCGACGTCACTGCGTCAACAGGCGGTAGACAATCGCGCCGGAGAAGAGCGCGAACAGGAAGAGCGGTATCCACCAGTCGGGGAAGCGGGTGCGGGTGTGTTGCGGACCCTCGCCGGTCTGTCGCTCGGCGACGATCACGCCGAGGCGGTCCACCACGTTCTGGCCCCTGGAACCGCCGGTGTCCAGCAGCGAGTCGGAGAGGCCCCAGACCCGTACCCCGCTTTCCTGAGCCCAGGGTGATGCGGACCGAGAGGAGGTCCAACGGCTTGGCCGGTCAGCCTGGTTACGGTGTCCGCGATTTCCGCTGCCCTGTACGCCAGGGCGAGGGATTCGACCCAGCCATCAAAACTGCCGTGCAGCGGCACCCAATTTTCCTCGTCACCACCCGCGATACCGAACGTACCGTCCGGGCCGATCAGGAAGGAGTACGGCACCGCGGTTCGTTGCGGACCAGCCTCGAACCACCAGCCTGGGTTAGGAAAAGCGTCTTCCCGCTCTGGCGTGTCTGTGACGAGCATCCGTGGTCCGGCGGCCTCCTCGGTGAGGCCGGGCGCCGCGGGCAGGACGAGGCCGCCCCATCGAGCCTGATAGTGCTCAGCGCGATCGATGACGTCAGGCGGGATGCCGGCCTCTTGCCAGCTTCGGCGCCGTTGGCTGACAGGTGGCGCATCGAGCCAGACTCCATGGACACTAACGAAGCTACGTGCGTGCTTACTCAAACCCGTCGGCGGCTCGCGAAAACCCACCATCGCCGCATGCTATCCGCGGTGTTGCCGATCGAGACACCTCGGAGCGCCGCCTGCCATGCTGTAGTGCCGATTGAGACGGTTTGCGCGGCGGTGTCGAGGCGGGCCGGCGCACTGTCATGCCGCGAAGCGCTCGTTACGAATAGTCAAGAGTGCAGTGTCGCGTGAGCGCCGCTGCGCGAATACCGGATCTCCGGGTCGAGCATGACGCCGTCACCCACGGTGAACCGCCGCCACGTAGCGCGGTCGCCCGCCCAGCCGCCTCGCCCGTGATCGCTCCACGTGTCCCGTCTGCCTCGAAAAAAGCGAACAATCGTGGGTAACCGTCCAATGCCCTCGGTCCTCAGCGAGCCAAACCGCGGTCGTCGGACCCCGACCGGTCCTTCAGCCAACTACGCGTGATACCCAGCGCAACGCCGTACGCCGGCAGCGCGGCCAAGAGCAGAGGAGATGGGGTCGAATCGAACAGGTAGACCGCAGTGGCCAGCGCCACCGCACCGGTAAGGCCGATACCGACCAGAACCCACCACCAGACGCGCAATCGCCTCACGAACGAGAGTGTAGGTCGCGCGCACCCCGCAAAGCTCGCCCTCAAACAAAGGTGGTACCGAAACAAGATGCCGATCTGACCGTCGGCAGCCACCTGCCACCCGAACAACATGCGATCAAGACGATCGAGCAACCTCATGTCAGCCAACGCGCTATCCGTCGATGTCCCGTGACGCGCGGCCAAGTGCGATCTTCTGCCGCCGACCGAGCGCTACCCACCGTGACAGACCCTCGCGGAGGCCTGCGTCCGATCGCTGCCGCTAAGGGTGCATCCGGCCTCGAGGTGTTGCCAGCGTTCCAGTTACCCCTGGAGTCACTCTTCAGCGTTCAGGGACGGACGAGCCCACTGTGCCGAGCGGTATGCGCGTGCGACCGTGGACGAAGTGGCGGCCAGCTGCGGACGGGACGGCAACCAGACGGTCTGAATACCGAGTTGCTCGTTCATCGCAGCGAGCTGGTACTCCTGGCGAAGGTCCGCGGCCTGTCGGTCGGACGGATTTTGCCGCGACAAGCGGCCCAGCGCTGCTTGGCCCCGTCACCGACCGTAGCCGACTTGGAAGTCGTCGCGCACCATGGGCGGCGATCAGGATGTCGGCGGTGGCAGGCGGCGACGGCAAGGCCCAAAGTGGTCGGCACCTCCCGGACCCGGCGGGTCTCCTCGCTGCCGCGAATGCCCGACCTGCGGCGGCCGGCGTCTATCCACGGGTGTGTGCGCTCACTGCCGCCTCAGCGCCGAGGTGCGGGCGCTACTGACCGCCGAGGACGACGTGCGGCCGGAGCTGCGGCCGCTGCTGGCGTGGTGGGAAGGCGCCGACCGGCCCGACCGGGTCCGACGCTGGCTGGCCCGCCGCCCGGCCGCCCGCGCGATCCTGCGTGCGCTGGCCGAAGGCACCGTCCCGGCCACCCATCAGGGCCTCGACCAGCTCGACGACACCAACACCGTCCGCTACCTCCGCCGCGTCCTGGTGGCCGCTGGCGTGCTACCCGCGCACGACGAGCACCTCAACCGCCTCCAACGATGGCTGCACCGCACCCTCGCCGACATCTGTGACCCCCAGCAGCGCCGGATCGTGCACCGCTACGCCCACTGGCATCAACTGCGCCGGCGACGGACCCGCACCGGCCCGCACACCCCCGTCACCACCGGACAGGCCGCCACCGTGCGAGAGCACGTCAACGCCGCGGCCGCCGTCCTGGCCACCCTCGCCACCGCCCACCGGTCCCTGGCCGACCTGCGCCAAGCCGACGTCGACCAGTGGCTGGCCACCGCACAGGTCGCCCGCCGCGCCGAACTGGGCGCGTTCCTGCGCTGGACCCACCAGGAACGGCTCACCACCGTCGCGCTACCCGTGCTGCAATGGACCGGCCCCCGAGACCGCGTCGACCACGAACAGCGGTGGGCCCAAGCACGCCGACTCCTCCACGACGACACCCTGCCCACGGAGGCACGCATCGCCGGCCTGCTCGTCGTCCTCTACGCCCAAACCGCCACCAACATCCGCACCCTGCGCTTCGACCAGGTCCACACCACACCGAACGGTGCCCGAATCACCTTCGGCACCACCCCGATCGACCTACCGCCGACCCTCGCCACCAACTCGCCGTCGAACTCCCCGCCGCCATGCTCGCCCGCTGCCTCGGCATCGACATCAGCAGCGCCGTCGCCTGGCAGCGGGCCGCCGCCGGCCCGTGGCGCCCGTACGCCGCCCGCCCCGCCGCTCACCGCCAACCCCCCACAAACCATCAACCCACTCGCCGTTTCCGGACTGCAACCGTGCACTGGACAGCGGCTACTTGCGCACCTGATCTTGCAGCTCCGCCAGCCCCTCTGAGGCGAGGGGTGTGGCGGAGACGAAGAACGACGACGGCGTCGTGGGGCGTACTCCGCCCTCACGCCACTGTTCGCGAACAACACCGGCAAACGGCGATCGGCGAGGCGTACGAACGCGGTATTGCGGCGTACGACGGGGGTAGCACCTAGCTGTACAGGGGCGAACAGATCGCCTGCCACACCCTTGAGCGGCCGCGTCTGTTCGTCGACGATTCCGCAGCGCGCGCTGTTGCCTCCGTTCTCGCCATCGGTCCAGCGCGTGGCCGAGCGGGTGGCGAGCCTGGTTGTCGCGCGGCTCGGCCAGGGTCTCGGACCGTCCGACTTCCGATCGGCCAGAAGTACCTACAGTTAGATCTCGATGGCCTCCGGGAAGCCGAGGGGTAGCCAGCGGAGGGCGTCACGGACGGCCGGTGACGCCTGCGCGAAGGCTGTCTCGATGCCGGCGCGGCCCTCGTGGAAGTGGCTCCATCCCTCGTAGTGCACGGGCAGGATGGTCCGGGGGCGCAGGAGGTCGCAGAGTGCGGCGCCGTCGCGGCCGGTCATCGTGTAGAGGAGCGGACCGGTCACGCCGAAGCGCACCGCCCCCAGGTGGAGCAGGACCGTGCCGACGTCGAGCCGGGACGCGACTTGGCGGACGCCTTCATAGAGGACGGTGTCGCCGGAGATCCAGAGCTGGCCGTGGCGTTGGCCT
>NZ_JAIBNX010000061.1:0-4230 GCF_026130045.1 Micromonospora sp. CPCC 205371
CCACGCCATGCCGCCCGAGGCCGTCGGCGCTGCCGCTCCGCCGGGCCGGCGGCCGTGAGCCTTCACCGCGCCGCCGGTCGTGGGGTGCTACCGCGCCGCGGCGGCCTCGGGCTCCGGCATGGTCGCGCGCCGTACGGCCGCCGCCGTCCGCGCCTGGCGCAGGCCGTCGACGGTGAAGATCACGAGCGCCAGCCACACCAGCGCGAATCCGACGATCCGTACCGGTGGCATCGGCTCGTGGAAGATGAGCACGCCGGTACCGAACTGCAGCACCGGCCCGATGTACTGCATGATGCCGAGTGCGGTCAGCGGAATCCGGTTGGCCGCGCCGGCGAAGAGCATCAGCGGCGTCGCGGTCGCCGCGCCGGCCAGCGCGAGTAGCAGCGTGTGCCCCGCGGACACGTGGCCGAACGTCGACTCGCCCTGCCACGCCAGCCAGCCAAGGTAGCCGAGCGCGGGCAGCGCGAGAGTGGCTGACTCGACGAAGAACGCCTCCGCCGCCGGTAGCCCGAGCCGCTTCTTGACCAGGCTGTACGCGCTGAAGCTGGCGGCCAGAGACAGCGCGATGTAGGGCAGGCGGCCGTAGTCGATGGTCAGCACGGCGACGGCGATGGCGCTGATGCCGAGCGCCGCCCAGGCCGCCGGGCGAAGGCGTTCGCGCAGGATCGTCACCCCGAGCAGCACCATGACGAGCGGGCCGATGAAGTACCCGAGCGCCGTCTCCACCACGCGGTCGGAGTTGACGCCGTATATGTACATGCCCCAGTTGACCGCGATCAGCGTCGCGGCCAGCGCGATGCCCGCCAGCAGCCGCGGCTGCCGGATCAGCGTGCCGAGGAAACGCCAGTTGCGTACGACGACGAGCACCAGAGCCACGAAGGCGACCGACCACACCACCCGGTGCGCGAGGATCTCCACGGGCGCCGCTGGCCGGAGCAGCTTGATGTAGATCGGGAAGAAGCCCCAGATCGTGTATGCGACAAAGGCGTACAAATAGCCCTTGCGTAAGTCGCTCATGCGGTGTTGTCCCTGATCGCTTCCCGCCGGTCGAACTCCATCCAGCGGTCCGGCACGGCGAGTGGGGTGAACCCCAACTTTCCGTACATGCCGTGTGCGTCCAGCGTCGCCAGCAGGATGCGCCGGACGCCAGCGGCTTCCAGGTGATCCCGGACACAGCTCACCATCCAGGTGCCGACGCCGTGGCCGCGCGCCGAGCGGTCGACGTACACGTCGCAGAGCCAGGCGAACGTCGCCTCGTCCGTCACCGTGCGGGCGAAGGCCACCTGCTCACCGTCGCCAGCCCGGTAGACGCCGAACACCAGCGAACCGGCGATGGCCCGCTCGACCACGTCACGGGGTCGGCCGATCGCCCAGTAGGCGTCGCTCGACAGCCAGCGGTGCACCCGGTCGACGTCGAGGCGCGCAGGATCGGTGGACAGCTCGTACCCGGCATGGCGGCTGATGATCGACACAACACGGAAGCTAGCCCGAGACCCCATCGGGGTCTCGGGCCAATTCCCAGGTACTGGTTAGTCGCGGTCCTTCACGACGAAGTTGAGGATGCTGCTCGCGATGCCGACGATCAGCGCGCCGAGCACGGCGCTCGGCCAGAAGTCGTCGACGTGGAACGGCAGGTCGAGCTCGCCGGCGATCGCGCTCGCCAGCAGGAAGAGCAGGCCGTTTACCACGATCGCGACCAGACCGAGGGTGAGGATGTAGAGCCCGCAGCCCACGGTCTTGATGATCGGCCGCAGGATGGCGTTGACCACGCCGAAGATCACCGCGACGGCCACCAGCGTGCCGGCCGCCTTTGGTAGCGAGTCGGTCGACAGCGTGATTCCAGGCAGGATCAAGGTCGCGAGCCAGAACGCCGCGGCGCTGATGGCCAACCGGATGACTATTCCCATAGGCGGCGATCATAGGGACCGTGCTCGCCGTCCGCGCCCCCACCTGGCATGCCTTCTCGCGGTAACCTGCCGGGATGCCGTCGCGGCAGGAGCAGGTGCGGTCGCACCAGTTCGCCGTGCAGCGGGTCGTGGCCGCCGTCGTCACCCGCGATACCGACCCCGACCGGCTGCCGTTCCGGCGCGTGGCCGGCGCGACGCTTGCCGGTGTGCTCGTCGCGACCATCGGATTCGGCGCGGTGGCGGCCTACGCGGCCATCACGGGCGGCGAGCCGGATGGCTGGCGTGACCCGAGCACCATCATCGTCGAGCGCGAGTCCGGCACCCGGTACGCCTTCCGCGACGGTCGGCTGCACCCCGTCGCCAACTACACGTCCGCGCTGCTGATCGCCGGCACCGGAGCGGCGACCCGGCTCGTGCCGCGTGCCGCGCTCAAGGGCGAGCCGCGCGGCGCTCCGATCGGCATCGCCGACGCCCCCGACCCGCCGCCGGCCGCCGAACGCCTGGTCACCGGCCCGTGGACGGCCTGCTCCGCGGCCAGTGAGCGCCCGGCGCCGCTCGTGGGGCGGCCGGCGCCAGACAGCGCACCGCTCGCCGGCCGCGCGCTGCTGGCCGAGCACCCGGACGGCTCGGTGTACCTCGTGTGGCAGGGCCGGCGGCACCTCGTCCGCGACACCGGGCTCGTGTTCGCCGCCCTCGGCTGGACCGGCCACCAGCCGATGCCGGTCGCGCCCGCAGTGCTCGACGCGCTCCCGGGTGGAGCAGACCTAGCCCGCACTCCGATCGAGGGCGAAGGTTCGCCGTCGCGCGGGGTGCCCGGCGCCACGGTCGGCGAGGTGTTCGTCGTGGTGCCCCTGGGCGGCCAGCGCCAGTTTGCTGTCGCGTACGCCAGCGGGCTGGCCGCGATCACCCAGGTAGAGGCCGATCTCATCCTCACCGACCTGCACCAGGGCCGCCCGACGCGGCTCACCCAGGGCGAGTACGCCGACCTTCCCAAGGTGCCCAGGCGTCCGCCGGCAGACCCGCCGCCTGCCACGACACCGCCGCTCGCCGCGCCGGCCGGCGCGGTGTGCGTACAGGTTGGCGAAGCGAGCGCCGAGGTCCACCTCGCCGCGCGGATGCCTTCGGGCCCTGCTGTCGAGCCGGGGCGCGGCGCGCTCATCGA
The DNA here is from genome assembly GCF_026130045.1 of Micromonospora sp. CPCC 205371. GTDB lineage: Bacteria > Actinomycetota > Actinomycetes > Mycobacteriales > Micromonosporaceae > Phytohabitans. The sequence goes on from NZ_JAIBNX010000061.1 coordinate 3,070, forward strand.
GGCGCGCGGTGAGGTGTGGCTGGTCACGGAGCGCGGTCGCCGTCACGCCGTCACCGATCCCGAGGCTCGCGCGCTCCTGGGGTACGCGGACACGCCGCCGGCGCCCGCGCCGGCGGGGGTTCTGGGGCTGGTGCCGGAGGCACCCCCGCTGGCCCGCGAGGCGGGCGCTCGCCCCCTCTGATCAGCCGCGGTAGCGCGACTCAGGTGGGGGTGGGGCGGGGCCGAGAGTCGCCGCCAGCCAGCGGTTGTAGAGCGCGGTCCACGTGCCGTCGGCGCGCATCCGGTCGAGGATGCCGTTGACGAAGCGCACGAAGTCGGTGGCGCTGCGGGCGAAGGCCAGCCCGTGCGGCTCGTCGGTGAACCGTGGCCCCACGATCTTGGTGGTCGGGTCCTGTGCCGCCAGGCCGGCGAGTACGTTGTCGGTCGTCGAGATGGCGTCGATCTGGCCCTGCTGGAGCAGGATCAGGCAGTCGGTCCAGTCGATCGCCGAGACCGGGACGGGCCGTGCGGGCGCGTCGATGATGGCCTGGATCGACGTGGTGTTCGCCGCCGCGCAGACCCGCTTGCCGGCCAGATCGTCGATGCTCTGCACCGTGGAGCCCTCAGGCACCAGTACGCGCTGGCCGGAGTCCAGGTAGTTGGTGGAGAACTCGACCTGCTCCCGCCGCGCACAGGTGATCGTCATGGAGTTGGCGACGATGTCGACCTTGCCGTTGACGGCGGTGAGCCGCTCGGCCTGCGTGATCACCGTGAACTGCACCCGATCGGGATCACCGAAGATCGCCTTGGCCACCTCGCGGACCAGGTCGATGTCGAAGCCCTCAAGCCGCCCGGTGAACGAATCGCGGAACCCGAACAGGTAGTTGTTCTGGTCGACCCCCGCGATGAGCCGCCCGCGCGCCCGGATCGCGGCCATGGTGGACCCCGCCGGCAAGCGGTCGGGCGGGGGCACGGCGCCCGCGGGCCGCAGGCTGGCCCGTGGATCGCACGCCGGGCCCGCCGGTGCGGAACCCGCCTCGGCCGCCGGGTCGGCCACACCCACCGGCATCGGCGCCGCGGGCGCACCGCCCGGCGGCGGCGGCAGCGGCCTCGCCGCCGTGCACGCACCCCGGAGCAGGGCGGCCAAGGCGGGGGCCAAGCGGGCTTAGGGAGACAATAGAG
>NZ_JAIBNX010000061.1:4240-34227 GCF_026130045.1 Micromonospora sp. CPCC 205371
CCTGGCCCCACAGACCGCCATGGCACCGCTCCCCCCCCCCCCGCGGCCGCGGGGCCGCCCACCCCCCCCGGCACCGGCGCCGCGGGCGCCCCGCCCGGCGGCGACGGCAGCGGCCTCGCCGCCGTGCACGCACCCGGAAGCAGAGCGGCCGACAGGGCCAGTGTCACTGTCCACAATGGTCGACGCAGCCGTCTCTCCTTCCGCGAAGATCGCGAGGGATCAACCACACACGTTAAGACCGCGGCGCAAGGCCGCGGACGGTTATCCACAAGGGGTACCGGTGGTGCTGCGGGATCGCTACCGTCAGTGTCCTATCGGTGGTGTCCTATCTGTACTGGGAAGCGGGTGAACACATGACACAGACGCGAGCGGATGCGGCTGTCATGCGGCAGACCGCCGCCAGGTTCGACGAGGTGAGCCGCGGGCTTGAGGCGATGCTGAGCGGTCTCCTGGTCGAGCTGGCGGCTCTGCGGTCCGAGTGGCAGGGCGCGGGTGGCCGGTCCTTCCAGCAGGTCCAGGCTCAGTGGGCGGCAGATCAACGGACCATCCAGCAGGCGCTCGTGGAGACGGCCGGCGCGCTACGGGCGTCGGGCATCGGATACGACGCCACCGACACCGAGGCGGCCACCCGGGTCGCCGCTACCAACCGAGGGATCTCGCTGCCGCTGTAGGGCGCGCCCGGGAGAGGAGCACCGATGGGAGACAGCCACCTCGTCGTCAACTTCCCGGCGCTGCATCAGGCGAGCGCCGACATCCAAAAGGCGCTGCACGCGCTGGAGTCGCAGCTGGCACAGCTTGAGCGCGACGCGGCCCCACTGGTCGCGACTTGGGAGGGCGAGGCCCGGCAGGGATACGACGCCCGGCAGGCGCAGTGGCGGCGGGCATCACAAGACCTGGCGGTGATGCTCCGCGACATCAAGATCGCAATCGATGAGTCGGCTGCGGATTATTGGAGCACCGAGAGGCAGGCGATCGGCCGATTCTGAGACCCTGTGAAGCCCCCCGAAATGCCCCCAGGTCCGGCATTGGCGCGCACCAGAGTGCGGGAACCGATACCTGCCAGCCATTGTGATCTTGTTCCTACCTTGTAGGTTGTACGCGATACCTGTGGCCTGTTCGGTGGAAGGGAGGTGGCCGTGACCGAATGGGAGCCGGCCACCGAGGCCGAGGTTGCCATGCGTGACGCCCTGCGGGCGAGTGATCAAGAGCAGTATTTCCGGATACTGTCGCGGACCGAGCTGTTTCTTCCGGTATCAGCGGAATCTCTGGCCGGCCGCGCGCCGATGGGCTGGGGCACCTGGACCACCAGCGGGCGCACCCACGTGCTGGCGTTCACGTCCAGCGTGGCGCTCCAGGCGTGCCTGGCCAGCAATGCCGGCTCGGCCCGACGGATCGCATACCACGACCTCGCCGCCGCGTGGCCCAATCTCGAATGGTGGCTCGCGGTCAACCCGGGTCTCCCGATCGAGGGATACCTGCCCGCCTGGTTCGTGGCGCAGTTGGCACGGGGCGACGTACGGCTGCCAGGGCGCACGATCGGCGCCCGAGCCCGGCTGGACCGAGCCGATACGGCGGCCCGAGCGCGCGCCACCGCCACCGTGCCGGGCAGTCTCCTAGCGCCCGGACCGGGCGGGAGCGCATCCGGCCTGCTGCCTCCGGCGGCCGGGTCCGGCACCGCCCCGGCGGCGCGCGAGCCCGCCGTGGCCGCGGCGACGCAGCCCGCGTGGGACACCCACGACCCCGCTCTCCCGGCGGCGAGCCAGCCCTCGACCTGGGATGCCGCACACCAGCCCGCTGTTGCGGCGAGCCCGCCTGCAGCGTGGGATGACGCACCTCCGTCCGCCGCCCCGGCGGCGAGCCAGCCCGCGACGTGGGACGCCCCGCCCCAGCGCGCCGCTCCGGCGAGCCAGGCCGTGGCCTGGGATGCGGCACCCGAGGCTCCCGCCCCCACGGCGAGCCAGCCCGCGGCGTGGGATGCCGCGCCTCAGCCTGTTGCTCCGGCGTCGAGCCGGGCCGCGGCCTGGGATGCCATGGGCGGCACGGTTCCGGCGGGGGAGGCCGAGGTGTGGGACGCCACGCCAGCGACCGGCCAAGCCGGGGCGCAGGCGGCTGCGGCCCCCGTGACCGACGAGCGGCCCGCTGAGCCGCGCCTCGGTCCTGGCGGCCTGCCGCGCCGCATTCCTACTCCTCCACCGCCTCCCGGCGTGCCGCCAAGCCCGATGGCCCAGCGTTCGCCCACCGCCACTCCCGCGGCCGCCGGCCTCGCCGGCGCTGGCGCGGCTGGCCTGGCGGGCGCGGCTGGCCTGGCATCAAGAGCCGCGGCGACGACCGGCCCTGGTGCTAGTGCGCCGGACGCCGGCGGGTCGCCCCTCGCTGGTGCGCCAGCCCGTCCCGGCCGCCAGGGCGGGGCGACGATTGGGCAAAGCGCCTTCGGGCCCTCACATGCCGCCGATGCCAGCGGGCCTGGCGGTGCCGGCAGCGACATGACAGCACCTGCCGGACCGTCGAGCGTCGATCCCGATGCTGCACATGCGACGGGCTGGGCGACTAGCGCTGGCCCAACCGGTGGCGCTGGACTAGTGAGCGGCGGCCCAGCGCCGAGCACGGGCGCGCCCGCAGACTGGGCGACCGGCGCCGAGACGGATACGGGCGCGAGTGGGGGCTTGGCGGCCGGCGCGACCAGCGGCGGCTGGCCTGATGAGCGCGGGCCCGCTGGCGGCACCGGTCAAGCCGGCGGCTTCGCAGGGGCGAGGGGCGCCGGTCCGATCAGCGCGGCGGCAGCTCGGCGTGGCAATGGTGGCGATGACGGCTGGGGTGCGCCTGTCGTGCCCGGCCGCACCACGGCGAGTGGGCCCACCGTGGCCGCTCCGGTGCCCGTCGACAACTTCACTCCGGCCAACGACGTGGAGAAGAACCTGCTCGCTGCCGCTGGCGATGGCAGCACTGACACGTTCCTGTCGACACTGCTGCTCGCCAAGGTGCTGCTGCCGGTCTCTCCCGTCTCCGCCGATGGCACGCGCCCAGGTGAGCCGGGCTTCGCGTGGCTGACCGAGACGCTCGACGGCGAGCCGTACATCGTGGTGTTCACCTCGATCGAGCGGCTGCGCGACCACCTCGGCGACACGATCGAGACGATCGACGTCAAGTTCGTGCAGCTCATCGGGGCATGGCCCGACCCGGCGTGGTCCTTCGCGGTCAACCCCAACACACCCGTGGGTGCGAAGCTCCCCGGTGCGCAGATCGTGGCCCTGGCGAGCTGGGCAGACGAGGTGGGGCTGGGCGCCGAAGCCGAAGAGGAGCCGAAGCCGCAGGCACCGCCAGCGGCGCGGCCCGCAAAGGCCGCTGTGGTCCACGACCCGGCGCTGCCGACCATGATGCAGAAGACGATCTCGCCGGCACAGGTCGACTACTACCTGGACCGCGGATACGACCGGGTCTCCGGGTTCGTGCATCGGGCCGGCGAGGTAGCGCACCTGACCACGCCGGCTGCTTTGCATGCCGCGCTAGGCCTGGGATACGCCGGCTCGCCGTTCAAGCCGGACGCCGACGAGACGTACGTGCTGCGCTGGCCCGCTCACCGGCCGAGCCTGTACCGCATCCCGTATGGCGGCCAGAACGAAGCCGCCATGCGCGCGATGGAGGGCTGGGTGATCGAGCGGCCACCCTTCCGGGGCAACGGCTTCGCGCCCAGTGACAGCGGCGACGTGATCGCCGAGTTCAAAGTAGACAGTGCGCGGCTGCCGCACGGTGCGCAGCTCTGGCGGATCGGTTCCGACGGCAAGGAGAAGCTGATCGCCCTGCTCGACGCCGACGCGCCCACGTGGCGGCGGGTCGGTGAGGAGTGATGCGCGACGGATACGTGGCCCGGTGGCGTGGTCGGGAGTACGAGGCCAGCCCCGACGGCGACTCGGTACGCATCTACCAACCAGAGGCCGACGAGGGCTTCGAGCAGGCGCGGCCGGGCCGGTTCGTCCGGATACTGCCGGTGAAGGAGCTGGAAGACTTCGCCTATGTGCGCACGACCTGCACGTGGAAGGGTGAGCCCTTCATCGTGCTGGCGGAGCACGACGGCTGGCTTCGGGTGGAGTACACGGGCGGGCGCTGGCCGGTGACGCAGCGGCTGGGGTTGGAAGAGTTCGACTTTGGCGTCTACCAAGGCTGGGCGCCCGCTACCGAGGTCACCGACCTGCGCGAGCACCGCATCTAGCCCGCCTCGCGGCGCGGCGGCGGGAGCGTGGGGACGGCCGGCTAGGTTTTTGCCCAGCGGAGGACTTCGCCAAGGATGACGTCGGGGGTTTCCACGTGGGGGAAGTGGCCTACGCCGTCGAGTAGGCGCCACTCGTACTGGGCGATCACGTAGCGGCTGGAGCCCTGTGCGGTGCGGGGCAGGACCGACGTGTCGAGTGCGCCGTGCAGTTGGAGCGTCGGCGTTACCAGGGGCTGCTGCATGAGCTTGACGAAACGGTACCCGTGGAGGCGCAGCACGGACCGGAACGCCCACCGATAGGCCTCCAGCGCGCAGAAGGCCGCCTGCGGGATCTGCATCGCCTCCCGGCAACGCCGTTCGTAGTCTGGGAACGCGTCACTCTGTACCCAATCAGGACCACCGCCGCGGCGTAGGAACTCGCCGACCAGCGCCGCGTCGTTGCGGGTCAGGATGTGCTCGTACCGCGGAAGCTGGAAGCGCAGAGTGGGCGCCGACGCGGAGATCTGCCCGCGCGGGTCGTTGAAGAGCGCGGTGCGCAGCCGCAGCGGATGCGCGGCCCCGAGCACGACGAGCCGGCGGACCATCCTTGGGTGGAACGCGGCTGCCGTCCAGCCGAGCATGCCCCCGAAGCCGGCACCGACGATGTTGGCGGATCGCTCGCCGAGCGCACGGATGAGGCCGGTGACGTCGGCGGCCATGGTGTAGCCGTCGTAGCCGCGGGGTGGCTTGTCGCTGGCGCCGTAGCCGCGCAGGTCGACGGCGACGGCGCGGAAGCCGGCTTCGGCGACGGCGGGCAGAAGCTCATGCCAGGCCCACCAGAATTCGGGGAAGCCGTGCAGGAAGAGAACCAGGGGGCCGCTGCCCGCCTCGACCACATGAAAGCGGGTGCCGTTGGCGCCCACGAACCGGTGCGTCCAAGGGCCGTCCACCAGCACACGGGACTCATCCATGCGCCCCAGCGTACGGGCATTCACGTTGACAAAGGCTCTAGCCTTCAGGCATGAGCTTGCCGCTTCCGTTGATCACTGTTGCTGGCACGCCGGCTGAGTGCGGTGCCGCGTACGGGGCGGCCGCCGAGGCGCTGATCGGCGAGAACGTGGCGCTCTACCTACGGCGGTTTCACGATCAGGCTGGACTGGACCAGGCGGCGGTGCGTGCGGCGGGGGCGGGCTACCGCGGCACGACGCGGGCGGTGCACCCGCGGATCGCCGAGATGCTCGATGGGGTGGCCGAAGGTGCTGGCGCGCACGTCGACGAGGTGTATGCGCTGAACGCGCGCACTGAGCTCATCTACGGGACGCAGCCGGATGGTGGGTGCACCGCCGCTGGCGTACTCGACACGCACACCGCAGGCGGTCACCTGCTCCTGGGGCAGAACTGGGACTGGCATCCCGCCCAGCGCGAGGCCATGGTCGTGCTCCAGACCACCGACGAGCGCGGGCATACGGTGATCACGCTCGCCGAGGCGGGGATGCTGGCAAAGGCCGGGCTCAACTCGGCAGGGCTTGGCGTGTGCCTGAACCTGCTCGGGTGTGACCGGGATGGCACCGTCGCCGGTGGCGTGCCGTACCACGTCGTGGTGCGCGCGGTGCTGGAGACCGACCACCTAGGTGGCGCGCTGAAGGTGGCCTGCCGGACGCCGCGCAACGCCTCTCTCAACCTGCTTCTCGGGCAGGCGCACGAGGCGGGCGGCGAGATCATCGACCTGGAACTGGCGCCGGGCGAGGTGGGCTGGCTGCACCCGGTCGACGGTGTGCTCACGCACGCCAACCATTTCGAGACGGCACTACCGGTACACGATCGGGCGAAGGACCTCGGCGGCGCGACGCTGTTTCGCAGCGCGCGGGCCCGGCGGCTGCTCGCGGAGGCCGCGGCGGCGCGGAAGGTGACAGAGGACGACCTGGCCGCCGTCTTCCGTGACCATGCCGGGTATCCGAGCGCGATCTGCCGGCACGTGGACGAGCGGGATGAGCCGCTGGAGCGGTCCGAGACGGTCTACTCGGTGCTGCTCGATCTCGACGAGCGACGGTTCGGCATCGCGGCGGGCCCGCCGTGCGACCACGAGTACGCGTTCACCTCACTACCGTGATCTCCAGCGCGCTGACGTGCTCGCCGGGGCCGCAGTAGATCTTCAGGCGAAGGGGCTCGTATCGGATCTTGACGGTGTCGCCCTCGGTGAGTTTGGTCCCCGCGGCGCTGTAGAGGGCGTACTCCCGGCCGTCGTCGGTGACCATGCCGTAGCAGGGTCCTTCGCCGCCACGCGTGACCTTGCCGACGATGACGTCCTTGGGATGGGCGTCGCTAGGCGTGGTGGGCGGGTTCGCGGGTGTTCCGCTGGTTGGCGGTGGCGTTGTCGACGGTTCCAAAGGTGCGTTCCCTCCGCAGCCGGCCAACAAAAGCACAGCCGCTAGCGCGAATCTCCGCAAAGCCACTCTCTTCAGACGAGGGGCGGGGCCGGGTGGTTCCCGGCCCCGCCATCTGTCACGACGTACTGCTCCTTGCTGGCCGTGGCGGGTGCGTCCGATGGTGGCAATGTCCACAGGAGTTGTTGTTGGGGCAGATGTGACTCATCCGCCCCAACAGCGTCACTCCTCGTCAGTCTTCGTCGGCCTTGCTGCTCTGCATGCCGGACGAGATCAGATCCATGACCGCCGAGTCCTGGAGCGTCGTGACGTCGCCCAGCGAGCGGTTCTCCGCGACGTCGCGCAGCAGCCGGCGCATGATCTTGCCGGATCGCGTCTTGGGCAGCTCCGGCACCAGCATGATCTGCCGCGGCTTGGCGATCGGGCCGAGCGTCTTCGCGACGTGGTTGCGCAGGTCCTTGACCAGATCGTCACCGCCTTCGACGGTGCCGCGCAGGATCACGAACGCCACGATCGCCTGGCCGGTCGTCGGGTCCGTCGCGCCGACGACCGCCGCCTCCGCCACGCTCGGGTGGCTGACCAGAGCCGACTCCACCTCGGTCGTCGAGATGTTGTGGCCCGATACCAGCATGACGTCGTCGACCCGGCCGAGCAGCCAGATGTGCCCGTCGGCGTCGCGCTTGGCGCCGTCACCGGCGAAGTACATGCCCTCGAAGCGTGACCAGTAGGTGTCGATGAAGCGCTGGTCGTCACCCCAGATCGTGCGCAGCATCGACGGCCACGGCTCGCGCAGCACCAGGTAACCACCGCCGCCGTTCGGCACGCTGGTGGCGGTGTCGTCGACCACGTCCGCGCTGATGCCAGGCAGCGGTGTCATCGCCGAACCGGGCTTCGCCGCCGTCACGCCCGGCAGGGGGGAGATCATGATGCCGCCGGTCTCCGTCTGCCACCAGGTGTCGACCACCGGGCACTCGCCGCGTCCGATGTTCTGGCGGTACCAGATCCACGCCTCCGGGTTGATCGGCTCGCCGACGCTGCCCAGCAGCCGCAGCGACGACAGGTCGAACTTGGCCGGGATGTCGTCGCCCCACTTCATCATCGTGCGGATCAGCGTGGGCGCGGTGTAGATGATCGTGACCTTGTACTTCTCGACCAGTTCCCAGAAGCGGCCCTTGTGCGGGGTGTCCGGGGTGCCCTCGTACATGATCTGCGTGGCGCCGTTGGAAAGCGGGCCGTAGACGATGTACGAGTGGCCGGTCACCCAGCCGATGTCGGCGGTGCACCAGTACACGTCGGTGTCCGGCTTCAGGTCGAAGACCGCGTGGTGGGTGTAGCTCACCTGGGTCAGGTAGCCGCCGGTCGTGTGCAGGATGCCCTTCGGCTTCGCCGTCGTGCCCGAGGTGTACAGGATGAAGAGCGGGTGCTCGGAGTCGAACGGCTGCGCCTCGTGGTGCGGGTCAGCGGCCTCGACGACGTCGTGCCACCAGACATCCTTGTCGCTCCAGCTCACCTCTTGGCCTGTGCGGCGCACGACCAGTACGTGCTCGATCGTGGGGCACTGTGCGACCGCCTCGTCGACGATCGGCTTGAGGGCCGAGGGGTTACCCCGGCGGTAGCCGCCGTCGGCGGTGATCACGACCTTGGCGCTGGCGTCCTGGATGCGGCCGGAGAGCGCGTCGACCGAGAAACCGCCGAACACCACGCTGTGCGTGGCCCCGATCCGGGCGCACGCGAGCATCGCGACCGCCGCCTCCGGAATCATCGGCATGTAGATCGCGACCCGGTCGCCGGCCCGCACGCCGAGGTTCGTCAGCGCGTTCGCCGCCTGGCAGACGCTCCTGTGCAGGTCGGCGTACGTGATCGTGCGGGTGTCGCCGGGCTCGCCCTCCCAGTGGATCGCGACCTTGTCGCCCCGGCCCTCGGCCAGGTGCCGGTCGAGGCAGTTGTACGCCACGTTGAGCTCGCCGCCGACGAACCACTTCGCGAACGGCGGGTTGGACCAGTCCAGTACCTCGTCCCACGGTTTTGCCCAGCTCAGCCGCTTGGCCTGCTGCTCCCAGAAGCCGAGCCGGTCAGCGGCAGCCTCGTCGTAGGCGGCGGCGGTGACGTTGGCGTTGGCAGCGAGCGCTTCCGGCGGCGGGAATTGCCGGGTCTCCTGTAGCAGGTTCTCCAGGGTCTCGCTCATGGGGCGGCTCCTCCCGCAAGGTGTTATGTCTCGGGTCGTCGTCTGTGAGGTTAGTGCTGGCACGTCGGGTTCACCGGGTGCCGAGTCACGCCGGATCGCCGAGCGTGTCACTCGCTGCGGTGACCGGGTTCCCCTGCGCACATCTTGCCGTTTCGAGCCTGTTACGAACAGTCCCGCGCACAGCTAGTGTCCTGTGGGTGAGTAATGATCCGTTGGCGCCGCTCATCGAGTTGGCGGAGGTGCGTGGCGCCGTGGACGCCGCGCGCGACCGTGTCGACACGGCACTGCGGCACCGCGCGCTGCGGCGGCAAGGCGGCCAGGTCGCGGCCGAGGCCAACCTGCGAGCGGCGGTCGCCAGCGCCGCGCTCGAAGGGCACCCGCACGACCGGGAGGCCGTCCGGGCGGGCACCGTGACCGACCCGGTCATGCAGGGGGCGCTACGGGTGGCAGGCGCACTGGGAGACCTCGCCGACCGCTGGCCAAAGGCGCCGCGGCAGGTACTCGCGCGGCTGCACGTGCTGGCGGCCACCGGCTCCGTCACCGCTGACGACCTCGGCCGCCCCTCCACCGACCCGGCCGGTGCGGCACGGCTGGACGCGCTCGCCGGGCTCGTCGCCGGAGGCACGAAGGCGCCACCGCTCATCCTGGCCGCCGTCGTACACGGCGAACTGCTCGCGCTACGGCCATTCGCGGGGCCGTCCGGCCTGGTCGCGCGGGCGGCGGCGCGGTTGACGCTGATCTCCAGCGGCTTCGACGCGCGAGGGTTGCTCGCCGTCGAGGTCGGGCACCTCGCGAGAGAGCCCGAGTACGTGGGCGCGGCAGGCGCCTTCGCCACCGGTACCCGAGACGGCGTCCGCTCCTGGCTACGCCACTACACAGCCGCAGTGTCGACCGCCGCAGACGACCTCCTAAACGTCTACGACTCCCTGTAGCCCTCCCTGTTCCGTCGCGCCGTCGTCGCGCGTGGCTGCCGTCGCGCCGTCGCGCCGTCGCGCCGTCGCGCCGTCGCGCCGTCGTGCCGTCGCGCTGTCGTGCGTCGCGCTGTCGTGCCGTCGCGCTGTCGTGCGTCGCTGTCGTGCCGTCGCTCCCTCGCGCCGTCGATCAAGGGCGAATGCACGTGGTTGGATCTCTTTTTCGCGTGCGTTTGCCCTTGATCGATGCGATTTCCCTTGATCGGGCCGCGCGGCCCTGAGGGCGGCCTCGCATCAGGCGGTAGCCGCTTGGCGGACCGGGTTACCCTTGCGCGCGTGACTATGCAGTGGCTTCGGCCGTACACACCTGGCCGAGGCCGATGGCTGGTGATCGGCTGGGAACTCGTCGCCCTCGCCATCCTCGGCAGCGCCACCGAAAACCTCTTCCGGCTGACCGGCACCGCATTCATCGCACTCGCGATCGGTTTCGCCGCCGTCTGGGTGGTCGGCGCGTTCCGGATCATGCGGATGGGCGTGTACGTCAGCGGATACGGCGTGCGCGTACGCGGGCTGTTCCGCACCCAGACCCTGGCCTGGCAGGACGTGGAGCACATCCGGCTGCACCAGGCGTCACACCGGTTGGGGCGGCTGGAGATACCGAGCGGGATGACGGTGCTGATCGAGCGGCGCGACGGTGGTCACGTGCAGACGCCCCTTTGGGCTCAGGGCATCGACTTCCATCGCCGTCCAGGTCTCTTCCGGTCCGTGTACCAGGAACTCCGCGACCGCCACGCCCTAGCCCGCCTGGCCCCGGCCTAGCCCGCCTCCCGCGCAGCTTGCCGCGCTCCCCCTTCTGCGCCCCGCCGCGCCGCTTGCGGCGTCTCGCCGCGTCGGCCGCCGCGCTTACCCCATTTCGTCGATCAAGGGCGAATGCACGTGCTTGGATCTCTTTTCCGCGTGCATTCGCCCTTGATCGCTGCAAAGTTCCTTGATCGACGTCGGTGGCGCGCAAAGTTATTGGGCGCTAGACACGTGGACGGCGCCTCAGTGTTGAGGCGCCGTCACACACGTCCATCCGGGTTACCAAGCGTGCACCTCTATGTCGTTGTCAGCGGTCCTCTAGGGTGCCGCCGCAACGCGCCTGCCGCGGCTGGTCGCGCGTGGGTGCCCGGTGGCCGTGCACGGAGCCCGTCTGTCGGGGTCCGCACCTCTTGTTCTACGCCGCACCAGCCTAGATCGCTAGCCCTCTTCAGGATTGTGTGACGGTCGGTGATTACTGGTACGTGCGCTTATGCGCCTACGCGGTGCGCCCGCGTCCACGGCGCCTGCCGTACCAGGCGATCCCGATCGCCACGCCCACGCCGACGCCGATCGCGGCCGCCGCCACCGGCACCGCCGGCCGTTCCCGCAACCGCTTACCCAATGGGATGGGATGCCGGAACTCCAGTACCGGCCAGGCATTCTCAGTGGCCAGCCGGCGCAGGGCCCGACCTGGGTTCACCGCGGTCGGATGACCAACCGACTCCAGCAGCGGAACGTCGCTGAACGAGTCGGAATACGCGTACGACTCCTCGAGGTCGTAACCGCGTTCCTTGGCCATTTCGCGGACCGCTTCCACCTTGCTCGACCCGGCGGCGTAGAACTCGACCTCGCCGCTGTACCGCCCGTCTTCGATGGTCATCCGAGTGGCGATCACGTCGGTGATGCCAAGCAACTCGCCGATCGGCCGCACCATCTCCTCACCCGACGCTGAGACCAGCACCACATCCCGCCCCGCGGCCTGGTGCTCCTCGATCAAGGCCGCTGCCTCGGCGTACACGTACGGGTTGATCAGCTCGTGCAGCGTCTCCGCGACGATCTGCCGCACCTGGTCGACCCGCCAGCCCTTGCAGAGCTGCGCGAGATAGTCGCGGGTGCGCGCCATCGTCTGCTCGTCCGTGCCACCCAGTCGAAACATCAACTGGGCGTAGGCGGACTTGACGACGTCTCGCCGGGTGATAAGGCCGTCCCGATAGAACGGCCGGCCGAACGCCAGCGCACTTGACTTTGCGATGACGGTCTTATCTAGGTCAAAAAAGGCGGCACTTCGGCCCACGAGCCGCCAGTCTAGTCGGAGGGGCTAAAGTTGGTCGGTGCTCGCCTCGCGAGCCGCATGCCCCGCTCACCTGCGGTTCTGAGCCGCTGATCAGCCTGACGGCGACCTGGATCACCATATTTGATCGGCGTGTCGCAAGAGTTGCGGCAAACGCCACTCGACGCGCGCCCGGGTGCTCAGGCATGCTTGTGTTTACGACGCGGTTTCATGTCCCTACACGACGTGAACCCTCGGCTGCTCTCGGCGGTTGCACCCCCCGTGACCGCTGAGTGGGTTCGGCTCGACCCCCCCCGGAGCCGGACCCCAGACGGCCCCCGCCTCCCCCCGGCGGGGGTCGTCCCCTTCTGGGGTGCATCTCTCCTCATCGTCCATACAAAGTGGATCTTTTCGCTGCGGCCAGTGATGCGCCCTGGTTTGTGCTGGTTGGCATAGCAGATCCACAAGCGACGTGGCTGTTTTTCCACAGCTGGCTCAGTCGTCCACAGGCGGCGGGTTTTGGCACCAGTGCTGACGGTGGTCTGCGCCACGGTGTGTGCCGTACCCGACACCCGCCGTGGGAGGCATGATGCCAGCGATCTTCGTCCCGCGCCGTCCGCTGGTGGTTACCAGCGACGACGATCTGCTCGACGACCTGCTCCGGTTGGCCGCCGCAGGCGGGAGCGAGGTCGATCTGGCGCCCGATCCGGCAAACGCGCGTCCGAGGTATGCGGCGGCGCCCTTCGTCCTGATCGGCGTTGATCAGGCCAAGGCGTGCGTGCAGGCACGCCTGCCGCGCCGCCCGCGCGTCGTCATAGTTTCCGCGTCTCAGCACGCGAGCACCGCGTGGGACCTGAGCGACGCGCTTGGCGTCGAGCATGTCGCTGTACTGCCATCCGCCGAGCCGTGGCTGGTCGACCGCTTCTCGCAGCCTGTAAGCGCGCTGGATGCCACGCCGCGCGGCGCTGTCGTCGCTGTGGTTGGCGGTCGGGGTGGTGCCGGTGCCAGCGTGTTCGCCGGTGGGTTGGCGGTGACGGCGAAGAAGGCCGGGCTGCGTACGCTGCTCGTCGATGCCGACCGGATGGGCGGCGGCCTCGATCTCGTGCTCGGTTGGGAGGAGATCGACGGGCTGCGGTGGCCGGCGCTGAGCGAGTCGGATGGCCGGATCGATGCCGCCGCGCTCGTCGGATCGCTTCCCAGCCGCGGCGGGCTCATCGTGCTGTCGTGGGACCGCGGCGAGCTGCTGGCGCTGCCGGGCGAGGCCATGTCCGCGATCCTCGACGCCGGTCGCCGCGCGTGCGATCTGGTCGTCGTCGATCTGCCACGGCAGCTTGACGACGCGGCTGTGATGGCGTTGCAGGCCGCCGTCCGCACCTTTCTTGTCGTACCGGCTGAGCTGCGCGCCGCCTTCGCCGCGGCCCGGGTTGTGGCCGCCGTCCGGATGCACTGCGACGATCTCTCCCTGATCGTGCGCGGGCCGTCGCCGGGCCGGCTCAACGCGAAAGACATGGTCGAACAGCTCCATGTGCCGCTGGCCGGCACCCTGCGGCCCGAGTCAGCGATCGTCCGCGCGCTGGAACGTGGTGAGGCGCCGGCGTCCAGCGGGCGTGGGCCACTCGCGAGCCTGTGCCGGCGCATCGTGGCCGACCTGATGCGTCCGACGCGCGAGGCCAGCGCATGACGACGCAGGCTGATCTCGCGGGCCGGGTTCGCCGCCGGTTCGCCGCCGAGGGCGTCGACGCGACGCGCGCCGCGGTCGTCTCGGCCGTGCGCGAGGAGCCGGGTGGCGCGGTGCTTGGCGATTCAGCTGTACTGCGGCTTGCCACCCGAGTCCACAGTGACCTCGTCGGAGCCGGCCCACTCGCACCGTTTCTCGCAGATCCCCGGGTCACCGACGTGCTGGTCAACGGCCGTGACGTCTGGATCGACCGGGGTGCCGGGCTGGAGCGGGTGTCCTCGGTGGTCGGTGGCGCCGACGAGGTGCGCAGGCTGGCGCAGCGACTCGCGGCGGGCTGCGGCCGGCGGCTCGACGACGCCTGCCCCTACGTCGACGCGCGGCTGCCCGACGGCACGCGCCTGCACGCGGTGCTTCCCCCGGTCGCGACCACCGGTCCGTACCTGTCGCTGCGCACGTTTCGGCAGCGTCCGTTCCGCCTCGACGAGCTGGTCGACCAGGGCACCGTGCCGCGGGCGGTGGCGCCGCTGCTGGCAGGCATCGTGGCGGCCCGTCTGGCATACCTGGTGACAGGCGGCACCGGCTCAGGAAAGACGACGCTGCTCAACACGCTGCTCGGCCTGGTGCCGGCCACCGAGCGCGTGGTGGTGGTCGAAGACGCCTCGGAGCTGCGCCCCGTCCACCCGCACGTGGTCACCCTTCAGGCGCGCACATCCAATGTGGAAGGTGCCGGCTCCATCGGCCTGAGCGATCTGGTCCGGCAGGCACTCCGGATGCGCCCGGACCGGCTGGTCGTCGGAGAGTGTCGGGGAGCCGAGGTGGTCGACCTGCTGGGGGCCCTCAACACCGGCCACGAGGGCGGTGCCGGCACTTTACACGCCAACTCGCCGGGCGACGTCCCCGCGCGGTTGGAGGCGCTCGGACTGCTCGGCGGCCTGCCCCGGGCGGCCCTGCACGCCCAGGTAGCGGCCGCGTTGCAGGTCATCCTGCACGTCCGCCGCACCGCCCGCGGCCGGACACTGGACGAGATCTGCCTGCTCACGCCGACCGGCGCCGAGCGTCTGGTCACCGTCGTGCCGGCGTGGCGCCGCGGATACGGTCTCGGTCCGGCCGCCCCGGCGTTGGCGCGGCTCTTTGCCGGGCGTTCAGTGCCTGTGCCGTCCGTGCTCGCGGGTGGAGGCGGGCGGTGACGGTCCGATGGTGGGTGGTGGCTGGGTGCCTGGTCCTGGCGGCTGTTGCGGTCAGCGTTCCGCAGCCGGCCCGGTGGACGCGGCTCGTGGGCGGGCGCCGCAGCAGGCTCAGGTGGTCGCCGGCGTTGCCCAGTGGCCGCGTTCTCATGGGATACATCGTGGTCGGCGCGGCCGGCACCGTCGTGCTGGCTGGTCCGGTGGCGGCGCTGGCTCTTGGCGCATACGGAGCGCTGGCTGTGCGAGAGCTGGGTCGCCGCCGCACCGCACAGACCGCCGCCCGCCGGCGGGCGCACGCGGTAGACGCCCTATGCGCGCTAGCGGCTGACCTTCGAGCCGGCCTGCCGCCTGCTGCCATCGCCCCGGCAGCGCTCGACGATCCACGCGTCGCCGAGTTGGCGGGAGCCGCTTGGAGCCTCGCCGAGCAGACCGGCGCGCCCCTGGCCGACCTGGTGGAGCGGATCGAAGCAGACGTGCGTGCCGCCGGACGGGCCCGATCGTCAGCCGCGGCCCCGGCCGCGGGCGCTCGCGCCACCGCGGGGCTGCTCGCCGGGCTGCCCGTCGGGGGGATCGCCCTCCGGTACGGACACCGGGTGGGTCCCCCCGCCATCCTGCTTCACACGCCGGTCGGTGCGGCATGCGCGGTGGGGGCGGTCGTCCTCCAAGTCGCGGGCCTGACCTGGGCCGACCGCCTTGCCAGTCCACTCGCGCTGCGCGGCGCCCCGTGACTCGCCTAGGGCCCAAATCGAGGTGGAAGACCGGGTTGCGGCGAACCCAGACGACGACCAGCGGCGCCGGCACGGCGTCTGCGCCTCGCCTCGCTCCAGTCCACGCTTTGATGCCGGCCCTCGACCGCCCCGACGTGCGGCTGGGGCCGATGGGACCGGCTCGCCCCAACCCCCACCGCAAGGCTTGGGTCGGAGGCGCCTTCGGCGGGATTGTGGTCGCGGTACTGGTCGGCGGTTGGGTTGGTGTGGCGGCCGGCTTTGCTGCCGTCGTGGTGCTCGCACGGCTGCTGCGCCGGCTCGAACCGGCCGCTGTCCGGATACGCCGGCTCCGCGAGGTGGCGGACCTGCCGCTGGCCGCAGACCTGATAGCTGCCGGGCTCCGTGCCGGCGCACCGGTAGACCGGGCGGTCCTGGCGGTGTCCGAGGCGATCGGCGGCCCGCTTGGCGAGCGCCTTGCGACGGTCTCCCGGTCCCTGCGCCTGGGCGCCGAGCCGGCTGAGGCCTGGGCGCACCTCTCCACTGTGGCCGGTGCCGATCGTCTGGTCGCCGCGGCGGTGCGCGCGGCCGCCAGCGGCGCGGCCCTTGCCGGCGCGCTGACCAGGTTGGCCGATGACCTGCGGGCTGACCGAGCGGTCGCCACCGAAGCGGCCGCACGCCGAGCGGGCGTACTGATCGTGCTGCCGCTAGGGCTGTGTTTCCTGCCCGCCTTCATTCTCGCCGGCCTGGTGCCGGTGATCGTCGCCGTGCTCGGTGACGTGTTGTGAAAACCGTTCGAGGAAGAGGGGAAACCGTCGTGCGCAGACTGATGGTCCGGCTACGGGGAGACGACGGGATGACCACGGCGGAATATGCCGTGGGAATGCTCGCCGCCGTCGCCTTCGCTGGGGTTCTGCTCAAGGTGCTGACGAGTGAGGCCGTGCAGAACGCCCTGACCACCATGATCGATCGGGCGTTGAAGTGAGCCGGCGCCGGCGGTCCGGCCGCCCCAACAGCAGGTGCCCTGTTCACGGCGGGCGCCCCCCCCCCCGGCCCCGGGGGACGGCGGGGTTGCCGCGGCCGGGGCGCCCGCCACGAGCGTGGCTCCTTCCCCGCCGAGCTGGCGGCCGGGCTGCCGGCGCTGATACTGCTGCTGTTCGTCGGGCTCACCGCAGTCGGCGCGGTGACGACGAAGGCGCAGTGCGTCGACGCGGCGCGTGAGGCCGCACTCGCCACCGCCCGCGGCGAGCCGGGGGTGGCGGCCGGCGAACGCACCGGCCCGCCCGGCGCGACGGTCACGATCTATGTGGACGGAGACCTGGTCGTCGCGACCGTGCGCGCCTCAGTACGGGCATTGGGCGCCCACCTGCCCAGCACGACGGTCACCGCCACGGCGACGGCGGCGCTGGAGCCTGGCCCTCCGGAGACGGGACCATGAGTCACCGGCATCCTCCCGGTCGGGCGATGCCCGGCCCGGCGTGGCCGCAGCCGGCGACGGCGGCGTCTCGGGAGAGAAGGGATCGTGGTGCGGCGTCGGTGTGGGTGCTCGCCATCGGGCTGGTGTTCGTGGTCGCGGGTCTCGCTGGCGCGGCTGTTGGGGCCGCCCGGGTGGCCAAGCACCAGGCCCGGACCGCCGCTGACCTAGGTGCGCTCGCCGGTGCCGCGCTGGCCATCGAGGGTGAGGAGGCAGCGTGCGGCCGCGCCGCCGATCTGGTCGCCCACAACGGCGGCCGGCTAACCCGCTGCGTCATCGACGGGCTCGACGTGATCGTCGCGGTGGAGGTGGAGGTCACGCCGCTGCCGGGGATAACCCGCACTGCCCGGCAGGAGGCCCGGGCCGGACCTGTCCGGGCGAGGACGCGGTAGACCACCCCAGACGACATAGACCTAGACGACTTGTTGCTGCTGTAGCGCGACAACAAGTCGTCTAGGTCTATGTGCGCTTTCCGCGCGGGACTCGGCGATCTGGCACACCCCCGCTGGCTGCGAACCAGGGCTCGGCCGCGCGGACTGGGCGTGCGTCGATCAAGGAGATGTGCATCGATCAAGGGCGAATGCACGTGGATCGGAGATCAAACCACGTGCGTTTGCCCTTGATCGGCGGGAGGAGGCGCCGCGGCGCCCGCGGGAGCGGAGGGAGCGGCCACGGGAGCGGGGGGAGCGGCCGCGGCGGGAAGAGGCGCCGCGGGGGCGGGGGGGGAGGGGGGGGGGGGGGAGGTGAGGGCTACGTCTAGGACCTTTTCTGCTCCGGCCTTGGCCCAGGGGTTGTTGCCGTTGCCGCACTTGGGAGATTGGACGCACGACGGGCAGCCGGTTTCGCAGGCGCAGCCGGCGATGGCGTCGCGGGTGGCGCTGAGCCACGACGCGGCTATCCCGTACGCGCGCTCGGCGAAACCGGCGCCGCCGGGGTGGCCGTCGTAGACGAAGACGGTCGGTGCCTCGGTGTCGGCGTGCGATGCGGTGGAGAGCCCGCCGATGTCCCACCGGTCGCAGGTGGCGACGAGGGGGAGCAGGCCGATCGCGGCGTGTTCGGCGGCGTGCAGGCTGCCTGGTACGTCGTCGACGCCGGCCAGGTCGAGGGAGGCCGGTGACAGGGTGAACCAGACAGCCGTGGTGCGCAGCTCGCGGGAAGGCAGGTCGAGCGGACGGGTGTCGATCACTTCGCCGGTGCCCAGCTTGCGGCGCTGGTACGACACGACCTGGCTGGTCACGTCGACGTCGCCGAAGAACAGGCCGACGGGACCGGCGTCGACGTAGGAGCGGACCGATACGACCGACAGCGAGGTGACGTCGCGGGCGTGTGTCGACCAGTCTGGCTCTTCCTGGTGTACCAGCGCGACCGCGTCGTCGAGGTCGAGCTCGTCGACCACATAGGACACGCCCTGGTGCAGGTACACGGCGCCGGCGTGGACCATGAAGTGCGACGAGCCGGGGTCGACGGTGCCGAGCAGGCGGCCGGTCGCTGACTCGACGACGCAGATCGGGCTGCCGCCGGTGCCGCGCAGGTCGACTTCGGGGCGCTGCTTGTGGGTCCAGTACCAGCCGCTGGGGCGCTGGCGCAGGGTGCCGGAGGCGACCAGGCGAGCCACCACGTCGGGCGCGGACGGGCCGAAGAGGGCCAGGTCTGCGCGGGTCAGCGGGGCCTCGTAGGCGGCGCTGCACAGCTGGGGTGCCAGCACGTACGGGTTGCCGGGGTCGAGCACGGTCGCCTCGACGGGCCGGCCGAAGAGCGCCTCGGGGTGGTGGATGAGGTAGGTGTCGAGCGGGTCGTCGCGCGCGACCAGTACGGCAAGAGCTGACCGTCCTGAGCGCCCCGCGCGCCCGGCCTGCTGCCACAGTGACGCGCGGGTGCCCGGGTATCCACAGATCACCACGGCGTCGAGCCCGACCAGGTCGACGCCCAGTTCCAGCGCGTTGGTCGAGGCGAGGCCGAGCAGCTCTCCGGACAGCAGCGCGTTTTCCAGCGAGCGGCGTTCTTCGCGCAAGTATCCGGCCCGATAGGCGGCGACCCGGGAGCCGAGCCCTGGCTCCACCTCGTCGAGGGATCGGCGTGCCGTGGTGGCCACGACCTCGGCGCCGCGACGGGAACGCACGAACGCCAGCGTCCGCACGCCGTTGACGACCGCCTCGGTGAGCAGGTCGGCACTCTCCCTGAGGGCCGAACGACGGATGGGAGCCGCGTCCTCCCCAGAAGAGGAGGAAAGCAGTGGCGGCTCCCACAGCGCGAACGTCACCCCGCTGCGCGGCGACGCGTCGTCGGTGACCGCCGTGACGGGCAGGCCGATGAGCCGCTCGGCCGACGCCGCCGGGTCGCCCGTGGTGGCGGAGGCAAGGACGAAGACGGGGCTGCGACCATAACGGGCGGCGGCTCGGCGCAACCGGCGCAGCACGTGGGAGACGTGTGAGCCGAAGACGCCCCGGTAGGTGTGGCACTCGTCGATCACCACGAACGCGAGCCGCCGTAGGAACGTGGACCACGCCGCGTGCCCGGGGAGGATGCCGTAGTGCAGCATGTCCGGGTTGGTGAGGACGAAACGGGAGTGCTGGCGTACCCACTCCCGCTCCTCGCGCGGCGTGTCACCGTCGTAGCACGCTGGGCGTACACCGTCGACGTCGAGCGCGGCGACGGCGCGGAACTGGTCAGCGGCGAGTGCCTTGGTCGGCGCCAGATAAAGCGCGGTAGCGCGCCGGTCGGCCAGTAAGGTCGCGAGCGCGGGCAGCTGGTAGGCCATGGACTTGCCGGACGCCGTGCCGGTCGCGACCACGACGTGCTCGCCCGCGTACGCCAGCGAGGCCGCCTCGGCCTGGTGGCGCCAGGGTGCGGCGACCCCGCGCGCGGCGAACGCCTCCCGCAGCGGCGGTGGCACCCACTCGGGCCACGGGACGGTCTCGCCGGCGCTGGCCGGCACGCGCTCGACGTGTGTGACGGCGTCGGGGCGCAACCGACGCAGCAGTTCGGCCGGCTCGGCGACAAGGGTCACCCAAGCACTCTCGCACTGGTGTGCGGAAATCCCAAACGACCGACCCATGGCGCAGCACCCCGGACCGGTCAATGGTTAGATTCCCCCCAGAAGCTGTCCGCCAGGAGGAGTACCGATGGAGCTGTCGCTGGCGACCCGCACCATCGCCGAGCACACGGTGCTCGAGGTCGGCGGCGAGGTCGACGTCTATACCGCGCCGCGGTTGCGTGAGCGGCTCGTCGAGCTGATCGATGGCGGTGCGCCTCACGTGATCGTCGACCTCAACCGCGTTGATTTCCTCGACTCCACCGGGCTCGGCGTGCTGGTCGGGGCGCACAAGAAGCTGCGCAACACCGGCCGCACGTTCGCGCTGGCCTGCGACAAGGAACCGTTGCTGAAGATCTTCCGGATCACCGCTCTCGACCAGGTGTTTCCTCTGTACCCGTCGGTGAAGGCGGCGACGGAAGCGACCGGTCCGCAGGCGTGATGTCCACCGTACGGCTCGCGTTCACTCCAGCGCCCGTGCACGTGCGCACCGCCCGGCTGGTGGGTGTCGCGGTCGCGCGCCGCGCCGGGGTCGCCGAAGAGCTGCTCGACGAGGTCCGACTGGCGATCGGTGAGGCGTGCACTCGGGCGGTCGCCCTTCACCGGCAGTACGGCCTCGCCGACCTCGTGACGGTCGAGATGAGCGACGAGGAGCAGTACACGGTTCGCGTGATCGACCGGGCGCCGATCGAGGCCGGGCTCGGGATCGCGGCGCTGCCGCCGGACGAGTTGACCAACGAATGGCTCCCGGGCGACCAACTCGCGGTGGGTGTCGGATTTGCCCTGCTCGCGGGGTTCGTCGATGATCTCCAGGTGCGTCCCGTAGACGAGGGAATTGGCACCGTGGTGCGGATGGTGTGGCCCGTCGACAGGTAACGGGCTAACACAACGGCGCTCGTCACCCTCGCACACCCGGTGGGCGGTGTGACCATGAACACGACGTGCCGCTAGAGTACCCGGGTTACCTGCTCATTAGCCCTGGCGCGCGGGCGCCCAGGTGTCGCTTCGCTGGTTCGTCCGCCGGCGGGCGCTGATCGTAACGGCACAGGAGGACATAGATGTCCCGGACCTTGGCCGCCGAGGGCGGCGGTCTGTCCCTTACCGACACCAACCTTACGTTCGTCATCGTCGCGGCAGTGATCGCGCTGGTGGCGCTCGGCTTCGCCGCCGCCCTGGTCAAAGCGGTGCTGGCGGCCGGTAAGGGTACCGACAACATGCAGGAGATCGCCGGCGCCGTGCAGGAAGGCGCGTCGGCGTACCTCTTCCGCCAGTTCAAAACCCTCGGCATCTTCGTCGTGCTGGCCGTCGTGCTGCTCTTCCTGCTGCCGGTGCACGACACCGACGGCAACGAGACGCTTGTCAAGATCGGCCGGTCGGCGTTCTTCGTCGTGGGCGCGCTGTTCAGCGCGTTCATCGGCGGTGCCGGCATGGCACTCGCGACCCGCGCCAACCTCCGCGTAGCGGCGGCGGCCCGGGCCAGCGAGGGCGGCCGCGAGGCGGCGATGCAGATCGCGTTCCGCACCGGCGGCGTGGTCGGCTTCCTGACCGTCGGCCTCGGCCTCTTCGGTGCCGCGCTCGTCGTCCTCATGTACAAGGGCGACGCGTCGACGGTGCTGGAGGGCTTCGGCTTCGGCGCCGCGCTGCTCGCGATGTTCATGCGAGTTGGCGGCGGCATCTTCACCAAGGCCGCGGATGTGGGCGCTGACCTGGTCGGCAAGGTTGAGCAGGGCATCCCCGAGGACGACCCGCGGAACGCCGCCACGATCGCCGACAACGTGGGCGACAACGTCGGTGACTGTGCCGGCATGGCCGCCGACCTCTTCGAGTCGTACGCCGTCACCCTGGTGGCCGCGCTCATCCTGGGCCGCGCGGCCTTCGGCGAGGACGGCCTGGTCTTCCCGCTGATCGTCTCGGGTATCGGTGTCCTCATCGCCATCATCGGCGTCTTCATCACCCGGCTGCGCGCCTCCGACCGCAACGGTCTCGTGGCGATCAACCGGGCCTTCTACGCCTCGGCCGGCATCGCGGCGATCCTCGTGGCCATCGCCGCTTGGACGTACCTGCCGAGCGACTTCTCGGGGTTCGGCAACGGCGTCGCGGACCTCGACGGCAACCCGCGGGTGATCGCCATCGGCGCGGTCGTCATCGGCATCGTGCTCGCCGCCGCCATCCAGGCGCTGACCGGGTACTTCACCGAGACCAACCGGCGCCCGGTGCGCGACATCGGCAAGTCCTCGGAGACCGGCCCGGCCACCGTGATCCTCGCCGGCATCAGCGTCGGCCTGGAGTCCGCGGTGTACTCGGCGCTGCTCATCGCCGCCGGCGTCTTCGGCGCGTTCCTGCTCGGCGGCGGCTCCATCACGCTGTCGCTGTTCGCCGTGGCGCTCGCTGGCACCGGCCTGCTGACCACGGTCGGCGTGATCGTGGCCATGGACACCTTCGGCCCGATCTCCGACAACGCCCAGGGCATCGCCGAGATGTCCGGTGACATCGACGAGCAGGGCGCCCGCACGCTGACCGAGCTCGACGCGGTCGGCAACACCACCAAGGCCATCACCAAGGGCATCGCGATCGCCACCGCCGTCCTGGCTGCGACCGCGCTGTTCGGCTCGTACACCGACACGATCCGCTCCGCGCTGTCGGACGCTGGCGTGGGTGACCCGGCCAGCTACCTGCTGGAAGCGCTCAACGTCGCGAACCCGAAGAACCTGGTCGGCCTGATCATCGGTGCCGCGGTGGTGTTCCTCTTCTCCGGCCTCGCCATCAACGCCGTTTCCCGTTCCGCGGGCGCGGTCGTGATGGAGGTCCGCCGGCAGTTCCGGGAGCACCCCGGGATCATGGACCGCACCGAGCGCCCCGAGTACGGCCGTGTGGTCGACATCTGCACCCGGGACGCGCAGCGCGAGCTGATGACCCCTGGCCTGCTGGCCATCCTGGCCCCGATCGCGGTTGGCTTCGGCCTCGGTGCCGGCGCCCTGGCCTCGTACCTGGCCGGCGCGATCGGCACCGGCGTCCTCATGGCCGTCTTCCTGGCCAACTCGGGCGGTGCCTGGGACAACGCCAAGAAGCTGGTCGAAGACGGTGCGCACGGCGGCAAGGGCTCCGACGCGCACGCCGCGACGGTCATCGGCGACACCGTGGGTGACCCGTTCAAGGACACCGCTGGCCCCGCCATCAACCCGCTGATCAAGGTGATGAACCTGGTCTCGCTGCTGATCGCCCCGGCCGTCGTGGCCTGGACGGTCGGCGCCGACGAGAACGACCCGCTGCG
This sequence comes from Micromonospora sp. CPCC 205371, assembly GCF_026130045.1. Lineage (GTDB taxonomy): Bacteria > Actinomycetota > Actinomycetes > Mycobacteriales > Micromonosporaceae > Phytohabitans. The sequence goes on from NZ_JAIBNX010000061.1 coordinate 27,320, forward strand.
CATCACGATCGCCCTGGTGGCGACCGCGATCGTGGTGGCGGCCGTGATATTCAGCAAGCGGAAGCCGATCGCCATGGGCGATGGCCCAGGTCCTGACTCGGGAAAAGCCGGTAGTGGTTCCCCGGACCACGAACCGGAGACCGTGAACGCCTGATCACGCGCCAAGGTCAAGGGCCCCCTCCGCCAGCGGAGGGGGCCCTTGCCGTTCGGAAAACGGATGACGAGGCGACCTTGCAAAACCGCTACGCTGCAACGCATGCGTACGCCCCGTGCCGTTTTCGCGGCCGCCACGACGGCGCTCGCGCTCCTGCTGGGGGCCTGCGCGGGCGGGCCGACGCCCCAGGTGTGGGCAGCCTCGGTGTGCCAGGCGCTCGGCCCGTGGCGGGCCGAGATCAGCAATCTGACCAGCAGTACGCAGCAGCAGATGACCGCAAAAACCACGCCGGCGCAGGCCAAGGAGAACCTGGTGCGCCTGCTCGGCGGTGCCGAGGCCGCCAGCGAGAAGGCCCGCAGCCAGGTAAAAGAGGCGGGCGTCCCGGACGTGGAAGACGGCGACAAGGTGGCCGGCGGCTTCGTCGACTCGCTGACGGCGGTCCGCGACGCGTACGGCAAGGCGAAGCTGGGCATCGAGCAGCTCGACTCGGGCAACGCCGACCCGTTCTACGACGGGGTCGAGACGGTCATGAACACCTTGAACACCGAGTACAACCGCAGTGCCCTCGACACCAGCTCGCTGGACTCGCCCGAGCTGAAGAGGGCCTTCGACGAGGTCCCGGAGTGTCGCTGAGCCCCGGCGCGTCCGACGGCACCCGGCAGCTCTCGCTCTTCGGGGTGGAAGCCCACGACCCCACCCCGGCCGACCTGGCAGGGCTCCTCGCCGGCACCGGTGAGGTGGTCCGGATGGGCGGCACCGCTCGGGTCTCGGTCGTGGTGGACGCGGCCTGGCGAGTACACGTGCTGGCCGCGGAGTTGGCATTGCGGGGCCTGGCGGCCACCTGGGAGGCCGCGACGGTCGAGGGGCACCTCGCGGTGCGGACGGCGTACACGTCGGCGCTGGCGCCGCTGGCCACGGCCTGGCTGCGCACGGGCGCCAAGCGCCCACCGGCCGGGTTCTTCCTGAGCGGTCCTCGACTGCGGATGTGGGTGGTCGGCGCCGGACGGCCGGACGCGTCCGGGTACGTGCTTCGGCTCGGCGATGCCGACGAGGCGTGCTGGGACGCGGTGGGCGCGGCGCTCGCAGGGGTGGGGCTGGCCGCCGCGCTGTTGGGGCCGCGAGCGGGCGGTCCGGCGTACCGGATAACCGGCCGGCGGCGGCTGGCGCGCCTCGCGGAGCTCGTGGGCGAGCGTCCGGCGCCAGCGCCGCAGGCCGAATGGCCTGTCTGATCCCCGACAGATTGAGGCACGCCACTGAACCGCGGCTGTTGCCCGGTGCGGTGTGCGACGTCACTATTGCAGTTCGGTGTACCGTGTCGCCGTCTGGTCCGCGCAACCCGTCGGGCGGACGGCGAGTTACGTTGGACATCTGGCCCACGGTTCTGATACCGCGGGGCGGGATTTATTCGTCAAGGTCAGGAGAGAAGTGCCGAGCAACGCCAGCAGCCGTCTGGTCATCGTCGAGTCACCGGCGAAGGCCAAGACGATCTCGGGCTATCTCGGTCCGGGATACGTCGTGGAAGCCAGCCTTGGGCACGTGCGCGACCTGCCGCGCAACGCCGACGAGGTGCCCGCCGGCTACAAAGACCGGCCGTGGGCACGGCTCGGTGTCGACGTCGACAACGGATTCGCCGCGCTCTACGTGGTCTCGCCTGACCGGCGTAAGCAGATCACCAGGCTGAAGTCGCTGGTCAAGGAGGTCGACGAGGTCTTCCTCGCCACCGATGAAGACCGCGAGGGCGAGGCCATCGCCTGGCACCTGGTCGAGACGCTCAAGCCCAAGGTGCCGGTCCGCCGGATGGTCTTCCACGAGATCACCCGCCCGGCCATCCAGGCCGCGATCGCAAGCCCGCGCGACATCGACCGCGACCTCGTCGACGCGCAGGAGGCACGTCGCATCCTCGACCGCCTGTACGGGTACGAGGTGTCGCCGGTCCTGTGGAAGAAGGTGCGCACTGGCCTGTCCGCCGGCCGCGTGCAGTCGGTCGCCACCCGGATCGTGGTCGAGCGCGAGCGCCAGCGCATGGCGTTCCGCACCGCCGAGTACTGGGACGTGGCCGCCACGCTGGCCGTTCAGGGCAAGGTCGAGGGGCCCCGCACGTTCGGCGCGACCCTGATCGCGCTCGACGGCGACCGGATCGCCACCGGCAAGGACTTCGAGCCGACCACGGGGCGGGTGAGGCCGGGAGCGGGGGTCGTGCACCTGGACGCCGACGGCGCCCGTGGCCTGGCCGCTCGCCTCGACGGGCGGCCGTTCACTGTGACCCGGGTCGAGGAGAAGCCGTACCGGCGGAAGCCGTACGCGCCGTTCATCACCTCCACGCTCCAGCAGGAGGCGGCGCGCAAGATGCGCTTCTCCTCGCAGCAGACGATGCGCACCGCGCAGCGACTGTACGAAAACGGATACATCACCTATATGCGTACCGACTCGGTCAATCTGTCGGAGACCGCGCTCGCCGCGGCGCGCCGGCAGATCGCCGAGCTGTACGGCGAGCGCAACGTCCCGCCGCAGCCCCGCCGGTACACGGGCAAGGTCAAGAACGCCCAGGAGGCGCACGAGGCGATCCGCCCTGCCGGCGACAACTTCCGCACGCCCGGCGAGGTGGCGAAGGAGCTGTCCGCCGAGGAGTTCAAGCTCTACGAGCTGATCTGGCGGCGCACGATCGCCTCGCAGATGACCGACGCGGTCGGCATGTCGGTGTCGGTGCGCATCCGGGCCGTCTCGACGGCCGGCGAAGAGGCCGACTTCGGGGCGACCGGCAAGACCATCACCGACCCGGGCTTCCTGCGGGCGTACGTCGAGTCGTCCGACGACGAGGAGGCCGAGGCCGAAGACCAGGAGCGGCGGCTGCCCAACCTGGTCAAGGACCAGCCGCTGACCGCCGAGGAGCTGGCCGCAGTCGGGCACACCACCCAGCCGCCGGCCCGGTACACCGAGGCGTCGCTGGTCAAGGCCATGGAGGAGATGGGCATCGGGCGCCCGTCCACGTACGCGTCGATCATGGCGACGATCCAGGACCGTGGATACGTGGCCAAGCGGGGGCAGGCGCTGATCCCGTCGTTCCTGGCGTTCGCCGTCGTGGGGCTGCTCGAACGGCACTACCCCCGGCTCGTCGACTACAACTTCACCGCCGCGATGGAAAACGAGCTCGACGAGATCGCGTCGGGCGGAGCCGCCGCGACAGACTTCCTGACGTCGTTCTACTTCGGCGCGCCGACCGGCGACGACCGCTCCATCGCCCGCTCGGGTGGCCTGAAGAAGATGGTCACCGAGAACCTCGGCGACATCGACGCCCGCAGCGTCAACTCGATCCCGCTCTTCCGCGACGACGAGGGGCGCGACGTGGTGGTGCGCGTCGGACGGTACGGGCCGTATCTCCAGCGTGCCCTGCCCGACGCCTCGGAGTCGGCGGAGAACGGCGACGACCGGGTTTCCATCCCCGAGGCCCTGGCACCCGACGAGCTGACCCCGCAAAAGGTCAACGAGCTGTTCCTGGGCGGCGGCGGCGAGCGCAAGCTGGGCGAACACCCCGAAACCGGCGAGCCTGTCGTGCTCAAGTCCGGCCGGTTCGGCCCGTACGTGTCGACCGGTGACCGGAATGCTTCGCTCCTCAAGTCCCAGTCACCCGATTCGGTGACCCTCGAAGAGGCGCTCAAGCTGCTGACGCTGCCCCGCGTCGTCGGCGTCGACCCGGAAGGCGCGGAGATCCTCGCCGCGGCCGGCCGCTACGGCCCGTACGTCAAGCGCGGCGACGACTACCGGTCACTCGACTCCGAAGACAAGATCTTCACGGTCACGCTGGACGAGGCGCTGGCGCTGCTGGCCGCCCCGAAGACCCGCCAGCGCCGGGCCGCCGCCGAGCCGCTGCGCGAGCTGGGCACCGACCCGCTGACCGAGAAGCCACTCGTCATCAAGAGCGGCCGCTTCGGCCCGTACGTCACGGACGGCGAGACCAACGCGTCGCTGCGCCGCGACCAGACGCCCGAGGACCTGACCATCGAGCAGGCCTCGGAGATGCTGGCCGACCGGCGGGCCCGTGGCCCGGCGAAGCCGCGCAAGAAGGCGGCGGCCAAGAAGGCGGCACCCGCGGAGGGCGAGGCCCCGGCCAAGAAGGCGGCGGCTAAGAAGACCACGGCCAAGAAGACTGCGGCGAAGAAGGCGACCGCCGCTAAGAAGACCACTGCGGCCAAGAAGACGGCGCCGAAGAAGGCGACCGCCCGCAAGGCCACCGGGTCCGCGGAGTAGCCGGCCGCTACGGGCCCAGGACGCGCTCGGTGTAGGCGTTCTGGAAGAGGCGGTCGGGGTCCAGGCGGTCGCGGACCGCGAGGAAGTCGTCGAATCTCGGGTACTCCGGGCGGAGCGACTCGGCGTCGCGGTAGTGCAGCTTGCCCCAGTGGGGCCGGCCGCCGAGTCCCTGGGCCACCTGCTCGAACGCCCGGAAGAACGGCTCGTACTCCGCGCCGTCGAACTGGTGGATCGCGATGTATGCCGAGTCTCGCTCGAAGCCGTGCGACAGCCAGATGTCGTCGGCGGCGGTGAACCGCACCTCCACCGGCACGAGCACCTTGAACGGGAGCGTGTCGACGACCCGGCGCAGCCCGGCGAAAGCCTCGGGGAGGGCGGCGCGCGGCACGGCGTACTCCATCTCCGTGAAACGGACCCGGCGCGGGCTGACGAAGGCCGCGTCGGACCGGGCCGTGTAGACGCGGGGTGCCAGCACGCGGGCCTCGGCGCGCGAGATGGCCGGCGCCAGCGCGGGCGCCGCGCGGCCGATCCGGCACAGCGCGCCGAGCACGGTGTTCTGCAGGAAATCGTCGTCCCACCAGGCGCGCAGCTTGGAGAGGGGGCGGTCGTCGGCCTCGACGCGGTTGTTGCGCTTGGTGAGAGTGCGTTCGGTGTACGGGAGCCAGAAGAACTCGAAGTGGTCGTTGCCGGCGACGAAGCCGTCGAGGCCGGCGAGCACGTCCGCGAGGGACATTGGGCGCTCGTCGGCGTGCAGCACGAACTCGTCGACGCAGCACAGGGTGACCTCGGTGATCACGCCGAGCGCGCCGAGGCCGACGCGGGCGGCCTGGAAGGCGTCGGGGTGCTCGTCGGGGGTGCAGCGCAGGACCTCGCCGGTGCCGGTGACCAGGGTGAGGCCGGCGACGAAGGTGGACAGGCAGCCGTAGCCGGCGCCGGTGCCGTGCGTGCCGGTGGAGATGGCGCCCGCGACCGTCTGCGCGTCGATGTCGCCGAGGTTGGGCATCGCCAGCCGGTGCCCGGCGAGCAGGGCGTTGAGCTGGCGCAGCGGCATGCCACCCGGCACGGTGACCAGCTTGGCTGCGGCATCAACCGATGATGTGATGTGCAGGTCGGACAGTTCCAGACGGACGTCTTCAGCCACAGCGACATCATTGAAAGAGTGACCACTGCCCACCGGCTTGACCCGGCGTCCGCTGGCGGCGGCTTCTCGCACCGCAGCCGCCACCTCGTCCACGCTCGCGGGGCGTAACGCCGTGACGGCCGTCGCGCTCTGGTTGCCAGCCCAGTTCCGCCAGACCGTCGTGCTCACGTGTGTTCCTCCCACAAATATGAGTAACATTCATATCAGCGCAGCGACACTGCGTAAACGCCTCGCTCGTTGTTTGAGTAAGGTTCTCACCGTCGAAAGGGAGTGGCGCCGAGTGTCGACATCAGCCGTCACCAGCGGGCCGTTGCGCCGGGTACCGGTTCAGGGGCGGAGCGTCGCACGGGTGCAGCGCATGCTCGACGCATGCGCTGAGCTGGTCGACGAGGTCGGTTACGAGGGTCTGACCACCACGCTGCTCGCTGAGCGTGCCGAGGTCGCGATCGGCTCCGTCTACCAGTTCTTCCCCGACAAGCGCGCGATCGTCCAGGCGCTCACGCTCCGCAACATGGAGGCGTACCTCGAGCGGCTCTCCACGCGCTGGGCCGACGCGTCGTTCGACCACTGGTGGGACGGCGTCGACGCGGCGATCGACGAGTACATCGCGATGCACCGCACGGTGCCCGGGTTCCGCACGCTGCACTTCGGCGACGTGGTCGACGTCCACCTGCTGGACGAGGAGCGCGACAACAACGCCGTGATCGCCGAGCGGCTGGCCCAGGTGCTTGTGGGCCAGTTCGGGGTGACCGACGAGCCCCGGCTGCGGTTCGCACTGGAGATCGCCGTCGAGGCGGCCGACGCGCTGATCAAGCTGGCGTTCCGGCGCGACGTGGACGGCGATGCGGCGGTGCTCCGCGAGTCCAAGACGCTGATCCGGGAGTACCTGCACCGGCACGTCGACACCCCGCTCTCATAGGAACGCCTGCGCCTCGCCACGGTAGGTGGGGACGGTATCGACGACCTCGCCGTCCTGCACGAGGTGCAGCTCGTTGACGTGCTCGCACACCTCGCCGGCCTTCGCGTGGCGAAACCACACCCGGTCGCCAACAGTCAGGTCGGCGGCTGCCGGACCGCACACCGGGGTCTGCACCTCGCCGGCGCCCTCCGACCCGGTCAGCCGCAGCCCCTCCGGCAGCCACGGCAGCGGCTGGCGACCGCGCACGGGCGGGCCGGACGCGACCCAGCCACCGCCAGCGAGGGTCGCGATGCCGGCTGCCGGCCGGCGTACGACCGACAATGCGAAGAACGCCGCCGGCGTCGGACGCCAGACCCGGTACTCGTCGAAGAGGGGCGGCCCGTAGAGGCCGGAGCCGGCGGTGGCCTCGGGCACCGGCGGGGCGGCGGCCCTGGGCGCGGGGGTGGCCG
>NZ_JAIBNX010000061.1:34237-39238 GCF_026130045.1 Micromonospora sp. CPCC 205371
CCCCCCGGCGCCGCCGCCCAGCCCGGGCACCCGACGGGGGGGCCCGGCCCGTAGAGGCGGGACCCGGGGCTCCCCTCGGTCCCCGCCGGGCCGGCGCCGCTGGCCGTGACGCTGCCGGTGCCGCCGCTGTTGAAGAACTCCAGGTCGGCGTGCTGGCGTACGGCGGCCAGGGCCGCGCCGCGCCGGCGGAGAAGGTCGAGGTACGAGCGGCGCTGCATCGCGCGGATGGCCGCACCGCGTACCGCCTGCCGGTGCGGTGCGTCGCCCAACCCGGCGATCTGCGCGTCGTACGCCATCAGGCCCACCAGCCGGAACCCCCGCCGCTCGGCCACGTGCGCCGCGAGCGCGCCGATGTCGGCGGCGGTGTGCACGGGTGACCGCCGCACGCCGACGTGCACTCCGAACGGCCGCCATGATCCGTCGAGCTCCAGGCAGACCCGGATCTCGGCGCGCCGGTCCGGCGCGGCCACCGCGTCGATCAAGTCGAGCTGGGCTGGCGAGTCGACCATCAGGGTGACGGCTGCGGCCAGTTCGTCGTCCTTGGCCAACTCGCCGACCGCCCCGCGGTCAGCGGTCGGATACGCCACCAGCGCGTCCCGGGTCACCCTGGTGCGGACCAGCCAGATGGCCTCTGCCAGGGTGAACGACATCACTCCGTGCCAGCCCGGCTGAGCGAGAGCCCGGCTGAGCAGGGTGCGGCACCGCACAGACTTGCTCGCCACGCGCACCGGTTTGCCGGTGGCCCGGCGAGCGATCGCCGCTGCGTTGGTGTCGAACGCGGCCAGGTCGACGACCGCGAACGGCGGATCGAGGTGCGCGGTCGCCCTATCGAGGCGGTCGCGGAGGGCGGCGCGTTCCGATGTCACACCAGCACGCTACTGGGAGTAGGCGCTAATGCGAAATACCTTCGCGTAATGGTGGCAGGAGTCAACCCGTCAGGTACCGCGTTTAGAGTGTGAGCCGGCAGCAGAGGAGCGGGGCCATCGACACAGATTCCGGCACGGAGAGTGGCGGCGCGCGCAAGAAGAAGGCGACCGCCACCCAGGTCGACCTGTCCGGCTTCAAGGCCCTGCGGTCGGTGATGCGCATCCGGCCGTTCCGGCGGCTGTGGGTCGTCACCGGTGTGGCGTCCCTAGGCGACTGGCTCGGCCTGCTAGCCACCGCCACGTTCGCGTCGGCTCAGGTCAGCGGCAGCGCGGCAAAGGGCCTCGCGTTCGGCTCGGTGATCGCGGTCCGGCTGCTGCCGGCCCTGGTGCTCGGCCCGGTGGCCGGTGTGATGGCCGACCGCTTCGACCGGCGCCTCACGATGGTGATCTGCGACCTGCTGCGGTTCGTGCTCTTCGCCTCGATCCCGGCGGTGGCGCTCTTCACGGAGACCCCGGGCATCACGATCGGCTGGGCGGCCATCGCGACGTTCCTCATCGAGACGGTCACGTTGATGTGGATACCGGCCAAGGAGGCCGCGGTCCCCAACCTGATCCCGAAGGCCCGGCTCGAGATCGCCAACCAGCTCACGCTGATCACCACGTACGGCGTCACGCCAGTGCTCGCCGGCCTCGGCATCGCGGCGCTCGACCGGGTGACGCGCGCCGGCGGCACCACGCCCCCCGAGTGGGCCGAGGCCTCAAACCTGGCGCTGTACTTCAACGCCCTCTCGCGCCTCGCGATGGCTCTGGTGGTCTTCGTCGGCATCAAGGAGATCAGCGGCCGGGCGGCCGGGCCGCGCACCGAGCACCAGAGCATGCTGCGGCAGTTCGTCGAGGGCTGGAAGTACGTCGGCAAGACGCCCCTGGTGCGCGGGCTGGTGTTCGGCATCCTCGGCGCGTTCGCCGGCGGCGGCATCGTGATCGGCACCGCGCAGTTCTTCGCCAGGTCGCTCAACGCCGGTGACGCCGCGTTCTACCTGCTCTTCGGCACGCTCTTCGTCGGGCTGGGTGTGGGCATCGCGGTCGGCCCGGCGGTGGTGCGCGACCTGTCCCGCCGGCGCTGGTTCGGCATGAGCATCGTGCTGGCGGGCGCCTCGGTGCTGGTCCTGGCGGCGTCGATCCACCTGACCATGGCGCTCCTCGGCGCGCTGCTCGTCGGCGCCGGCGCAGGCATGGCGTTCCTGTCCGGCGTGACGCTGCTCGGCGGCGAGGTCGGCGACGACGTGCGCGGCCGGGTCTTCGCGTTCGTGCAGACCGCCGTGCGGGTCGTGCTCATGCTCGCCATCGCGCTCTCGTCGAGCCTGGTCGGCCTCGGTGGCTCCCGCCAGCTCAGCATCGCCGACCTGGGCATCTCCATCTCGTCGACCCGGCTGCTGCTGCTCGCCGCCGGCCTGTTCGGGATCTTCACGGGCATCAGCGCGTTCCGCCAGATGGACGACAAGCCCGGCGTGCCGGTACTTCCCGACCTCTGGGGCTCCATCCGCGGCCGGCCGCTGTCGGCGGGCGAGAAGTTCGTGCCGCAGGGCGTGTTCGTCGTCTTCGAGGGCGGCGAGGGCGCAGGCAAGTCCACCCAGGTCACCGCGCTGGCCGACGCGCTGCGCCGCGACGGGCGCGACGTCGTGGTGACCCGCGAGCCGGGAGCCACCGAGGTCGGGCAGCGCATCCGCAGCCTGGTCCTCGGCCGGCACAGCGGCGCCGGTCTCGCACCGCGCGCCGAGGCGCTGCTCTACGCCGCCGACCGTGCCGACCATGTGGCCACCGTCGTCCGGCCTGCCCTCGCGCGGGGCGCGGTCGTGATCAGCGACCGGTACGTGGACTCGTCGTTGGCGTACCAGGGTGCCGGTCGCACGCTGCCGGTCGAAGAGGTGTCCTGGCTGTCCTCCTGGGCGACCGGGGGCCTCAAGCCCGACCTCGTGGTGCTGCTCGACATCGACCCGCGCGCCGGGCTCGAGCGGGTGGCCGCGCGGGGTGCCGGGGCTGACCGGCTGGAGAGCGAGTCGGTGTCCTTCCACGACCGGGTGCGGTACGCCTTCCTCGACCTCGCCGACGCCGACCCGAAGCGCTACCTGGTGGTCGACGCGACCCAGCCGGCTGGCGAGATCGCCGCCCTGGTCCACGACCGGGTCGGCGACATACTGCCCGAGCCTCCGCCACCGCCCCCGGCCGAGCAGGTCGCCGACGCGCTCAACACGTTCGCGGAGGCCGACCGGCCATGAGTGCCGTCTTCGCTGATCTGGTGGGCCAGGACGAAGCGGTGGGCGTGCTGCGCCACGCGGCAGCCGCCGCAGACGCCATCGTCAAGGGCACGCCCGGGCAGGGCATGACGCACGCCTGGATCTTCACGGGTCCGCCTGGATCGGGGCGCTCGGTCGCCGCGCGGGCGTTCGCCGCCGCACTCCAGTGCGCCACCGGGGTCGGCTGCGGCGACTGCCACGGCTGCCACACGACGCTGGCCGGCACCCACGCCGACGTGCGGCTGGTGGTGCCGGAGGGGCTCTCCATCGGCGTGGGCGAGATGCGCGCGCTCGTGCTGCGGGCGGCCAGCGCGCCATCGGGTGGGCGCTGGCAGGTAGTGGTGATCGAAGACGCCGACCGGCTCACCGAAGCCGCCGGAAACGCGCTGCTCAAGGCCATCGAGGAGCCGCCGCCGCGCACCGTCTTTCTCCTGTGCACGCCGTCCACGCACCCCGACGACATCTCCGTCACGATTCGCTCGCGCTGTCGCGTGGTACCGCTGCGCCAGCCGCCGCCGTCCGCCATCGCCAGCGTGCTCGCCAGCCGTGACGGTGTCTCGCCTGACGTGGCGCAGTGGGTCGCCGCGGCCGCGCAGGGCCACGTCGGCCGGGCGCGCCGGCTCGCCCGTGATCCCGAGGCGCGCAAGCGCCGCGAGGCCGTTCTCGCCGTGCCACGGCGCCTGACGGGAGTGGGGGCATGCTTCGACGCGGCGTCGGCGCCCATCGAGGCCGCCGCGGCCGGGGCCGCAGGGGCCGGCGCCGCGACCGGCGCCACCGGACGCCCCGCCCTCGGGGCCGCTCTCGGCGCCGGCGGCACCGGCAGGGGCGCCGCGAGCGCCGTGCGGGGGGTCGCCGGCCAGCTCAAAGACCTGGAGCGCCGCCAGAAGTCGCGCGCCACCCGGGCCCAGCGTGACGCGCTCGACCGGGCGCTGGTCGACCTCGCCGGCTTCTACCGCGACGTGTTGACACTGAAGATGGGCGCGCCGGTGGCGGTCGTGCACGCCGACACCGAGCAGCTGGCGTCGGCGGCGGCTGAGAAGTGGACACCGGAGAGCACGCTGCGGCGGCTCGAGGCCGTGCTCGCGTGCCGCGACGCCATCGAGGCAAACGTCAAGCCCCGCATCGCGGTGGAGGCCATGATGCTCTCCCTGTGGCGCGGCTGAACCAATCACGTCGCCGCGTGCCGGCGTGTCGCGGGGCCGGGCGGGGCAGCGCGAAGCGTGGCGGTGCCGGTACGGTCTGGTGATGGCGCGGGAGATCGACGAAGCCTGGATCGAAGAGGCGGTCGAGCGTTACCGGCGCATCGAGTCGCTGCGTGCCGAGTTCGACAAGGCGTCGCGGGCGATCGAGGTGACCGTGCGCTCGCCCGACGGACTTATCGAGATCGTTGTGACCGCGAGCGGCGACATCACCGAGGTGCGTGTCGTCGGCGAGCTCGACGGCCGTCGCAACGACGAGCTGTCCCGATCGATCCACGCCGCCGTGACGGCTGCGGCCGACGCGGCGAGTTGGGCCCGCGAAAAGCTGCACGCCGAGATGTTCGCTGACTACCGGCGGCTCGGCGAGGCATGAGGGGAGGTCGGTCGTGGACGCGTTGCGCGAGCTAGCCGGCCGGTTCGACGCCGCCGCCGAGTCGCTGACCACCGCGAGCAGCCGGCTGGCCGGCCTGGAGCCGCCGCCCGACTCGCTGGCCGCCGGTGCGCCCGGTCGCCTCGGTGAGCTGGGCCGCGCGCTGCACGGCCAGTGGGTGGCCGCGCTGGGCGCCCGGGCGCGCGCGGCCGCGGCCACCGGCGCGCGGGTCGCCGGCGCGGCCCGCACGCCGCGCGCCGGCGCCCGCCGCC
>NZ_JAIBNX010000062.1:0-27935 GCF_026130045.1 Micromonospora sp. CPCC 205371
GGCGACCCCGCCGGCGGGCTCGCCACCCGCAGCCCTGCCGTCCCCGCCCTGCCCGGCGCCCTGGCCCTGTACCGGGCGCTGCGCCCGCTGCGCCGGTACGCCGAGTCCAACACGAGGACCTGGCTCGACGAGGAGCGCACCGCGGAGGCGAGCGCCGCGGGCGGGCGCTGGATCCCGCGGGTGCGGCCGGAGCGGACCCGTTGGCTGGAGCTCGCGCTCGTCGTCGACGACAGCCCGTCGATGGCGGTGTGGCGGCGCACGATCCGCGAACTGCGCAGCCTCTTCGAACGGCTCGGCGCGTTCCGCGACATCCGCACCTGGGCGATCGACACCGGCGGCGACGGCACCGCCGCCCCGCTCCTGCGCGGCGGCAGCGCTCCGGCGGCAGGTTCGTTCCCCACGGTGCACGACCCGCGCGAGCTGCTGTCGCCAGACGGCCGGCGGCTGGTACTGATGGTCAGCGACTGCGTCGGGCCGGCCTGGCGCGGCGGGGCCCTGCTCGACTGGCTGGAGCAGTGGGGCCGCTCCGGTCCCACCGCCATCCTTCAGACGCTTCCACAGCGACTGTGGGACCGCTGCGCGCTCGACATCACCCGGGTCAGGATGGCCGCCGACCGCCCGGTGCTGCCGAACCACCGGCTCGACGTGACGCCGCGCGACCCGGAGGTGCCCATCCAGGGTGTGGCGGTGCCGGTGCTCGAGATTGAGCCACGCTGGTTGGCGCCGTGGGCTCGGCTGGTGGCAGGCGGGGCCAGTGGCGGCGTCTGGGGCGCGGCGTTCTTCACCGGCTGGACCCCACGGGAGCGGCTGTTCGGCGTGCGGTCGACGCCCGGCCGCGACGGTGACGACGCCGCCGGCATCGTGCTGCGCTTCCGCGCCGCCGCCTCCCCGGAGGCGTACGAGCTCGCGCGCTTCCTCTCCGCCGCGCCGCTGAACCTGCCGGTCATGCGTCTCGTGCAGAGCGCCATGCTTCCCCGGTCCCGGCCACGACACCTGGCCGAGGTCTTCCTCAGCGAGCTGATGTGCCGCCTGACCCCGCCGGTGGCCCGGCAAGACCCGGAGACCGTGCTGTACGACTTCCGGCCGGGGGTGCGCGACCTGCTGGCCAGCACCCTGGCACCGGACACCAGCCTGCGCCTTCTGGTGCAGGTCAGCGACTTCATCAGCCAGCGCCTCGGCGCCACGCTGGACTTCCCCGCGCTGCTCGCGGGTGCGGAGCCACCGGCGCGGGTCGACGAGGTGAGTCGCCCGTTCGCCGCCGTGGCGAGCACCGTCCTGCGCGCCCTCGGCGGGCGGTACCGGAGCCTGGCGGACAAGCTGGCGACGGCGATGGCCGGTCAGGCGTCGTCGCCGCTGCCGTCACCGGTCGGCCGCCTCAGAGGCACACAGCCACTGTCGCACCGCTTTCCCGTCAACCCCCGTACCCCGATCTCGGGAGGCACCGTGTCCGCGTCGACGCCGTTCCCATCCCCCGGCACCGACCAACAGCCGGCCACCCTGCCGGCCGTCTGGGGCGGTGTTCCGCCCCGCAACCCGAACTTCACCGGTCGCACCGAACTGTTGACCGGCCTTCGGGAGCATCTGACGAGCAAGGCGACAGCGCTGTTGCCGCACACCCTGCACGGCCTCGGCGGCGTGGGCAAAACCCAGCTCGCCGTCGAGTACGTGTACCGCTACACGTCCGAGTACGACCTGGTGTGGTGGGTGCCGAGCGAGCAGCCACCGCTGATCCGCCAGTCGTTGCTGGCGCTGGCACCGCAGCTGCGGCTCAAGGTCGGCCCTGGCGACGACGTCCAGCAGACCCTCAACGCCATCAACGACGCGTTGCGCCTCGGCACGCCGTACCGGCGGTGGTTGCTGGTCTTCGACAACGCCGACCGGCCCGAGGAGCTCGGCTCGTTCCTGTCCAACCCCAGCGGTCACATCCTGATCACCTCCCGAAACAGGAGCTGGGAGAACTCAGCGGCCACAGTGGAGGTTGACGTCTTCGAGCGGACGGAGAGCATCGAGCTGCTCACCCGCCGGCTCCCCAAAATCACCCAGGCGGAGGCGGACGAGCTCGCCGAGCGCCTCGGTGACCTTCCGCTCGCCCTGGAACAGGCCGCGTCCTGGCAGTCCGCAACGGCCATGCCGACCTCGGAGTACCTCGCGCTCCTCGAGGAGCACGTCGGTGCGCTGCTGTCGGAGAGCCAGCCCAGCGACTATCCCCGGCCGGTCGCCGCGGCCTGGGGCCTCGCCTTCGACCAGCTCACCGAGAAGGCACCGGCCGCGCTTCAGATGCTGGAGCTGTGCGCGTTCCTGGGCAGCGAGCCGATCTCGGTGCGGCTGCTGCGAGAAGGCCGTCACATCCACCTGCCGACGCCGCTGCGAGACGCGGTCCGCGACGACATCCCCATGCGCAGGGCCATCCGCGACGTTGTCCGGTACGGTCTGGCCAAAGTGGACCCGGCCAACAACAGCCTGCAGATCCACCGCCTGGTGCAAGCGGTGCTGCGCGACCGGATACCGGTGGAGGAACGGCCCCGTTTCCGGTCCACTGTGCACGCACTGCTCGCCGCCGCCAACCCGAGCGACCCCGAAGACGAGAAGACCTGGCCCCGGCACGCGGAGTTGTCGCCGCACATCCGGCCGGGCGGCCTCGTCGAGGGCGAAAACCCCGACAACCGGCGGGTGGTCCTGGACCAGATCCGCTACCAGTACCTGCTCGGCGACTTCGAGAGCAGCCGGGAACTGGCCGAGTTGGCCGTCGAGAAGTGGCGCCAGCGGCTCGGGCCGGACGACGAGCAGACCCTGGTGGCCGGCCGGTACCTGGGCATCGCGCTGCGTGCCCTGGGCCGGGTCAGGGAGGCCCGCGAGCTCAACGAAGACGTGTACGCCCGCACCCGCAGCACGTTCGGCGCCGACCACGAGCACACCCTGGCGACCGCCAACAGCATGGGCGCCGATCTGCGGCTGCGCGGCGAGTGGCCGAGGGCGCGTGACCTCGACACCGAGATGCTGGCCCTGCACCGCCAGGTCTTCGGTGAAGACGACCCGAGCACCCTGCTGTCCGCCAACAACCTCGCGGTCGACTACCGGCTGCTGGGTGACTTCGCCGCCGCCCGCGACATCGACATCGACACCGAGAACCGCCAGCGACGGGTACTCGGCGACGAGCACCCGTACACGTTGCGGATCATCAGCAACCTCTCCCGCGACTACTACGGGCTCGGCGACTACCGCCGGGCCATGGACCTGCAACGGCAGTCGCTGCCCATCCACCGGCGGGTGCTCGGCGAAGACCACTACGAGGTGCTCCGGGCCACCCGCATCCACGTGGTGACGCTGCGCAAGCTCGGCGACATCGGCGAGGCGGCCGACCTGGCCGAGCAGCTCGTCGCCACCTCTCGCCGCCGGCTCGGCGACAACCACCCCGACACCATGGTCGCCGCCATGACGCTCTCGAACTGCCGTGCCGCCATCGAGCGCCCGCGCGAGGCCCGGATCGCCGGCGAGGACGCCCTCGCCCGGCTGCGTGAGCTGCTCGGCGGACGGCACCCGTTCACGCTGGCCGCGATGACCAACCTGGCCACGATCCTGCGCGGGATGGGTGACTACACCGCGGCCCGGGCACTGGACGAGCGGGCTCTCAACGGCTTCCGGGAGGCGTTCGCGCCGGACCACACGTACGTGCTCTGCGCCGGCATGAACCTGGCCAACGACATGGCCGCCGCGCACGACCACGTCGGGGCGCGCGAGCTGTCGGACCGCTCGCGGCAGGGCATGGTGGAGCAGTTCGGGCCGACCCACCCACAGACCCTGGTCTGCACGTTCAACTACGTCCTCGATCTGGGTGCCACGGGTGACCCCACCGCGGCGGCGCGACTGCGCGAGGAGGTGCTGGCGCAGCTGCGTGACACGCTCGGCGTCGGGCACCCGGCGACCGTCAGCGCGGAGGCGGGGCAGCGCGCGTCTATCGAGATCGAGCCGCCGAACCCGTGACCGCCGGCGCGAGCCACGCCGCCAGCGCCACCGGGTCGGGCCGGTCGCCGGCCGCGCCGTAGACGGCCGCGACCACCTCGGGAGCGGCCCGCAGCGCCTGCCCGGCAGGGCCGGGGTCGTCGTGCAGCGACAGCGCGAGCCCAGCCCAGTGTTCGGCGTGCTCGGGGTCGGCGGCGATGAGGCCCCGGTAGCGGCTGGCGGCCTCGGCCAGGTCGCCCGCTGCGTACGCCAGATCGGCGTCGGACGCCTCCGGCACCGCCCCCGCGTGCGTTTCGGTATCGGCGCCCGTGACCCGCATGGCTATCAGGTGCAGCCGGGCGGGGCGCCGGAACACCCGCGGGCTCGCCTGGGTGTGCACCGGCACGGTCACCGCTGGTGCGGCCACGGCGCCGGCCAGCCACGCGTCGGCCAGCGTCCGCACCGGCACCGGGTCGCAGCGCAGGTTGCGCACGCGCCACGACAGCCGGTGGTCGTCGGCGGCCTGCCGCGCGAGACTGGCGGCCTCGGGGCTGACCGGCTCGTCCCACCAACCGTCCACAGTGGTCCGCATGCCGGCGAGGAACGTGATTCCGTCGTCGGTCAGCCGGCCGGATCCGGCGAGCACCTCGATCACCCGGCTGACCCGTTCGCGCCACCGGGCGAACTCGAACTCGGCGTAGCCGCGGTGCTCGTCGTCGTGGTGCCGGCGTACCCGCCAGAAGTCCGTCACGCCGAGGAACGCGTACGCGCCGTGCAGCAACCCGCCGAGCGGTCGAGGGTCGTCGCGCCACGGCGCATAATATCGATGTTCATCGCTTTCATGCAGGACTACGAGGTCCATCAACGCCCCGAGCTTGGCGTGCTGGAACTCGTGCACCAACCCGACGGCGAGCGCCATCGCGTCGGCCGGCGCCGACAGCGCCATCGCGCCGAACGCATCGACCGACGTCGCGGTCACACCGCGGTTGGTCAGGTCGGTGCGCAGCGGCACCAGCGTCGTCAGACCGGCCGCTATGGCCCCGACGTACTCCGGGTGATCCCGGGTCAGCAGCGCCCAGGACTCCTCCAGGCTCTTCTGCCAGCCGGCCACCTGACCCGCGTCGAGCCTGTCCGTGGCGCCCATGCCGTGGCAGTCCCTGTACCAGTCGACGTCGTCCAGGTCGACGGCCAGCGGTGGCGCGGACGCGTCGGCGGTCAGCCGGTACACCGGCCGCCAGCCGTTCGGCGCCTCGCCGTCGATCGTCAGTACGCCACCGGAGCCGCGAACGGTCGCGACGCCACCACCGCCCGCGACCCGCGCCCGGCCGACGCCCGGCAGCACGATCTCGCCCACCCGCACCGGTACGCCGATCTCGAAGTCCACCGTGGCCGCCAGCGCGGCGGCTGCCGCCACACCGGCCAGGTGGCCGAGCTCGGTGTCGCCCGGCTGGTGGGTTCGGACGGGCTGCGCGGGCCACGCGCTCACGTGCCGGAGGCGGGGCGCTGGCAAGGCCTCACCGGGCGCCTCCTCCTGCACCCGCACCAGCAGGGCGTACCCGGCACGCAGCGCGGTCGCCGACTCCGGTGCCCGGTCGAGCAGCTCGCGCAGCAGAAGCAGGTTCTTGCTGTACTGGCCGGCGCGCAACCGGTCGACGACCCCGGCGTCGCCCCGCCCGGCGGCCAGGGCGGCGAAATCCGCACCCGAAACCACGTGCATACCGGTCATGTGCCCTCGTCAGGTCGGCGAAACCACCCCGCCGAGATCGGCTCGGACCCGCGACTCGATGTGCTCGATGAGCCGACGAAGATCTGGACAGAACACCGACGGATTCTTGAAACCGGCCCCACGCCGGTAGCGATGCGGATAGTAGCCGCCGCCACATACCTGATGCACCGGACACGCGCGACACACATCCGACAATGCCGCCAATCCGATTTGTCGAGCGGCGACCGCCGGCACCGCCAGCGCCGCGTCGAACGAATCGGTGAGGACGCTGAGCCCCGTCGCCGCCGCGCCATGGTAGGCGCTTTTGAGGGTATCGACCTGCTCCAATGACCCATCCGTGTCGACGACGACGAGTGCGCACGGGCTGAGGCCAATGAGTTCGGAGGTGCTGGCGCCGCCGAGCAGCAAGCGCATGATGTCGGCGAACATGCGAACATCCACCGGATTGGCGTCGCCATACCACCGGTCGAAGACAGCGATCAGCCAATCGCCGTAAGGCATGCTGTCGTCCGGCGGCCGGTGCGGCGGTGGACTGTCCCAGTTTCCGTGCGGAAGCAGGAAGTCGATCGCAGGCGCTCCATAATGGACGAGCGCGTCGTAGACGGTGACGGGATCGTTCGCGAGGTCCACTGTGCACAGCAGCCCGGCGAGCGCGCCCGGGCGGGAGGCGATCAGCCGCAGCGCCCGATCGACCTTCGCGTGGCTGCCGGCACCGTTCGCGTATCGCCGGCCGCGGTCGTGCGCCGCAGCGTCGCCGTCGAGGCTGACACCCAGGCGATAGCCCGCTGCCACAAGGGCGTCAAGACGGGCCGGCGTCAGCGACACCGCATTGGTGTGCACTCGCAAATCCACAGTGGCGCCTGGCGGCAGGCCGCCTCGCAACCGGTGGGCGATGCGGTCGAAGAGCTCCTGTGGGGCGAGCAAGGGCTCACCACCGTGCAGCACGACGGCCACCGCGTCCAGCCCGTGGCCGGCGGCGTGCTCGACGATGCGGTCGCAGGCGCGGTCGGCGACCGATGCGGACATCACCGTCGGCTTCGTGCTCCACGTCGCGTCCGCGCCTTGGTACACGTAGCAGTATCGGCATGCAAGATCACATTTACCGTGGACCTTCAGGATGAACTGGCGGAACGGGACCGGTCGCCATCCGGTGTCACGTAGGCCCGATACCGCCAGCGTGTCGGGCCATTCGCGCTGGCGGATCTGGATAGGACCCGCCCCGTCGCTCATATCGCCGAGCCGAAACCCGCGACGATCTCGTGTTGCCTGTCGACCTGGTCGACAACCTCCCGAAGCGACTTCTTGAGCCGGGGATTATCCACGGTCGCAAGCTCGCGCAGGGGGAGCTTGCTGATATCTACGATGCGGGATTGACGTGCCCCGGACGATTCCACGGGCACGTTTATATCACCTATCACAAGATCAACAACTGCGCCTGGTCCTATATGACTGAGCGGCGCGTCTGAACAAACGCTTCGGGCCAAACCCCTATGCCCGGGAGATGACCCCGACCAGCTGTTCAAGCGCCCCTAGGCTGTGCCCCGCGACGAACTCGTCCAGATAGGGCAGAGCCGCCGCCATGCCCGCCACCAGCGGCGCGTACCCCGGTTTGCCCCGGTGCGGGTTGACCCACACGAGGCGGTACGCCAGCCGGGACAGCCGGGCCATCTGGGCCGCGAGCAGCGCCGGGTCGCCGCGCTCCCAGCCGTCGCTGCACAGCACCACCACGGCGCCACGGGCGGTGCCGCGCTGCCCCCACCGGTCCAGGAACGCCTTGAGCCCGTCGGCGAGCCGGGTGCCGCCGTGCCAGTCCGCGATCGCGCCGCCGGCCGCCCGCAGCGCCGCGTCGGGATCGCGGTGCCGCAGTGCCCGGGTCACCCGGGTCAGCCGGGTACCCAGCGTGAACGCCTCGGTCAGCGTCGGCCGGCGGCGCCCCGCCGCGTGCGCGAAGCGGAGCAGCGCGTCCGCGTACGGTGCCATCGAGCCGGAGACGTCCACGAGCAGTACCAGGCGGCGGGGCTTGTCGCGGTGGTCGCGGCGGGCCAGCCGGGTGGGCTCGCCGAAGTGGCGCAGCATCCGCCGGACCGTCCGGGCGGGGTCGACACCGCCCGCGCGGGCGGGACGGTGCCGCCGGCTGGGCCGCGGCGCGGTGCTCGGTGCCAGCAGCGCCACGAGCCGGCGTACCTCGTCACGCTCCGCCACCGACAGCGCGGCGATGTCACGCTGTCGCAGCACCTCGGCGTCGCTGGCCGCGACCGGCGTCGCGGCGTCGGGCTCGCTGGCGGTGCCGCCGGGCACGGACCCGAACAGCGCCGCCGGGCGGCTCCGTGCCGCGGGCTGCGGATCGGGTACGCGGGCAGGCAGCCGCCCACCGAAGTACGCGGTGAATGCGGCATCGTAGACCGGCAGGTCGTCGGGTTCGGCGCACAATGTCAGCCGGCCCGCCCAGTACACGTCTTGCGGACTGCCGACCTGGAGTGCGCCGGCGGCGGCGATCATGGCTTCGACCCGCTCCCCCACGGCCTCGACCCCGGCGTGCCGCAACGTCTCGGCGAAGCCCGCGAGGACGGCGGTCACGTCCGCCATGGTTCGGACTCTCGCACCCGGTCGATGTCCTCGCGATACTTCAGCACCGCGCCGAGTGTGGCCGCCGCGACGTCCCGGTCGAGCCCGTCGGCGCCGAGCGCGGTGAGCGCGCTGGCCCAGTCCAGCGCCTCGGCGACCCCCGGCGGCTTGATCAGGTCGAGCTGGCGCATCCGCCGGATCGCCTCGGCCACGTCGGCGGCCAGCCGCTCGGTCACCTCCGGCAGGCGGGTACGCAGGATCGCCACCTCGCGCTCCACAGTGGGGTGCTCGACCCAGTGGTACAGGCAGCGGCGCTTGAGCGCGTCGTGCACCTCGCGCGTGCGGTTGCTGGTCAGCACCGTCAGCGGCGGCCGTTCGGCGGCGATGCGTCCCAGCTCCGGGATCGTGATCGCGGCGTCGGCGAGCACCTCCAGCAGGAACGCCTCGAACTCGTCGTCGGCCCGGTCGATCTCGTCGACCAGCAGCACCGACGGTGTGCGTTCGAGGGCCTGCAGCAGCGGGCGGGCGATGAGGAACCGCCGGTCGTACAGGCTCGCCTCCAGCGCCGCCGTGTCGGGCTTGTCGCCGGCCGCGACCGCCGCCGCCTCGACCGTGCGCAGGTGCAGGATCTGGCGCGGAAAGTCCCAGTCGTACAGCGCCTGCGAGGCGTCCAGCCCTTCGTAGCACTGGAGCCGGACGAAGTGCGCGCCGGTCGCCTCGGCTAGCGCTTGGGCGAACGCCGTCTTGCCGACGCCGGCGTCGCCTTCGAGAAACAGCGGCCGGCCCAGCCGCAGGGCCAGGTGGCCGGCGATGGCCAGACCCTCATCCGCGAGGTACCCAACCTCGGCGAGCGCCTTGGCCAGTTCTTGGGGTGAGGCGGGGGTCACAGGCCAACTATGCCAGGTGAGCGGTATCACGCCGCTGGGTAACGCCCTCGTACCAGGGGCAACGTGCAATGGGAGGTGGAGGTTTGCGATGTTGTACGACTGCCCCGAGTGCGGGCTCCCGGCCACCGTGACGCCGTACGGCCAGGCGGCCGCCACCGACGGCCCGGTCGAGGTCGTCCGGGTGCGGTGCGCGGCGGCGCACTGGTTCCTGGGACCCGGCGAGACCCTGCGCCGGCTGATCCCGCGGCCGGTGCACGAGCAGAGCTGAGCGGGGCGTCCGCAGGCACCCCGCTCACGGGCGCGTCAGCGCTCGCCGGCGCCCGCTGGCTCGGAGCCGACGCCCTTGCCCTTCTCGGGCCCACCAACGCCCTTGCCGTCCTTGGGTTCGCTCCCGACGCCCTTGCCCGCTGGCGACGTGGTGGCGCCCTTGCCGTCGGGATCGTTCATCGAATCGGCCATTATCGGACCTCCCCTGACAATAAATGACCACGAGATAACACGGCGTACTCTAGTGGCGTCTTGCGCGCGGGCACCGCCGTCGCGTCGGGAGCCCGACACGATCACCGCAAGGACGGTCGCGGACATGGGGATTGATCAGGACGTGTGCCCGCAGTGTGGGGCGCCCAGCGATCCGGGCCACCGCTTCTGCGGCCGATGCGGCACGGCTCTGCACGCCCGCTGCCCGTCGTGCGATGCCACCATCGCGCCCGGCTTGAGCTTCTGCACCACTTGCGGCACGCAACTGGGCGGTTCCGAGGCACCCCGCGAGGAGCGCCGCACGGTCAACGTGCTCTTCGTCGACCTCAAGGGCTTCACGCAGATGGCCGAAAGCCTCGACCCGGAAGACCTGCGACGCCTGCAGGTCGACTACTTCACCACGGCCCGCGAGGTGATCCGGCGGTACGGCGGGGTGGTCGAGAAGTACATCGGCGACGCGGTGATGGCGATCTTCGGCGTGCCCGTGGAGACCGAGCACGACGGATACCGGGCCGTCTTCGCCGGGCTGGAGCTGCAGCGCGAGCTGGACGGGCGGCCACTCGCGGGCCGGTACCGGATGCGCGCGCGGGTCGGCGTCGCGACCGGCGAGGCGCTTGTCGACCTGGCCGCCGCCCGCAACGGCGGCGAGGCGCTCGTCTCCGGCGACGTGGTCGCGACGGCCGCGCGGCTGCAGGCACACGCGCCGGAGGGTGGGGTGCTGGTCTCCGCGGCCACGCACCGGGCCACGGTCGGTTCCATCCGGTACGCGGACGAGCCTGCCCACCTCACGGTGGCCGGCAAGGCGCGGCCGGTGGAGGCGTGGCTCGCGCAGGCGTCGGCGCACCAGCCGCAGGTGGTCGACGATGAGGGCGCCCCACTCGTGGGCCGCCGCTCCGAGCTCGACCTGCTGATGGCGGCGCTGACCCGATCGGTGTCGGAGCGGCGGGCACAACTGGTGTCGATCGTGGGCGCGCATGGGCTGGGCAAGAGCCGGCTGGTACGCGAGCTGTTCCGCACCGTCCACGACGCCGGTGACCTGCTTGTGCGCTGGCGGGTGGGGCGCTGCCTGCCGTACGGGGCGGGCGGCACGTACGACGCGCTCGCCGAGATCGTCAAGTCTGAGGCGGGCGTGCTGGACACCGACGACCCGGACGCCACCCGCGACCGGCTCACCGCCGCGCTCAGCGAGGCGCTGCCGGCCGACGACCGGGAACGGCTGATCCGCCTGGTCGCCCCGCTGGCCGGATTGCCGGGAAGGGCGGTGCGACCGGGTGAGATCGAGGCGGCGTGGCGCGACGCGCTGCTCGCCCTGGCCCGGCACATCCCGACCGCGCTGGTCGTCGAAGACCTGCACTACGCCGACCCGGCATTGCTGCGGTTCCTCGCCGACCTGGTCGAGGCGGGCGGCGACGCACCGCTGTTCGTGCTGTGCACGTACCGGCCGGAGTTGCTCGATCAGCAGCCGGCCTGGCCGTCCGCGCTGCCCGGCATGCTCACCGTCTCGCTAGCGCGGCTGCGTCCGTCCGAGATGCGCACGCTGGTGTCGACGCTGCTGCGCCAGCAGTCCATGCCCGAGGGATACATCGACCGCCTCGCCGAAATCACCGGCGGCAACCCGATGTACGCCATCGAGTATGTGCGGATGCTCGCCGAACGGCAGGGCGACCCGGCACTGACGATCGAGGGCGAGCTGGACGTGCCGGAGACCGTGCACGGCGTCATCGCCAACCGCATCGACCTGCTCGACCACGCCGGCCGCCGCGTGCTGGGCGCCGCCGCGGTGCTCGGCGACCGGGTGTGGCAGGGCGCCGTCGCGGCCATGCTCGACCTCGACGGCGGCGACGTGGCGCTGGTCCTGCACCGGTTGCAACAGCGCGACATGCTCTCCGCCGGCGCACTGTCCACAGTGGCCGGCGAGACCGAGCTTTCGTTCCAGCACCAGCTGGTGCGCGAGGTGGCGTACCGGCGGCTGCCGCGGGCGATGCGCGCCGCGCTGCACCGGCGGGCGGCGGGCTGGCTGGAGCGGGTGTCGATCGGCGGCCGGCACGATCTGGCCACCGGGGTGGCCCGCCACCGGATCGAGGCCCTGTCGCTGGCCGAGAGCCTCGGCGAAGACACGGCCGCCGACGCCGAGGCCGCCCGCGCGGCGCTGCGAGCCGCCGCCGAGGCCGCTTACTCCGTGTACGCCGTCGACGCCGCCCTCGGTTACGTGGAGCAGGCGCTCAACGTGTGGCCCCGAGACCACGAGCCGGCCGGCCGGCGTGCCACCGAGTTGCTGCACCACCGGCTGCGGTTCCTTGTGGACGGTGACCGCTTCTACCGCGACGAGGGTGTCAAAGACGTGGCCCGGCTCGCCGATCGGATGCGCGACGCGGGCGACCTCGCGGGCGAGGCGGGCGCCGAGACGCTGCTCGGGCAGGCCGAGTCGATGCGTGCCGAGCGCGCCAAGGCGCGGGAGTACCTCGACCGCGCCGTGGCGCTTTTCGCGCGGCTGCCCGACAGTGCCGACACCGCCGAGGCGTACGCCGAACTGGCCCGCCTGCACCTGATGGACTACCAGACGGGCGAGGCGATCGTGGCGGCCCGCACGGCGCACGCGCTGGCGTGGCGGCTGGGCCTAGCCGACGCCACCATGCACGCGCTCGTCACCGAGTACGCGGCCCGGTATGTTGCCGGTGACGGGAGCGCACTGTCCGACATGGAGCGTGTGGTCGAGACGTGCCGCGCGCAGGGCCTGCCGACGCTGCGCCGGGCCGGCCACAACCTCGCCACCTTCGTGCAGGAGGAGGGCGACCTGGCGCGCTCGGCGGAGCTGGAACGGGAGAGCCAGACGGTCCAGGGTGGACAGCTACGATTCGTGCCGAGCCACTCGGAGGAGGCCGAACTGGCCTACTTCGAGGGCGACTGGATCGCGCTGCTCCAGGCCGCCGACGCGTACCTTGACGGCGAGGGCGCCGACACCACCGACTGGGATCTGCAGCTGCGCGGCCGCCGCGCCTGGCTGCGTACCCTGTGCGGGCTGCCCGCCGGCGAAGACGTGGCGCGGGGGCTGGCGGTGGCGCGCGACTCCGGGTTCGCCAGGCTGCGCTTCAACGCCACCGCGCACGGTGCGCTCAGCTGTGCCCTGTCCGGCGACGCTGACAAGGCGGCCGAGCTGCTCACCGAGCTGGCTGGTGTGTGGCGCGAGACGCCCACCGCGCTGACGATGGAGTGGCTGCCCGCGGCGGCGCACACCGCTGTCCTGGTGCCCGCGGCGGCCGGCAGTGTGGCGGCGGTCGTCGACACCGCCCTCCGGCGGACCCGATGGGGAGCCGCCGCCGCGGCGTAGGTGGGGGCCGGCCGCGCGCTGGCCCCAGGCGGGGGGGGGGGGGGGGGGGCTCACCTCGACACGGCGATCGACCGCTACGACGCCATCGGCTGCGTAAGCGACGCCGTCCTGGCAGCAGCGTTCGCGGGTGAGCCGCACGCGACGCGCGTGGCGGCTTTCGCCACCCGCAACCGCGCCCCCGCCCTCCTCACCCTCTCTTCGTGATCAGAGGGGCTAGGTGAGCCAGCCGTAGCGGTTTTTCAGGACGGCTGCTACTTCGGCGAAGCGGTGCGGGTCGAGGATGCAGCCCTCGCGCCGGATGCCGTCTTCGTCGACCACGAGGACGCGGTCCAGGCGCACCCAGCTCGGGCGCTCCTGGCGGTCCCATGCGCCCGGGCCGAGCGCGAACCAGTGCCGATCCCCTTCGCGCTCCTCGTTGCTGGAGAGCATGAGGCCGAGCAGAGTGCGCCCCTGCCGGCCGGCCACCAGCACGGGCCGGTCCTTGCCCTGGTCGGGCAGGTCCTCGTAGGCAACCCAGGTCCACACGACCTCGCCGGGGTCGGCCTCGCCGTCAAGCTCCGGGTTGTACTCCAAGATCCGGCCGCCGACCGGCACCTCGCTCTTCCAGACACTCGTCACGGGCCTGACCTTAACGGACAGCCTCTTGACAGAGCGCACAGTGCGCTGGATAACCTCTTGGTTATGGAACCGGGTGGTTATGGGCTCGACACGACGTTCGCTGCGCTCGCCGATCCGACGCGGCGCGCGATCCTGACCCGGCTCGCCGCTGGGGAGGCCACGGTGTCGGAGCTGGCCGCGCCGTTCCACATCAGCCAGCCGGCGATCTCCAAGCACTTGAAGGTGCTGGAGCGTGCCGGCCTCATCTCCCGGGGCCGCGACCAGCAGCGCCGGCCATGCCGGCTGGAGCCGCGCCCGCTGCGGGCGGCTACCGAATGGCTGGAGACCTACCGCGAGTTCTGGGAGGAGCGGTACGGCAACCTCGACGCGTTGCTCGAAGAGCTCCAGGCCAGCGAAGAGGGAGGCGGAGCGTGACACTGCACGTGACCACGCCGACCGACCGCACGATCGTCATGTCGCGGCGGTTCGCGGCGCCACGCCCGCTCGTCTTCGACGCCTGGACCCGACCGGAGCTGTTGCGGCGCTGGTACGGGGCGAAGGGCTGGACGTTGGTCGAGTGCGAGGTAGACCTGCGGGTCGACGGGGCGTGGCGGTTCGTATCGGAAGGGCCGGAGGGCGCCCTGATGGGCCAGCGCGGCGTCTACCGTGAGGTCGACCCGCCCCGCCGGCTGGTCTTCACCGAGCTGTTCGACGACCAGTCCTACCCCGGCGTCGCCCTCGTGACCCACGACTTCGCCGTCGACGAGCCCGACGGGACCACCGTGACCAGCACGATCCTGTACCCATCGCCGGAGGCCCGCGACATCGTGCTCCGGTACCCGATGCGGCGCGGCGTCGCGGAGGCGTACCAGCGCCTCGACGACGTGCTCGCCGGCGCTCACCAGAAAGGGACATCATGAACTGGACACTGGAAGTCGTCGTCGTACCGGTCTCCGATGTGGACCGTGCCAAGGCGTTCTACGCCGAGAAGCTCGGCTTCAACGTCGACCACGACACGCAGATCGGCGACAAGATGCGCATCGTCCAGCTGACGCCGCCCGGCTCGGGCTGCTCGATCGTCATCAGCCAGGGCATGAGCGAGATGGTGCCCGGCTCACTGAAGGGCCTGCAACTGGTGGTCGCCGACCTGCGCAAGGCGCGCGCCGAGCTGGTCGACCGGGGCGTCGACGTGACCGAGATCCAGCTGTACACGCGGGAAGGGACGACGCGCCCCGCCCGCGACGACGACAACCTCGACAACGAGGGTTTCGTCCACCTGAGCGACCCAGACGGCAACGCCTGGTCGATCCAGCAGATCTCAGCGCGCGACTAGCGTCAGCTCAAAGCTGTACAGCGATGCCCGGTAGGCGTGGTGGCCATACTCGACCGCGCGCCCGGCGTCGTCGTACGCGGTGCGGATCATGGTCAGCAGCGGCGCGCCCCGCGCCTCGCCGAGCGCCTTGGCCTCGGCGGCGGTGGCCTTGCGCGCCCCGATTGTCTGATCGGCGAGCCGCAGGTTGATCCCCGCCGACCGCATCACCTGATACAGCCCGTGCTTCGCCAGGTCATCGGAGGTGAGCTGGAGCAGCCCGGCCGGCAAGTAGTTGCGCATCACGGCCAGCGGCTCGCCCTGGGCGTACCGCAGGCGCTCGATCGCGAGCACCGGCGCGCCGGGCGGCAGCGCCAGCGCCACGGCCACCTCGTCTGGCGCGGCGGCCTCGCCGAACGACAGCACCTCGGTGCGCGGCTGCTGGTGTGTGCGGTGCAGGTCGTCGTACAGGCTGGTCAGCTCGACGGTGCGGCGCACCTTCGCGTGCACGACCTGGGTGCCCACGCCTCGCTTGCGCACCAACAGTCCCTTGTCGACCAGATACTGGATCGCTTGTCGCATGGTGGGTCGGGAGAGGCCGAGCTGGTCGGCGAGCGCGATCTCGTTCTCCAGGCGGGTGCCCGGGGTGAGCTGGCCCGACTCGATCAGCTCCTCAAGCCGCTGCGCCACTTGGAAGTACAGCGGCACGGGGCTCGACCGGTCCACCCGGATGAGCTGGCCTACGGGGTTCACGACGGGCTCCTTCACTGCGGACTACCAGTTGGTGCGTCGGCCAGCGTCACCGTACTGCGGGCGCCGGTGGAAAGGGATCGTAGGCACGCTTCCGCGACAGCGGTGGCCGCGTAACCGTCCCAGGCGGTCGCGCCACCCGGCCGGCCGTCGACCCACGCCTGCAGCTCGTCCAGGTACGCCTGGCCGAACCGGGTGCGCCAATCGTCGGGCAGCGGTTGGGTGCGGCCCCCGCCGCGCGTCACCGCGCCGGTGCTCGGGGTGTCGAGCGAGACCGTACCAGTGCTACCCACCACCTCGCAGCGCACGTCGTATCCGTACTGGCAGTTGACGAAGCTTTCGACCTCTACGACCACTCCGGCAGCGGTCTCCAGAAGCACGATCTGCGGGTCACGCATGCCGCCGGCGAGGGGGCTGGACTTCACGGCGACCACGGTCGCCGCGACGATTTCGGCGCCGAGCAGCCACCGCGCGGCGTCTATTTCGTGTACTACCGAGTCAGTCAGCGACATCTCGCTGGTGAACCAGGACGGCACCGACGCGTTGCGGTGCACGCAGTGCATCAGCAGGGGCTCGCCGATGCCGCCGCCATCGAGCACGGCTTTCACCTGCCGGTACCCGAAATCGTGCCGGCGCATGAAGCCGACCCGCACCAGCGGGCGGCCGTGCGCCGCCTCCGCCTCGACCACCTTGAGCGCCGACTCGGCCGTGGTGGCGAGCGGTTTCTCGCACAGCACCGGCTTTTCCGCCGCGACGCACGCGAGCACCTGCTCGGCGTGCAGGTCACCGGGCGAGGCGATGAGCACCGCGTCGACGGCCGGATCGTCGATGACGTCGTGCGCGGCGAAGTGCACGGCCGCGCCAACCGGGGCGCCCACCTCGATGGCGCGCTCCCGGTCGACGTCGAACACCGCGGTCACCTCGGCGCCCGATACCTGCTGTGCCAGCCGCCGGACGTGCTCGGCGCCGATGCTCCCGGTGCCGATTACGCCGACTCTGGTCATGCGCCACCGCCCGCAACCGCCACCAAGCGTAGGGAGCGCAGCGACCGAAGCGACTGGCGGCTACAGGGCGGTATCTGAGGCGCATGACCCGCGGGAGCGGAGCGAGCGCCAGCTAGCAGAGTCTTCATTCCTGCTCCCTCAGGTCCGCTGGAGTTCGTGGGTGAGGGCGGTCAGCTCGTCGCCGCCGGCCATCTCGCGGGTCAGGTCGTCCAGGCTGATCTCGGCCCGCTTGCAGTCCAGCCGCATCCGGCCCCGGTTGAGCAGGATGAAATGGTCACCCACCAGGTACGCGTGGTGTGGGTTGTGGGTGATGAACACGACGCCTAGCCCGGCGTCCCGGGCGGCGGCGACGTACTTGAGGACCACGCCGGACTGCTTGACGCCGAGGGCGGCGGTGGGCTCGTCGAGGATCAGCACCCGGGCTCCGAAGTGGATGGCCCGAGCGATCGCCACGCACTGCCGCTCGCCGCCGGAGAGCTGGCCGATGGGCTGCTCGACGTCGTTGAGGTGAATGCCCATCCGGGCCAGTTCGCTGCGCGTGGTCGCCCGCATGGTGTCGATGTCGAGCACCTTGAAGGGGCCCCTGCGCAGCTCGCTGCCGAGGAAGAAGTTGCGCCACACCGGCATCAGCGCCACCACCGCCAGGTCCTGGTAGACCGTGGCGATGCCGCGGTCGAGCGCCTCGCGCGGCGAGCCGAAGCGGGTCGGCTCACCGTCGACGAGCATCTCGCCACTGTCGTGGTGGTGCAGGCCCGACATGATCTTTATGAGCGTGGACTTGCCGGCGCCATTGTCGCCGAGCACGCACGTGATCTCACCGGCGTTGACCCGGAGGGAGATGTCGTGCAACGCGACGATGTTGCCGTACCGCTTGCCCACGTTGGACATCTGTATGAGAGTCATCGTCGCACCGCCAGTCGCCGGACCCACATGTTCAGCACCGTCGCGAAGAGCAGCATGATGCCGAGGAAGAACTTGAACCAGTCGGCTTCCCATCCGGCGTACACGATGCCCTGGTTGGTCATGCCGAAGATGAGCGCGCCGAACGCGGCTCCGATCGCCGAGCCGTACCCGCCGGTCAGCAGGCACCCGCCGATGACGGCCGCGATGATGTAGATGAACTCGTTGCCGACACCCTCACCGGACTGCACGGTGTTGAACGCGAACAGCCGGTGCATGCCCATGAACCAGGCACACAGCCCGACGCCCATGAACAGCGCGATCTTCGTCTGCCGCACGGGTACGCCGACGGCCCGTGCACTGTCCACATTGCCGCCGACCGCGAAGATCCAGTTTCCGAACCGGGTGCGCAGCAGTATCCAGGTGCCGATGGCGACGAATAGCAGCCACCACAGCACGGTGACCCGGATGCTCACGCCGCCCACCTCGAACGACGACGCGAAGACCCGCCGGGCCGAGCCGAACCCGTCCATGTCCGAGATGTTGTCGGTGGCCACCTGGCCGCTGACCTGCTTGGTGACCGCGATGTTCGCGCCCTGGAGCATCAGGAAGGTGCCCAGGGTCACCAGGAAGCTCGGGATCTTCGTGGTCATCACGAGGAACCCGTTCAGGAAGCCGATCCCGAGCGCGAACACCAGAGAAACCAGCACGCCCAGCCACACGTTGAGGCTGAGCTGATAGCTGAGCATCGCGGCGAACAGCGACGAGGCCGTGACGTTGACGCCGGCGGACAGGTCGAACTCGCCGCCGATCATCAGCAGCGCCACCGGCACCGCCATGATGCCGATGGTCGAGCTGACGTACAGCACCGTGGCCATCGACGAGGTCTGGCGGAACGGCTCGGCGATCACGAGGAAGAAGATGAAGATCGCGATGGCGCCGACCAGCGATCCCAGCTCCGGCCTGGCCAGCAGGCGGTGCGCGAGGGAGGTCCTGGCCACCCGCTCGGGCACCACCTGCTCAGCCTCGGCAGTGCTCGCCGAACTCATCGAGTGCCTCGGTTGGCGTATTCGGCGATAGCGTCGATGTTAGACTTGTCCACGAAGGACGGTCCAGTGTAGACGGTCTGGCCACCGCCGATGGTGTTGCCGTTGGTCAGGTACAGCCACAGCGAGTCGACCGCCAGGTAGCCCTGTAGGTACGGCTGCTGGTCGACGGCCCACTTGACGCCATCCGACTTGATGGAGTTGACCAGCTCTTTGTTGGTGTCGAACGTGACGACCTTCGCCGTACTGCCGGCGTCCTTACCCGCGTCGACCGCCGTCAGGGCGATCGGCGCACCCAGCGCCACCACGTGATCGACGCTCTTGTCCTGCTGGAGCTTTGCCGTGATGGTGGACTTCACCGACGGCATGTCCTTGCTGTTCACGTTCAGGTTCTCCACCGTGCCCGCCGCGCCGAAGCCCTTCTTGACGCCCGCACACCGGGCCTCCAGCGCGACGTGCCCCTGCTCCTGGATCACGCAGAGCACCTTCTTGGCGCCCTCCTGGGCCAGGCGCTGCCCGACGGCCTCACCGGCGACGCTCTCGGCCTGGCCGAAGAACTGGAGCACGCCCATGCTCTTCCAGTTGTCCACGCCTGCGTTGAACGCCACCACCGGGATGTTCGCGGCCGTCGCCTTGGCGACCACGTCCGTCATCGCGTCCGGCTTGGCAAGCGTGATCGCGATGCCGTCGACCTTGCTGTCGATCGCGTTCTGCACCAGGTTGGCCTGCTCCGGCGCCTCCGCGTTGTTGGAGTACTTCAGTTCGACGTTGTCCTTGGCCGCCGCGGCCTCGGCGCCCTTGCGGATGAGGTCCCAGAAGGTGTCGCCGGGCACCTCGTGCGTGACCATCGCGATCGTCAGGCGGGGAGTATCGGCCACACCGGCGTTACCGCCGTTGCTCGACTCCTCCTCCTGCTTGCCGCCTTCGCTGCTGCACGCCGCCACGCCGAGTGTGACGGCGGTCAGGAAGGCGAGCAGAGCCGCGGTTCGTGGGTTTCGCGCCATTGTCTACCTCCGTGGGGTCGCCAGCGGCCGGAATCAGGGGCGCGGTCGCTGGATCAGTGCATCGTCGGGAAGTGGTAGCTGGCACCGGCAGGGTGCGACACGTGCGGCCACCGGGAGGTGACCACCTTCGCGCGGGTGTAGAACGAGATGCCCTCCGGCCCGTGCACGTGCTTGTCGCCGAAGAGCGAGTCCTTCCAACCGCCGAACGAGTAGTACGCCATCGGCACCGGAATCGGTACGTTGATGCCGATCATTCCAACCTGGACACCGCGCTGGAACCGGCGCGCCGCCTCACCGCTAGAGGTGAAGATGGCCGTGCCGTTGCCGTAGGGGTTCGCGTTGATCAGCGCGATGGCCTGGTCCACGGTGTCGGCCCGCAGCACCGACAGCACGGGACCGAAGATCTCCTCGCGGTACACGTCCATCTCGGTGGTGACCGCGTCGACCACGGTAGGCCCGACGAAGAAGCCGTCCTCGTACCCGGGCACCACCAGGCCGCGGCCGTCGACCGCGATCCGGGCGCCCTGCCGCTCGCCGGAGTCGATGATACCGACGATCCGGTCCCGGGCCGCGCTCGTCACGACCGGGCCCATCTCGCTGGACGCGTCCCGCCCCGGGCCGACCTTCACCGCGGCCGCCTTGGCGCTGACCGCTTCGAGCAGCGCCTCGCCCGCGTCGCCGACCGCCACGGTCGCCGAGATCGCCATGCAACGCTCCCCCGCCGAGCCGAACGCGGCGGCCACCAGGTGGTCCGAGGCGTAGTCGACGTCGGCGTCCGGCAACACGATCGCGTGGTTCTTGGCCCCGCCGAGCGCCTGAACCCGCTTGCCGTTGGCGGTGCCGCGCTCGTGGATGTACCGGGCGATCGGGGTGGAGCCCACAAAGGACACCGCGGCCACATCGGGGTGGTCGAGCAGCCCGTCGACCGCCTCCTTGTCGCCGTGCACCACGTTGAAGACACCGTCAGGCAGGCCGGCCTCGGCCCACAGCTGCGCCACCAGCAGCGACGCGGACGGGTCGCGCTCGCTCGGCTTCAGCACGAACGTGTTGCCACAGGCGATGGCGATCGGGTGCATCCACATCGGCACCATCACCGGGAAGTTGAACGGGGTGATGCCGGCGACCACGCCCAGCGGCTCGCGGAACGAGTACGAGTCGACACCGGTGGAGACCTGGTCGGAGTAGTCGCCCTTGAGCAGATGTGGGATGCCGCAGGCGAACTCGACCACCTCCAGGCCGCGCTGCACCTCCCCGCGCGCGTCCGACACCACCTTGCCGTGCTCGTCCGAGATGACCTCGGCGAGCTCGTCCATGCGGCGGTTGACCAGCTCCCGGAAGGCGAACAGCACCTTCGCCCGCTTGCTCAGCGACGACTGCGACCATTCGGCGAACGCGGCCTTCGCGGTGCGCACCGCCTCGTCGACGTCGTCCGCCCCGCCCAGTACGACCTCCGCCTGCTGCTGGCCGGTGGCCGGGTTCCAGACCGCGCCGCGCCTGGTTGCCGCGCCAGCGGTCGCCTTGCCGCCGATCCAGTGCTCGATGGTCCTCACTGCTTCGTTCCCCTCAGGTATGACCGCTGGTTGGTCTTCGCGGCCTCGTACTGCTTGCGAGCCTGCCGGGTGGCGTCCAGTTCGGACACCTCGGCGACCGGTACGTCCCACCACGCCTCGCTGCTCGGCGCGTACACGAGCGGATCGGCGTCGACGTGGACGAGCGTGGGCCCGTCGTGCGCCTTCGCGTCTTGAAGTGCCGCGCGCAGCTCGTCGACGCCCTTGGCGCGCAGCACCCGCACACCGAGGCTCGCCGCGTTGGCGGCGAGGTCGACGGGCAGCACGTCACCGTCGAGCCGGCCGGTGTCCGGGTTGCGGTAGCGGTACCAGGTGCCGAAGCGCGGGGCGCCCACGCTCTCCGAGAGCGCGCCGATCGACGCGAACCCGTGGTTCTGCACCAGCACTACGATGAGCTTGACCCGCTCCTGGACGGCGGTCACCAGCTCCTGCGACATCATCAGGTAGGAGCCGTCACCGACCATCACGAAGACATCGCGGTCGGGCTCCCCTTGCTGGTTCAGAGCCATCTTGGCTCC
Source organism: Micromonospora sp. CPCC 205371 (assembly GCF_026130045.1). Lineage (GTDB taxonomy): Bacteria > Actinomycetota > Actinomycetes > Mycobacteriales > Micromonosporaceae > Phytohabitans. The sequence goes on from NZ_JAIBNX010000062.1 coordinate 21,619, forward strand.
TAAGCCTCCTGCGATCTCGTATCCCATGCAGGAGTACCCGTATTCGACGTGGTAACCCTTCGGATCGCGGGTGCGCCACAGCTTGTGCAGGTCGCCGGGCATCGAGCCGGCCGCGCACACCACCACGTCACGCGGCTCGGAGACCTCGTTGACGACCCCGATCACCTCGGACTGGGACGGCAACGGCCCGTGCCCCAGGTGGTACGCCCGCTCCACCGTCTCGTCCCACTCGGCCGCCATCCGGCGCGCCTGCTCCCGGTACGCCGGGTCGACCGACCAGCCACTCAGGGCCTCGGTCAGCGCCAGCAGCGCCTCCCGGGCGTCCGCCACGACCGCGGCGCCGGCGTGCTTGGCAGCGTCGAAGGCTGCCACGTTGACGTTGACGAACCGCACGCCGCTCTCCGCGAACGCGGTGCGCGAGGCGGTGGTGAAGTCGCTGTACCGGGTGCCGATGCCGATGACCACGTCGGCCTGCCGGGCGATCTGGTTGGCGGCGGTGGTGCCGGTGCTGCCGACCGCGCCCAGCGACAGCGGGTGGTCGTAGCGCAGGGAGCCCTTGCCCGCCTGGGTCTCGGCGACCGGCACGCCGGTGGCCTCCGCGAACAGTCGCAGCGCCTCGTTGGCGTCCGAATAGGACACGCCGCCCCCGGCGACGATCAGCGGCCGGCGCGCCGACCGGATCACCTCGATCGCGCGGGCCAGCGCCGCCGGCTCCGGCACCGGCCGCGGCACGTGCCACACCCGGTGCTCGAACAGCTCCGCCGGCCAGTCGAAGGCCTCGGCCTGTACGTCCTGCGGCAGCGCCACGGTCACCGCGCCGGTCTCCGCCGGATCGGTCAGCACCCGCATGGCCGACAGCAGCGCCGACGGCAGCTGCTCCGGGCGCCACACCCGGTCGAAGTACCGGGACACGGGCCGGAACGCGTCGTTGACCGACACGTCGTACTGGCGCGGGTCTTCCAGCTGCTGCAGCACCGGATCGGCAGCCCGGGTGGCGAACACGTCACCGGGCAGCAACAGCACCGGAAGCCGGTTGATGGTGGCGAGCGCCGCACCGGTCACCATGTTCGTGGCGCCCGGACCGATCGACGACGTACAGGCCAGCGTGGTGAGCCGGTTTCGCATCCGGGAGTACGCGGCCGCGGCGTGCACCATGGCCTGCTCGTTGCGGGCCTGGAGGTACGGCAGAGCACCGGGCGTGTGCAGCTCGGCCTCCATCAGCGCCTGGCCCAGCCCGGCGACGTTGCCGTGCCCGAAGATGCCGAAGCAGCCGTCGAACAGCTTCTGCTCGGCGCCGTCCCGCTCGCTGTGCTGCGCGGCGAGGAACCGGACGGTCGCCTGCGCGACGGTCAGTCTCATCCCTTGTCTCCGAACGGTAACCGCGGGTCCACGGGCTGGTCTGCCCAGGTGCCGCGAATCCAGCCGTGTGCCGGGTCGTCGCAGACCAGCCAGGCGCGCTCGTCCGCCGGGCCGGCCATCACGTTGAGGTAGTACAGGTCATAGCCGGGCGCGGCCATAGAAGGCCCGTGCCAGCCGTGCGGCACCAGCACGACGTCGCCGCCGCGCACCTCGGCCAGCACGTCGATGCCCTCGCCGTAGACGCGTTGATACGCCGGGCCGTCGCCGGAGATCTCGAAGTAGTAGATCTCCTCCAGCACCGACTCGCCGGGCCGGTCCTCGTCGTGCTTGTGCGGTGGGTACGACGACCAGTTGCCGGCCGGGGTCAGCACCTCGCAGGCGATCAGCCGGTCGGCGAAGGGGAACGCGTCGGGAGTACCAAAGTTGTTGACCTGGCGCGAGCAGTTGCCGGCGCCGCGCAGCTCGACCGGCACGTCGCTCTTCGCAATGTACCGCGGCTCGAGCCGGCGGCGCGCCCGGGCGGCCGCCACCGCGAAACGCCCACCGTCCACACTCGACACGGTGACCGTGGTGTCCCGCGGCACGTACGCCACGTCGGTAGGGCCGGCGAAGACATCCGGCCGTCCCTCCAGCTCGGCGGCGAAGCCGTCACACGACACCGCGCACGCCCCCGCCAGCGGGACGACCATCACCTCGTCGTCACCCGTCGAGAACTCTCGCGCGCCGCCGGGCGCGAGCTCCAGGATCGTCAGCCCCGAGTACGCCCAGCCCGCCGACGCTGGAGTCACTTGAGTGCACTGCGGCAGGTGGTAGGACTTCACAGCAGGCTCACCGCCGTGTCGACCGCGCCCGCCACGTCGTCGTCGCTCGGGTAGAGAAGCGACCGGCCGGCCACGATCCCCTTGACCGTGGGCAGTTGCAGGGCCTTCTGCCAGCCCTCGAACGCGGCGTCCCGGTCCGCCGGCACCTCGCCGCCCAGCAGCAGCGCGGGCAGCGTGGAGGCGGCCATGACCCGGTCCATGTCCGGCACCACCGGCACCTTGAGCCACGTGTACGCCGAGGTGCCGCCCAGCCCCGACGCCACCGCGATGGCCCGGATCATCGCCTCCGGCGTAAGGTCGTTGTGCACCCGGCCGTCCACGCGGTGCGAGATGAACGGCTCCACCATCGCCATCCGCTTGTGCGCGGCCAACTCGTCGACCGCGCGTGCGCTGGCCTCCATCGTGGACACCGTCGCTGGGTCGTCCGGGTCGAGGCGCAACAGCATCTTGCCGCCGTCGAAACGCATCGCCGCGATAGCGTCCGCGCTGTATCCGGTGAACCGGTCGTCCATTTCGAACACCGTGCCGGCCAGGCCACCGCGGTTCATCGAACCGATGACGACCTTGCCCTCCAGCGCGCCCAGCAGCAGCAGGTCTTCCAGGATGTCCGCGGTGCCGAGCACGCCATCGACCCCGGGCCGCGACAGCGCCACGCACAGCCGCTCCAGCAGGTCGGCGCGGTCCGCCATCGCGAGCGGACGGCTGCCGGCGCGCAGCGCGCCGCGCGCCGGGTGGTCGGCGGCCACGAGCACCAGCCGGCCGCCGATCACGCCGGGCCGGCGACGAGCCGCCGCTTCCGCGATCGCGTCGGGCTTGTGCACCCGCGTCCGTACGATCTGCATCAGGTGGTCAGCGAACATCCAACTTCCCCGTTTCCAGTACCTCAGCCGTGGTGGGCATCGCGTCCGAGCACGCCAGCCGGCCGGCGACGATCGCGCCCGCGACGTTCGCGAAGCGCATGATGTCTCCGGTGTCCCATCCGGACAGCAGCCCGTGGCACAGTGCCCCGCCGAACGCGTCGCCCGCGCCGAGTCCATTCACGACCTCGACCGGGAACGGCGGCACCTCGACCGACCCGTTCGCGTCGACCGCCAGCACCCCGCGCGGCCCCTGCTTCACGACGGCGAGGTCGGCGCCCCGGTCGCGCAGGGCCTTCGCTGCGGCGGCCGGCTCGCGCTCGGCCACGGCCGTGAAGCACTCATCGAGGTTGCCGACCGCGACGGTCGCGTACGGCAACGCCTCCTGGATCCAGCGCCGGGCCTCTTCGCGTGAGGGCCAGAACATCGGCCGGTAGTCCAGGTCGAGCACTGTGATACCCGCGCGGTCGCGCGCCCTCAGCGCCGCCAGCGTCGCGGACCGGCTCGGCTCCTCGCAGAGCCCGGTGCCGGTCACCCAGAACACGCCGGCGGCGCGGATCGCGTCGAGGTCGAGCTCGTCCTGGCTGATCTGGAGGTCAGGAGCCGTCGGGTACCGGTAGAAGTACAGCGGAAAGTCGTCCGGCGGGAAGATCTCGCAGAACGTCACCGGCGTGGGCAGGTGCTCGACCGGCGTCACGTAGCGGTCGTCGACCCCGTACCCGCGCAACGCCTTGTGGATGAACTCACCGAACGGGTCGGCACCGGTGCGGGTGATGACCGCCGACCGGCGGCCGTGCCGGGCGGCGGCCACCGCCACATTGGTTGCGCTGCCCCCGAGGTACTTGCCGAACGTCTCCACCTCGGCCAGCCCCACGCCGACCTGCAGCGGATAGATGTCGACCCCGATCCGCCCCATCGTCAGCACTTCGAACGTCATGTGAGACTCCGCAGGTACTCCACACTCGACAGTACATCGGCGAGCGGGTCGGCGTCGGGGCCGTCGAGCACCTTGTCCTGCTCCAGCACGAACCAACCCTGGTACCCCGAGGCGACCAGCCCGCGCACGATCGCGGGTACGTCCACGTCGCCCTTGCCCAGCGGCCGGTACATGCCGGCGCGCACGGCGTCGGTGTACGTCAGCTCGCCCGCGCGCACCCGCGCCGCCATCGCCGCGTCGACGTCCTTGAGGTGCACGTGCTCGATCCGCTCCGGTGCCCGCGCCGCCAGCGCCGCCGGGTCCGTGCCGCCGATCAGCAAGTGACCGGTGTCAAGGCACAGCGGGATGCGCGAGTCTGCCACCACCCGGTCGACCTCAGCCGCCCGCTCCACCATCGTGCCCACGTGCGGGTGCAGCGTCGCGGTCAGCCCGGCCTCCGCCGCCACCACCACGGCGGCGTCCAGATTGGACAACAGTGACCGCCAGCCACGCTCGTCCAGCTCCGGCCTGGAGTCGTACCCCGAGCCACCGGTGTCCGCGGCCAGCACCACGACCTCCGCTCCGCCCTCGGCGAAGCTCTCAGCGGTGCGGCGCAGCGCCGGCAGCGGGTCGTGGTCCGGGTCGTGCAGCACGACCGGCACGAACCCGCCGACCGCACCCAACCCGTACGTCGACAGCAGCGCGGTGCGCGCCTTGGCGTCATCGGGCAGGTAGCCGTCCGGCCCGAACTCGGTCGCCGTGATGCCGGCTTCCCGCATCTCGGCCAGCACCCGCTCGGCCGGGAGCTGGTAGCCCCATCCGGGAACCTCGCACACGCCCCACGAGATGGGCGCACCCGCGATGTTGACCCTCACCGGCGCACCTCCGCGACCTCGACGGGACGGTGCTGGCGACGCGACAGGTCGCAAGCCTCGGCGACGTAGAACGCCTCCAGCGCGTCCGCCACCGTGCACGGCGACTCAGCCTTGCCCGCCACCAGGTCGGTGAAGGCGGTCAGCTCCGCGATGTACGCGGCGCGGAAGCGCTCCATGAAGTTCGGGTACGGCGTGCCGCCCGGCCACGCCACCCCCGGCTCGGCCGAGCGCAGAGGCAGCCGGTCGTCCAGCCCGACGGAGACGCTGTCCTTCGCGCCGAGCACCTCCAGCCGCACGTCGTATCCCGCCGCGTTGTACCGGGTGCCCGACACCAGGGCGATCGTGTCGTCGTCGAGCGTCAGCACCGCGGCGCTCGTGTCGATGTCGTCCGCCTCCCGGAAGAAGTCCTCGCCCCGGTTGGCACCCACCGCGTACACCTCGACCACCTCACGGCCGGTGATCCAGCGAATGATGTCGAAGTCGTGCACGCTGCAATCCTTGAAGAAGCCGCCCGACGTGGCGATGTACTGCGCTGACGGCGGCGCCGGGTCGAGTGTGCCCGCCCGCAGCGTGTGCACCCAGCCCAGCCGTCCACTCTGGACAGCGTCGCGCGCGGCTGTGAAGCCGGCGTCGAAACGCCTCTGAAAACCGATGTGCACCGGTACCGTCGACCGCGCCACCTGGTCGAGGACCGCGAGCGTGCCCGGCACGTCCGGCGCGACCGGCTTCTCGCAGAACACAGGAAGCCCCGCCTCGACCGCGTCCAGGATCAGCCCCGCGTGCGCGTCGGTCGCGGCCGCGATGGCCAGGCCGTCGATGCCGGCGCTGAACAGCTCCGCCGGTGTCTCCACCGCGGTCACCGACCCGCCAAGCTTGCCCGCGACAGTGGCCGCCCGGTCCGGGTCGGCATCGGCCACCACGAGCGACTCGACGTGATCGAGCCCTCTCAGTGTCTCGGCGTGGAAAGCACCGATCCGGCCGACGCCGGCGAGTCCGATGCGCATGGATGCGGCCTCCTGGATTTCACGAATGTGGCAGCTCTGTTACGCCCCACTGTTCTATCCAGCCCGCGACTTTGTCAATACATACTAACCACCTAACACGCGCCAGCGCACGCTCTCCCACACCCCCTCCCCGCGCGGGTTCCGGCGCGCCGATCAAGGGCAAATGCACGCGGTTCGATCTCATTTTCGCGCGCATTCGCCCTTGATCGACACAAACGCCCTTGATCGCTGCCGCGCGCCCCTCGCCCTCCGCGCATCCAGCCCGTCCCGCACCCAGCCCGCGCGTGATGACTCGCCGCCCGACCCGGCTTGCGCGAGGGCGCAGCGCGTCGCCCTCCGCCCGGCCCTCCCGCAGGCTCGCGGTCCCGTCGCCCGCGCGGGGCGCCGGGCCCGCCCCTCGCACGCCGCGACCTTGTAGTTGTCGGGGCGAATTGCCCGATTTGGCCCATGGCGGTGCGACATCGGCGTCCGGCCCCGCCCGCCCG
>NZ_JAIBNX010000062.1:27945-34043 GCF_026130045.1 Micromonospora sp. CPCC 205371
AATCCCCGCAGTTGCCCCGTGGGGGCGCGACCTCGGCCCCGCGCCCCCCCCGCGGGGGCGGCCGGACGGGTCCGACCGGGGCGAGCAGGCTGCCGCGACCCCCTCGCCGCAGCCGGACGCCGATCAAGGACGTTCGCGTTGATCAAGGGCAAATACACGCGGAATGGCGATCGAATCACGTGCGTTTGCCCTTGATCGGCGCGCCGGGACCCGCGCCGGGACGCGCGCGGGGAGGCCAGCCGGGTCGCCCGCCGGGACCCGCGCCGGGACCCGCGCGGGGAGGTCGGCCGGATCGCGGGCGGGGAGGCTCGCGGGGAGGGTGGCAGGGACGCGGGCGGGGAGGGTGGCGGGCGCTGGCAGGGGTAGGCGCGCGGGCGGGCGCGCCGTCCCAGCGGGCGTGGGTGCCGAGCGCGAGACCGGGGCGGTCGCGGGACGCGGTGTCGACAGGGACGCGGGGGCCGGGGAGCGGCGGAGCCACCAGCCGCAGGCGAACCACGCCGCCGTGGTCAGGGCCGCTCCGGCGATCGCGTCGACCACGTAGTGGTTGGCGGTCAGGACCACCGCGGACGTCATCGCGACCGGCATCACCACGCCGATCACACGCACCCACAGCCGCCGCGCGGCGACGGCGATCGCGATGCCGATCAGCAGGTTCCAGCCGACGTGCAGGCTGGGCACGGCGGCGTACTGGTTGGTGAACATCGGCGGCTGGAGCACCCGGTACGCGTGCGAGCTCACCGTCACCGTGTCGATCATGCCGAGCTCAGCGAGTCGGGGCGGCGCCACCGGGAACGTCGCGAAGATGACCATCCCGATGCCACCGGACAGCATCATGGCGTTCCGGGTGCGCAGGTAGATCGCGGGATGGCTGCGAGCGAGCCAGATCAGCGTGACCGCGATGACCGGCCAGTGCCCCCAGATGTAGATCCAGTTGAAGAACGTCTTGACCGCCGGTGACCCGGCGAAGGTCTCCTGGAGCCACGGCTCGTGGTAGATACCGAGGAACCGCTCGAAGTCGACCACCCGCTGGGCGTTTACCAGCGCCTCGGACACCGATCCCTCGGTGGCACCACGCACACCGAAGTACACACAGATCGCACCGAGCAAAATCGCGATCTGCGGCACCAGGCGGATCGGCGATGCTCCACTGTCGACTGTCCGCCGCTTGTGCTGTAGCCTCTCAACCCCCGTCAATACTGCCATAGCGACAGCCTCCCGAATGATCGTCGCACTTCCATCCGGGCCGGGCACCGAGTTCTCCCTGATTCATCTGTCCGGCTGAGGAGGGAGATGGCCCTAAGGGTTTACTGGGGGGATGCAGGTTCGCCGTATCAGCGCCGAGGAGCGCATCAGCCACTCGTTCCCCCTTCAGGCGTACGCCTTCGAGCAGTCGCCGGCCCCCGCGGCGAGCGCCGACCGCTGGCGTGACTATTTGCCGTACAACCAGGGCAACCGCACGCTCGTGGCGGAGGACGGTGACACCGCACTGGCCGCGGCCACCGCGATTCCCATGCGGCAGAACGTTCGCGGCCAGCTGCTGCCGATGGCTGGCATCGCGGGGGTGGCCACGCATCCGCTGGCTCGCCGCCAGGGGCACGTGCGCACGCTGCTCACCACCCTGCTCGGCGAGATGCGCGACGAGGGCCACTCGGTCAGCGTCCTCTATCCTTTCCGGCCATCGTTCTATGCCCGTTTCGGCTACGTCACCCTGCCCAAACGGCGTAGTGCCAGCTTCTCGCCCGGAGACCTGGGCGACCTGGTCCGTGCCGACCTGCCCGGCGACGTGACCTGGGAGCGGATGAGCACGGGATACGACGCGTATCGGGAGTTCATGGTGCGGCTGGCGCGGGAGCGGCACGGACTCGCGCTGTTCCCCGACTACCGGGACGCGCGGCTGCGCGACGACGACGAGCGCTGGCTCGTGACCGCCCGGGTCGACGGCGAGGTGGCCGGCGCGGCGGCGTACAAGGTGACCGGCTACAACGGCGAGCTGCAGGTCGACGACCTGCTCGTCACCACACCGCTGAGCCGCATCCTGCTGCTGCGGTTCTTCGCCCGGCACGTCGACCAGGTGTCCCGGGTGGTGGCCGGGATTCCGGCTGACGAGCTGCCCGAGCTGTGGGGCACCGACCTGCAGGTGACGGTGGAGGGCCACACGGTGATACCGAACGGCAACGCGCCGATGGCCCGCGTGCTGTCAGTCCAGAAGCTGGCGGGCATCACGGTGGGACCGGGGCGGGTCACCGTGGAAATCGTCGACGATCCGTTCATCGAAGGGGCGTTCACTCTCGACGGCCACGGCGGGACGCTGGAAGTGGGCACCGGCACCGGCGGGCCGACCGCCACACTGAGCGCAGCTGGGCTGTCCGCGCTGGTGTACGGCGTGCTGGACCCGGCCGAGCTGCCGCTACGCGGGCTCGGCGCCGTGCCCGCCGACGCCGCTGGCGAGCTGCGCGCGCTCTTCCCGCGGCTGGTCCCCTACGTCGTCGCGGACTTCTGACGCAGGCTCGCCGCCGGCCGGGCCGCCGGAGGCGAGGCGGGAGCGGTACCGGCGCAGCGCCAGCGCCGACAACAGCAGCGCCGCGAACACGACCGCGATCGTCGACACGCCCGCGCTGTTGAGACCGTCGGAGAGCCAGTGCTGCACCCGTGACGCGACGCCGATCACGGGATCGTCCACAGCGGACGCGTCGGAGGAGAGCCGGATCTCGTAGCCGCCGTAGTACGCCACGTACCCGCCGGCCAGTACCAGAAGCACGCCGCCGGCCCGCGCGATGGCGGGCCCGGCACGGCGTACCGAGCGGATGAGCGAGGTGCGTAGCAGCGCCACGGCCAGCGCGGCCACGCCTACCGACAGGCCCATGCCCACGGCGTACGCGAGGAAGAGCCCGATCCCGGCGCCGGTGGAACCCGCGCGCATGCTCGCCACGACGATGGCCAGGAACGGGCCGATGGTGCAGCTCAGTGAGGCGGCCGCGTAAGCGGCGCCGAAAAGCGCCATCGATGGCACGCTGCGCCGCACGGACGGTGCCCTCGGGCCGCGCCACAGCGTGGGCAGCGCGCGCCCGGCGGCGAGCCAGGCGCCAGCGACCACGAGCGACAGTCCTAATGCGATGGTGACCCATGGGAGGCGCTGCTGGATCCAGCCGGCGGCGGGCGCCAGCGCCAACCCGAACGCGCCGAACACCGCGACGAACCCGACGGTCATCGCAGCGGTCGACACCAGCGCCCGCCGGATGGCGCCCCCACCACCGTCCCCTTCGGATACGAGAAGCGACAGGTACGCGGGCAGCAGCGCGAAGCCGCATGGGTTTACCGCCGCGAGCATGCCCGCGGTGAGCGCCAGGACGAGCGTGGTCTGTGTCATGTCACTTCGCCAGCTCGGCGACCTTGCCCTCGAACTCCATGCTGTCCAACCAGCTCTTGTTCAGCACCTTGCCGTCCTTGTCGAGGATCAGGTACACGCTCTGCTCGACGATTCCGAACTTCTTCCACACCACGCCGGACGCGTCGTTGAGGTGTTTGACGTTGCCGACGTCGCCCTCCGCGACGAACTGCTTCATCTCGTCGAGCTTGCCGAGGCCGGCGATGCCGAGCAGGTTCACCTTGTCGCCGTGCGCCCGCTGCATGTCGGCGACCGACGCGGCCTGGCCGAAGCATGTGGCGCACCACGGCGCCCAGAACCACAGCACGGTGGGCTTTCCGGCGAGGCTGGCGGCGTCGAAGGACTGCCCTTCGAGCGTCTTGCCTCCGAACTTGAGGATCGACGGCACGACCGCCGTCTCGGCACCGGCGGAGGCCTCCGCCCCGGGGGCCGGACGCGGCGCGGGCGGGGCCCCTGCCTCCTCCAAGACAGGGGCAGGGTCGCCACCCCCACCACACAACCAGCCAGCGTCATGACGCCAGCAGCGAGCAGTGCGGTCACGGTGATCCGGACACGCATGCGGAACCTCCCCTAGACGGCTGCGCCTGAAGGTACGGCGCGCGGGGGCGAGAGGTTCAACGATTCCGCCCGTCGCGAACCCGGGGTGGCGTTTTCCGGTACGCGACCTAGCGTGGCGGCATGGACAAGATCGTGCTGGTCATCGGCGCCACGGGACAGATCGGTTGGGCAGCTGTGCCGGCCCTCGCGCGCGACGGCTGGGAGGTGCGGGCCGCGAGTCGCCACCCGGGTGGTGCCTGGCCCGAGGACCTGGGGGTACGCGAGGTGCGGCTGGACCGCGACGACGACGCCCAGTTGGCCGCCGCCGTCGGCGACGGCGTCGATGTGGTGGTCGACGCCGTCGGGTACGACGCCGGTCACGCGGCGCAGTTGCTCAAGCTCGCGGACCGCGTCGGGTCCGCGGTGGTCATCTCCAGCGCCGCGGTCTACGCCGACGCCGCCGGGCGCGGTCTGGGTGGTGATTTTCCGGTACCGATAACGGAGGCGCAATCCACCGTGGCACCCGGCGACGGCGACTACGCGGCTGGCAAGGTGGCCTTGGAGCGGGCACTGCTGGACGCAGGCGACACGCTGCCGACCACCGTGCTGCGACCGGCCGCCATTCACGGCCCGCACAGCGAGTTCCTTCGCGAGTGGTATTTCGTCCGGCGGGCGCTGGACGGCCGGCGGCACCGGATACTCGCCCACAAGGGTGAGAGCCGCTTCCAGCCCACGGCCACCGCCAACCTGGCCGAGCTGATCCGGCTCGCCGCCGCCAAGCCGGGCACCCGCGCGCTCAACGCCGCCGACCCGGAGGCGCCGGCGGTACGCGAGATCGGGGCGGCTATCCACGCGCTGCTCGGGCACGAGGCGGAGGATGTGCTCATCGACGGGCAACCGCCGGTCGGCGTGGTGGGCGACACGCCCTGGTCGATCCCGCGCCCGTTCGTGCTGGACATGTCGGCGGCGGCGCGCGAGCTGGGGTACGCGCCGGTGACCGGGTACACGGAGTCGCTACCGGCCACGGTGGACTGGATGGTCAGCCAGGCCCGCGAGAGGCGGGAGGGCGACGCGTTCCCGCGCCTGAACGAGCTGCACGGCATGGACTTCTTCGACTACGCGGCCGAGGACGATTGGCTGGCTCAGCGGTCGAACCGGTAGAGGTCGTAGGCCTTCATCAGCTTGATGAGGTTCTGCGCGTACGTCGGCGACGTGGCGTACCCGGCCTTGTGTATCTCGACGGCGAACCTGTTCGGGTCGTTGCTGTACTTGAACGCGTTGCGGTACCGGGGATTGACGGTCAGGAACCGGCCGTGGTCGGCGAAGGAGCCGTTCGCGTTGCGGTACGCCCGGAACAGCGCGGTGGTCGGGTAGCACTTCTTGCCGTCGCACTCGTGGGTGGCGTAGGAGCGGCAGCCGAGCGCGATGCCGCCGGGGTGGCCGAAGCACTTGATGCCGAAGTAGCTGTGGTCGCGCCGGGCCAGCCAACTTCGCCCCCAGCCGGACTCCAGTATCGCCTGCGCGATGGTGACCGACGCCGGCACCTTGTACTGCCGGAAGCCGGCCCGCGCGGGCCCGCTGGTCCGGGCGATGAACTGCGCCGCGTTCGCCGCCGGCGTGCTCGGCGCCTGCTGCCCGCACCACGGCAGGGTCGGCAGGTGCGGGCTCCACGCGGTGTACGCGTCGGCGACGTACCGGCTGCCGGGCAGCCTGTTCCACGCCGCTGAGCGCCGCACCTTGCCGGCCACCAGCTCGCCCCACACCTGGCACTCGACGGCCAGCACATGCCCCTCGGCGAGCCGGCCTACGCGACTGAAGCGGGTGCCGGGGCCGGAGCGGACATTGAGCGGGCCGGTGCCGGTGCGGACGGTCGGCAGCACCGCGCCGCGCGGGCCGCACCAGTGCACCCACGGGCGGCCGGGCGTCCAATGGACGAAGGCGTCCGCCACGTACCGGCCGTTCGAGAGCCGGTCCCACATCGGAGTACGCCCCTGGGTACCGGCGATCAGCTCCCCGTACACCTGACAGGTGACGGCGAGCCGCGCCCCCTCGCGGAGCCTGCCCACGACGGCGTCGGCTGTGGGCGCCCCGGCTCGCATGTTGAGCCCCGTTCCCCCGCTCCGCACGGTCGGAGTGGCCCGGGGGCGGCCCGGCGCGGCGCCCCGGGGGCCGCCCC
>NZ_JAIBNX010000062.1:34053-39218 GCF_026130045.1 Micromonospora sp. CPCC 205371
CGCGCCACGCGCCCGCCCCCCCCGGGGGCGAGGCCCCCCCCCGGGCGCCCCGGCCCCCCAGGGCCACGGAAACCCCTGCTATGAGCACCATCACAATCACACCGCTGCGCACCCCTACCATGTAGGGATACTATTTGCCCGTTTTGACACGCACGAGGCAAACGAGAAAATTGCTCCCTAATGAGCTACACGCCGATGCGGTGCCACGGCCCCCAAATCGCGAACGTCATGCCCCGGCTGGCCTGGATGTTGACGAAGAGGGTGTGCCCGTCGGGACTGAACGTCGACCCGGCGAACTCGTCGTTGGACCGGTCCACGCCCGTGCTGCTGGTGAGCCGGTTGAGCGCGATGTCGAAGAGCCGCCCGCGCCGGGTCAACCCGCGCAGGTAGTTGTTGTTGACGTTGTCCTCGCACACCACGAGCGTGCCGCGCGGGCTCGTGGTCACGTTGTCGGGAAAGTCAAGCACGTCCGGCCCCGGCGACTCGTACGCCAGCCGCAGCACCGAGGCGCGCGTGTCGTACGCCCAGATCTGCCCGCTGCCGTTGCCGTACCCATCCGCGATCGGCCCGAGCGACGTCTCCGCCGGCCCGCCGCCCTGCGTGGCGGTGAAGTAGACGATGCCGTCGTCGTACACGGAGCCCTCCAGCCGCGAGAAGTACGCCGCGCCCTGGGCCCAGCCCTGCCGCGCCACGTGCGTGAGCGCGGTGTCGTTCGTCGTCGGCGCCGTCTGCCCCGGCGTGTACGGGAACGAGGGCGCCGGGTCGTCGATGTCGACCCACTCGACCCGGTACGACGCGCGGCGCGGCTGGGCCGCCGCCAGGTCCAGGTTGGACCGCCCGCGCACCTTCAGCATCTGGAGCCGGCCACGGTTGCCCAGCTTCCCGGTCTTCATCGGGTGCTTGTGCGGCTTGTACCGGTAGAAGCCGGACGGCCAGCCGAAGTTGTCCTCGGTCAGGTACAGGTACCCGCTCCGCGGGTCGAACGCGACCGACTCGTGCGAGAACCGGCCCGCCGCGGTGATCGGCTCCCGGTCCGACTGGCCGCGCACGGGCACCTCGAAGATGAACCCGTGCCGCTGGGTCAGCGACACGTTGGGCGTGCCGGTGAAGTCGGGCCCGACGTCCGGCCCGTTGACGGTCTCCTCGCACGTGATCCAGCTGCCCCACGGCATCCGGCCGCCCGAGCAGTTCATCATCGTGCCGTTGCAGCTCGTATAGCCGCTCACCACCTCGCCGTACTTCGTCACCTCGACGGTGGTGGTGCCGCCCTGAGCCATCGGGTCGTATGCCGCGCCGGCGTCGCCGAAGGCCGGGCCAGGATTGTTCACCTCGTGGTTGCGGACCAGGCGGATGGTGCCGTTCCGGCCGCGGAAAGCGCCCATCCCGTCGTGCCGCCCCGGCAGCGCGGTGCCGTCGTCGAGCGTCACGGGAAACTCGGTGTCGTGGAAGGACCGGTACTGGAATCCGTCGGGTAGCCACAGCCGGACCTTGCCGTCACGCAGGTCGGCGATGGGGCCAAGTTGCGGCGTGTGCCCGTACGGGGCCGCCGCGCTCGCACGGTTGACGAAGCCCAGGAAGGGCCCGCCGATCAGGGCGCCGCTCGCGGCGACGGTGCCGCGCAGCAGGGTGCGCCGTTGCAGTTCTGCCATCTGCTGATGATGTCACTGGTCAAGCCACTGGCAACCCAACGTTCACCTGCGAGTTTGCGGCCCGGTCGCGGGTGTGCCATGCGACCATGAAGACGGCCGTCCACAGTGCGCCGAGCAGCACCGAGGTGACCGTCTGGCTGGCCGTGTTCCAGCCGACGTACATGCGCGCGCCCGACACGACGACGACCGCGATGGTGGCCGCGGTCCAGGCGCCGACGGCCGCCGGCCAGCGGGTGCGCTGCGAGACCATCCAGGCCAGCGTGCACAGGCTCGCGGTCACGACGGCGAGCTGGGTGAGGAAGAACCGCTCCGGCAGCAGCTGCTCGACCACGGCGAGCACGAGCAGCGGGACGAACGCGCCGGCCGTGCCGACCACGCTCACCAGGTCGCCGCGCCAGGCCCGGCTGCGCCAGCCAAGCACCACGGCGGCCAGCGCGACGGCGGCCACCAGGTACTGCGGGCGGAGCACGGCGATCACCACGTCGGCGGCGTGGGCGGTGCTCTCGGTGCGCTGATCGGCGAACCAGTTCGCTATCGCGTTGTCGATGACGGACAGTCCACTGTGCCGCACGACCACCTCGACCAGCCACGCCATCGCCAGGCCGATGACGAAGAGAAGCAACATGCCGGCGGCCAGGTTGATGACCAGCGCCCAGCCCGGCCCGATCTGCATGGACAGCAGGAAGAAGAGCACACCGTACCGCTGCGTCACCCACCGCAGCGGCGGCAGCGCTCCCGCGCGGGCCGCGAGTGCCCGCGCTGGATCGGGGTTCCGGCCCAGCCACCGGCCGGTCAGCACGATCCCGACTATCGCCGCGAGCAGGATGAGCACCGCACCGGTCGCCTTGCCCAGGTACCGGGACACCGTCTCGTACGACTCGCCGGCCAGGTATCCGACGAGGACCGACGCGCCCACCCACGTGACGACGCCGGCCGCGTTCCAGGGGGCGAAGCGCTTGTACGGCATACCCGCGCTGCCGGCCAGGCGCGGCGCCAGCGTGCGGACGAACGCCAGCCACCGCGCGCCGAACATGGCTCGCCCGCCCAGCCGGTTGACCATCGCGTCGGCCTTGCGCCAGCGTTCCTCGCCGACCCGGACCCCCACCCGGCTGGCGCGCAGCCGCGCGCCGTGCCGGCGCCCGCTGCGAAAGGCGAGCGCGTCGCCGGCCAGCGCCGCACCGATCATCACGGCGATCGCCGGTGCCAGGCGCAGCGTGCCCAGGTACGCCAGGAAGCCCACCGTCAGCAGCGTCGCCTCAGCAGGCAGCACCAGCCCCACGATCACCGCGGTCTCGGTAGCAACCAAGACCGCCGCGATCAGATAGATCAGCACCGGCGGCAACGCTTCGAGCAGGCTCAGCAGGTCTTCCATGGTTCTCCCCCGACCACGTGGCCAGCATGCCAGGTGGGGCTGACACGGTCACCCCGGCTCTTTTCGATGATCACGGGCGCGGGAGGATAGGGGCATGCAGACCCGCTCCGATCTCCGCAACGTTGCCATCATCGCCCACGTCGACCACGGCAAGACCACCCTGGTCGACGCCATGCTGCGGCAAGGCGGCCAGTTCCACGCCCGGGCAGAGATGACCGACCGCGTGATGGACTCGATGGACCTGGAGCGGGAGAAGGGCATCACGATCCTCGCCAAGAACACGGCGATCAGCTACCGGCCGGCCGACGGCGAGGCCGTCACCATCAACATCATCGACACCCCGGGCCACGCCGACTTCGGCGGCGAGGTAGAGCGCGGCCTGACCATGGTCGACGGCGTGGTGCTGCTCGTCGACGCGAGCGAAGGGCCGCTGCCGCAGACCCGTTTCGTGCTCCGCAAGGCGCTCCGCGCCCGGCTGCCGATCATCCTGGTCATCAACAAGGTCGACCGGCCGGACGCCCGGATCAAGGAGGTCGTCGACGACACGTACGAGCTGTTCCTCGACCTCGACGCCGACGACAGCCAGATCGACTTCCCGATCATCTACGCCTGCGCTCGCGACGGCATGGCCTCCCTGACCCAGCCGGCCGACGGCGCCCTGCCCGACAACCCGGATCTCCAGCCGCTCTTCCGGACCCTGCTGGACACCATCCCCCCGCCGGCGTACGACGAGAGCGCCCCGCTCCAGGCGCACGTCACCAACCTGGACGCGTCGCCGTTCCTCGGCCGGCTGGCGCTGTGCCGGGTGCGGCAGGGCACGATCCGCAAGGGCCAGACCGTCGCCTGGTGCCGCGACGGCGGCACCATCGAGAGGGTACGCATCTCCGAGCTGCTGATGACCGACGGGCTGGAGCGCAAGCCCGCCGAGAGCGCCGGGCCGGGCGACATCATGGCGGTCGCCGGCATCCCCGAGATCATGATCGGCGACACGCTGGCCGATGCCGACAACCCGGTGCCGCTGCCCCGCATCACCGTCGACGAGCCGGCCATCTCGATGACCATCGGCACCAACACCTCGCCGCTGGTCGGCCGGGTCAAGGGCGCCAAGGTGACCGCCCGCATGGTCAAGGACCGCCTGGACAAGGAGCTGGTCGGCAACGTGTCGCTGCGGGTGCTGCCGACCGACCGACCGGACACCTGGGAGGTGCAGGGCCGCGGCGAGCTGGCCCTCGCCATCCTGGTCGAGCAGATGCGCCGCGAGCAGTACGAGCTGACCGTCGGCAAGCCCCAGGTGGTGACCCGGGAGATCGACGGACGAACCTGCGAGCCGGTGGAGCGGCTCACCATCGACGCACCCGACGAGTACCTCGGCGCCATCACCCAGCTGCTGGCCACCCGCAAGGGCCGCATGGAGCAGCTCGTCAACCACGGCACCGGCTGGGTACGCATGGAGTGGCTGGTGCCAGCGCGAGGGCTGATCGGCTTCCGCACCGAGTTCCTCACCGACACCCGGGGCACCGGCATCCTGCACCACGTCTTCGAGTCGTACGAGCCATGGTTCGGCGAGCTGCGCACCCGGAGCAACGGCTCACTGGTCGCCGACCGCGCCGGCGTGGTCACACCGTTCGCGATGCTCAACCTCCAGGAGCGCGGCACGCTGTTCGTCGAGCCCACCACGGAGGTGTACGAAGGCATGATCGTCGGCGAGAACTCTCGCTCCGACGACATGGACGTCAACATCACCAAGGAGAAGAAGCTCACCAACATGCGCTCCTCCACCAGCGAGGAGACGGAGAAGGTGATCCCGCCGCGCAAGCTGTCGCTGGAGCAGGCGCTGGAGTTCTGCCGCGAAGACGAGTGCGTCGAGGTGACCCCCGTGGCCGTAAGAATCCGCAAGGTCGTGCTAGACCAGACCCAGCGCGCCCGTGCGGCCGCCCGCCGCAAACACACCACCTGACCCGCTCCACCACCTGCGCCGCACCGCACCGCACCGCGCCGCGCTGCGCCGCCCGCTCGGCGCCGCACCCGCGCTGCGCCGCGCTGCGCCCGCCGCGCCGCCCGCCCGGCGCCCGGGGGGGCCCTCTCCTCGCCGACCAAGGGCAAATGCACCCGGAGTGATCTCATTTCCCCGCGCATTCGCCCCC
>NZ_JAIBNX010000063.1:0-18611 GCF_026130045.1 Micromonospora sp. CPCC 205371
GCGCGGGGGGGGCCTGGGCGCCCCGGCGGCTGGCGCCCGAGCCCACCGCCGCGCCCCACGAGGGGGCCGCGGCGCCACACGAGACGGCCGCATCGCGCGGCGGCGACCCGGATGGTGTACACGCGCGGCACGCCGCCAACCACCGCCGCGACGCGGCGGAAGATCGCCTCCGCGGCGCGGAGCTTGACTGAGGCTTGATCGCCGGTCCTGCACGCTCCGCCTCCGCGTTTTTTGTTATCCGGTCCGGGTATCACCTCGGCGGGTGCTGGCGACGCGCCCGGCATAAGGGGGCTCGGTGGAGGTCCGGTGGACGTTTCACGCGGCCGTGGTGGCCGCGGTGATAATGGTTGCGGCTTTCGTGTGTGCGGGTGCCGGTATCAGCTTCTGGATGGCGGTCCAGATTCTTCGTATGTGGTGATCATTAGGGGCGGGCGCGATCGCGAGCCGGTATGAGCAAGCCGAGGGCGATCATGGCAGCGGCCAGGAACAGGTGCAGCCAGTTGTCCGCGGTGTTCATGGGTACGAAGTTGGCGCCGCTCTCGTGGTCGACGACCAGACCGTAGAGCCAAAGTACGGCGTAGATGGCGCCGCCGCCGACCAGGTAGGCGCGGGCACCGGAAACGGTACGGGCCAGTGCCAGCCCGGCGACGCCGAAAAGCAGGTGCACGATGTTGTGCAGGATCGAGACCTGGAATACGCCGAATAGTTCGGCGCCGGATTCGTGTCCGGCGAACTGCATGTCGCTGTAGTTGGTCGTGATACCGGGAATGAAACCGAGAACGCCGACGAGGAGGAAGACCGCGGCCATCGCGGCGGCGACGACGCAGATCAGGGGTCGGGCCAGGGCGCCGCGGCCGGCGGTTGAATCGCTTCTGCTAGCCATGGGTTCACCTCCGTAAAGGGTCATTCGGGGTTTCCCCCGGAGCGACCGGATAAACCGGGGCGGCGTCACCCAATGGCTTGGCGGAAGCGGTCGGCGAGGCCCATGAGGCGTTCGACCGGTTCGTTGGCGAACACGATCCGCAGGTAGTGCTCGCCGCTGGGGCCCCAGCCGTCCATGGCGGTGGCCGCGATCTTCGCGCGGTCGAACAGCACCCTGGACAGCGCGGCGGGGGTCAGTCCCAGTGGCCGGGTGTCCATGAGCAGTGACCAGCCGCCGTGCGGCCGGACGATCGGATAGCCGGCTAGCTGGGTCAATACGGCATCGCAGCGCCGCTGCCATTCGCGGGTCGCGGCGGCCACATCCGCGTCGGCGTCGGGCGCGTCCAGCGCCGCGGCCACCGCGTCTTGCGCCAACCCGACCTGACAGACCACATTGGTCAGTCCGACCAGCTTGATGTCGGCGAGGATGTCCGCCGGGCCAACGACCCAACCGACGCGCCAGCCGATGAGTCGCAGCTCCTTGGATGCCGAACCGACGGTGATGGTGCGCTGGGCGAGGCCGTCATGGGCAGCCGGGTGGCTGGGGAGGCGGCCGTCGAAGCGAATCCGCTCCATGGCCGCGTCGTAGACCAGCCAAGCGTCGTGCCGTTCACAGGCGTCAGCCAGCGCGGACCAGTGACGTTCGTCCAGGACCAGACCGGTCGGCATGGCCGGGCCCATCATCAGGACCACGGCGGTGTTGGGGCCGACGGCGGCGGCGAGCCGTGCCGGGTCGACGGTCCAGCCGTCTCGCGTGGCCTCGGATGGCACGAAGCGGGGCACCCCGCCGGCCAGCCGGACCCGGTTGACCAGGCCGGCGTAGATGGGATCGACCAGCAGCACCTCCTGGCCCGGCTCGACGGTGGCGAGCAGCGTGTTGAGGATGCCGTTGAGCCCGCCGGCCACGCTCACACACTCGGTGTCGGCGTCGTAGCCGCGCCCGGCGCTCCGCCCCACGTGTGCCGCGGCGGCGGCGCGCAGGGAGCGATGTCCCTGGAACGGCAGGTAGCTGTTGGCCGCGTCGTCGTCGATCGCGGCCCGGGTCGCCGCGATCGCCACGGCGGGCGGTCGCAGGTCGGTGTCAAGGTTTTCCAGGCGCAGGAAGCCGGGGTCGGCCGCGGCATCCGCCGCGTCACCGACGGCATCGACGCCGATTCCCGGGATGTCGCGCAGGCGACTGACCGTCGTTCTCTTCACTGGTACGAGAGTACCAGTACAATGGTACGCGTGGACCTAACACGCGTGGTGGGCTCGAACGTGCACCGGCTACGCACGGCAGCCGGCATATCACTTGCTGACCTGGCATCCGCCGGCGGCATCAGCAAAACCACGCTGCACGGCATCGAGCAGGGGCACGGCAACCCGACGCTCAGCACCCTGTGGGCCCTGGCGACGGCGCTAAAAGTGCCCCTCGGCGAGTTGCTGGAGGCGCCGCCATCCACTGTGGACGTCGTGCGCGCCGATGACGAACGGCCGCGCATCGGCGGCGACGCGGTCAGCGCCCGCCTGCTCCACCGCATCAGGCT
The DNA here is from genome assembly GCF_026130045.1 of Micromonospora sp. CPCC 205371. GTDB lineage: Bacteria > Actinomycetota > Actinomycetes > Mycobacteriales > Micromonosporaceae > Phytohabitans. The sequence goes on from NZ_JAIBNX010000063.1 coordinate 2,448, forward strand.
GCGCGGAGTCGTGGAGGTCTACGACATCGACGTTGCTCAGGCCACCCAGGATTCGCACGCCCACCTGCCCGGTGTAATGGAATGCCTCATCGTCACCGACGGAAGCATCACCACCGGACCCGCTGGCGCCGCCGCCACCCTGGCCGCACGCGACTCCATCCGGTTCGACGCCAACCACCCGCATCAGTATCAAGGCAATGGCCGGCACAACCGAGCGGTACTTCTCATGCTGCACCCCGAGACGTAGCCTCCACGACTCCCCCGCTCGGCTCGAGGATCAGACCGGGAGGGCGACCTGCGCGGGCGTCGACCGGTCGGTGGTGGTGCCGTCACCTAGCTGCCCTGCCAGATTGTTGCCCCAGCACCACAGGCTGCTATCGGTGCCGATCACGCAGGTGTGATAGGTGACGACGATGCGGTCGGTCCAGGTGGTGGCCGTGCCCATCCGAGTCGGGGCGTACCGGTGTGTCGTGGTGCCATCACCCACCTGCCCGGCCATGTTGTTGCCCCAGCACCAGAGGCTGCCGTCGGTGCGCAGCGCGCACGCCGTGTCGTCGCTCGCGTTCACCCTGGCCCACGTGGTGGCGGTGCCGACCTGGATCGGCGTGGTCTGGTAGATGCCGGTGACCCCCAGCTGCCCGTACCCGTTCTCACCCCAGCACCACAGGGTCCCGTCCGCGCGGACCGCACAGGTGAAGGCGTACCCGGCTGTCACGCCGGTCCACGTGGTCGCGGTGCCGACCTGCGTCGGAGTCGGCTTGAAGGTCAGGCTGCCGACACCGAGCTGTCCATTGGAGCTGTCTCCCCAGCACCACAGGGTGCCATCGGTGCGGACGGCGCACGTGTGCGCGAAGCCGGTCGTGACGCTCGCCCAGTTGGTGGCCGTGCCAATCTGTACCGGCGAAAGCACGTTCTGGACGTCGGAGCCGATGCCCAACTGCGCGTTGCGGTTGAAGCCCCAGCACCACAGGGTGCCGTCGGTCCGGATAGCGCAGGCGTGACTGTCGCCGGCGCTGACGCTGACCCAGGTGGTGGCGTCGCCCACGCGCACGGGAGCGGTCCGGTTCGTGGTGGTGCCGTCACCGAGCTGACCCCGGCGGTTGTTGCCCCAACACCACAGCGTGCCGTCGGTCTGTATCGCGCAGGCGTAGCTCGTGCCGGCGTCGATACTGGCCCACGTGGTCGCCGCGCCGACACGTACCGGGGTGGTCCGGTTCGTGGTGGTGCCGTCACCAAGCTGGCCGTTGTAGTTGTTGCCCCAGCACCAGAGCGAGCCGTCGGCGCCGAGCGCACACGTATGCGAGTAACCCGCGGCGACACTCGAGACCGCCGGCGCGGCAGCCGCACCCGCTGGCGCTCCGATGGCGGCCACGGCGATTCCGGTGGACGTGACCGCGGCGGCGATGATGGTTCTCGCCCAACGCCGCCATCGAGCCGGCAGCCGACCATCCTGATAATCACTCATGTGCTGTTGTCTCCAACCGACGTCGATGCCTAAACAGGGATAACGGGCGGCATTGCCCTGGCAGGTCGCCAACGACCCACCAATTCATAGCATCGATAATCATCGCTGGCTAGTTCGGCGCGTCAGTCCGCGCTCGTGACAGCGGCCTTGATCAAGAGCGTCGATGCCGTCCGACGACGCCGGTCGCCGCCGCTATGCGTTGGCGGCGTTGCGCGATTATCAGCGCGAGGCCGCTGAGGACCAGCACGCCGCCGAGCGTGGCGACGGCGTCGGCGGTCAGCCGGGAGCGCGGCGGCCCAGTCAGCGCAAGGCTTCCGCTGGCCGGACAGGTCTGCGCCAGGTCGAAGGTGCCGCCCGTACCGGTGGTCTGTGCCGTGGCGGCGGTGAGGTTGAATGGGTTGACCAGTTCGCCGGTCGCGGTCGCGCCCGCCGACGTCCTGATCCAGGCCTTGTCGCCAGCGATCGCGCGGTCGCCCGCCGCGCTGGCCGCGATGGTCTCCGTCACGGGGCCACCCTCGGTGGCGAAGGTCAGCGTCAATGACGCGAAGCTGCCCTGCTGCGGCGAGCGCAGCGCGAAGACCCAGACGTCGTCGCCCGCGAACGGCCCGCCGCCGAGCGCCGCGACGCACTTCTGGGTCGCGAACGCGGCCGCGGTCGTGCCGGCGTCTGCCGGATCGAGCGTCACCGGCGCGGCGGCCGACGCCGGCGCGCTGAACCCTAGGCTCATGGTGGGGGCCACGGCCGTGGCGTCGCCAAACCGGGTGAAGGAACGCGTGTCCATTGCATCACCTCGATGACGTGCCTTGAGGCGACGGCGGTGCGCGCCCCGGCCCTCAGACAAGCACGGCAATCCCGACCGGAACGCGAGAATCGCACTCTTCGCCCGGGATGAGGAATATGGACTTACGCTGGCGCACCACCGACGGCGGCACTCCCGACGGTCAGCGCGGGACGCGGTGCAGGTGGACGGTGGCGAGGCGCGCGCCAGCGATCTGCGCGGTGAGGTAAGTGGCGTACGGCTGGCGCCGGCGGTCGGTGGGCGACCCGGGGTTGAGTAGCCGCAGGCCGCCCGGGGCGGTGCTGTCCCAGGGAATGTGCGAGTGGCCGAAGATCAACAGGTCGCTGTCCGGGAAGCGGGCCGCGCACCGCCGCTCGCGCCCCTGCGCCGGGCCGGTCTCGTGCACGACCGCGACGCGCAGGCCGCCCAGATCGACGTGCGCCACCTCCGGCAGCCGGGCGCGCAAGGACGGACCGTCGTTGTTGCCGTACACCCCGACCAGCCGGGCGGCGCGTGCTTCGAGCCGGTCCAGCAGGGACTCGTGTACCCAGTCTCCGGCGTGGACGACCACGTCTGCCTCGTCCACCGCCGACCACAGCACGGCCGGCATGTCCCTGGCCCGCTTCGGCACGTGTGTATCGGCCATGATCACCAGCCGCATGTGATCACCTCATGACTGTGACGAGGGGTTGGCGTGAAGGACTTCGCGGGCTTGTTCGGCCGCGCGGGTGATGGCTTCGCTGATGAAGTCGAGGAATCGGGCGATGTTTTCCAGGCGGTTGGCGGCGGGCGTGTGGGGCCCGAGGATGGCGACGCCTTGGCGTGCGGTTTGGACCAGCCGGTCGTTGGATCGGGCGCCGGCGATCGTGGCTTGGTAGAACAGCTCGTCGTCGACGACGTAACGGTCGCGGCGGCGTTCGTCGCGTTCTCGGCGCACGAGGCTTTGGCTCTCCAGGAACGCGATCGCTTTGGAGATGGACGCGGGGCTGACCTGGAGGTGCTGGGCGAGTTGGGACGCGCTGAGGCTGCCCGCGTCGGTGGTGAACAGGCAGGTCAGCACCCGGGCGGTCATCTTGGGCAGGCCCGAGGCCATGAGGACGGTGGTCAGCGTCTCCTCGTACTCGGCCACCGCCTCGGCGTCGCGTCCGTTTGACTGCGGGGCTGACCGCGGCCCTCGTGAGGCGGCGGGCCTGCGCCGGCGGGCGCGGCGTTCGGTGGCGCGGTGGGCCAGGTCGGCGCGGTAGGCGGTGGGGCCCCCGTTGCGCATCACCTCCCGGGTGATCGTCGAGGTCGGACGGTCGAGGCGTCGGGCGATCTCGGCGTAGGCGAGGCTGTCGGCCACCCCCAGCGCGATCTGCTGGCGCTCCTGCTGGGTGAGCCTGCCTCCGGGCATCGCGATCTCCTCGGTGATCCCTCGTGTCGTCCCCCGATCGCCAGACTATAGCGTTCACTTCTCATCCATTGCAATGATCCCGGTGATGATCGTTGCGTTGCTTTTACAACTGTTGCAACGCTTTCCGGGCTTTTACCTGCGAAGACAGCGAACTTGTGCAACGACCGCGTTGCCGGTTTGTGGAATGCAACGTAGCGTTTCCGGAGTCAGAAACAACGACGAGCACCGGAGACCACGATGCAGAAGTTCGAAACCCCGGCCCCGATCTCCGCCGTCCTGGACGTCCCCGCCGGGCGCATCCAGTTCATCGCCGCGAACCGCGCCGATACCACGGTCGAGATCCTGCCCGCGGACGCCTCGAAGGGTCGCGATGTGAAGGTCGCCGACCATACCAAGGTCGAATACAGCGACGGCGTGCTGCGAATCCACACCGAAACCAACAACCAGCTCTTCGGCCCCTCCGGCTCCATCCAGGTCACGATCCAGCTGCCCGCCGGCTCCCGGGTCGAGGCCAAGACCGCCAGCGCCGAACTACGCGGCGTCGGCCGGCTCGGCCACGTCGCGTTCGACGGCGCCTACCGCCGCATCAAGCTCGACGAGGTCGCCAGCGTCCACCTCACGGCCATCGACGGCGACGTCGAGATCGGCCGGCTCAACGGACCCGCCCAGATCAGCACCGCACGAGGCGACATCAGGATCACCGAAGCCGTTCGCGGCACGGTCGAACTCAACACCCAATCCGGCGACATCACCGTCGGCGCCGCCGCCGGCGTCTCCGCCCCCCTCGACGCCGGCACCGGCTACGGCCGCGTCAGCAACTCCCTCAAGAACGACGGCACCGCCGAGCTCGACATCCGCGCCACCACCTCCCACGGCGACATCACCGCCCGCAGCCTCTAACCAGCCCGCAAAAGGAGTTTGATGATGGAACGCAACGACAGCGGCTTCACCGGTACGGGGCTGCGCAGACTGCGTGACGTGCTGGCACGCCATGTCGAGTCCGGGAGGATTCCGGGTCTGGTCGCTCTGGTCAGCCGGGGCGGTCAGACCCACGTCGAAGCGATCGGGACGCTGCACCACGACGGTGGCACGCCGATGCGCCGAGACACGATCTTCCGGATGGCCTCCACCTCCAAACCTGTCTCGGTCGCCGCCACCATGGTCCTGCTCGACGAGTGCCGGCTGCGGCTGGACGACCCGGTCGATCAGTGGCTGCCCGAGCTGGCCGACCGGCGGGTCCTGACCCGCATCGACGCCCCACTGGACGACACCGTGCCAGCACGGCGGCCGATCACCGTGCGAGACCTGCTGACCTCCACATTCGGCCTCGGCATGGACATGACCGCGCTGGGCACCCCGATCATGAACGCGGTCTTCGAGCAAGGCCTCACCCCCGACCTGCCCGAGCCGATGCCGGCCCCGGACGAATGGATACGCCGCCTGGGCACCCTCCCGCTGATGTACCAGCCCGGCGAACGCTGGCAGTACCACATCAGCAACGACCTGCTCGGCGTCCTCGTCGCCCGGGTCACCGGCCTACCCTTCGAGACGTTCTTGCGGGACCGGATCTTCGACCCCCTCGGCATGAACGACACCGGCTTCCACGTACCCGCCGACAAGGCCGACCGGCTACCCACCCTGTACGCCCCGGACCCGAAGACCGGCGAGTTCCACGTCTGGGACGGGCCGGCGAACGGACGCTGGAGCCAGCCCCCGGCGTTCCCCGGCGGTGGCGGCGGACTGGTCTCCACCGTCGACGACTACCACGCCTACTTCCAGATGCTGCTCAACGGCGGCATCCACAACGGCGAGCGAATCCTGTCCCGACCCGCCGTGCAGTTGATGACCACCAACCGCCTCACCCCCGAACAGCAGGCCGCCCGCACCACCATGGCCCGCGACAACGTCCACATCTCATTCGGCCAAGGTCAACACGGCGGCTGGGGCTTCGGCATGGCCGTGCGTACCTACCAGGGCGACTACGCACCCGCCGGCCAGTACGGCTGGGACGGCGGCAGCGGCACCTCCACCTACGCCGACCCCCACAACCAACTCACCGCGATCCTGCTCACCCAGGTCGGGATGACCGTGCCCAACGCGGCGCACGCCATCCACGACTTCTGGACGACCCTCTATCAAGCGATCGACGACTGACATCCAGCGTGCGGTGGGCCCGGCCGGAGCCAACCGGCCGGGCCCACTACCCATATATTGATCATTTAACTATGATCGTGGCGTGCCACCGATGCGAGAACCCACGTACCTCATCCTGACCGCCCTAGCCGCCGGACCCCGCTACGGTTACGCGATCATCCAGGACGTCGCGGGGCTGTCTCAGGGCAGCACATCGCTGCTGCCCGGCACCCTCTACACCGCTCTGGACCGGCTCGCCGCCGAGGGACTGGTCGAGCTCGACCGCGAGGAGAGGGTCGACGGCCGGCTGCGCCGCTACTACCGCCTCACCCCCGACGGCGTCGCGGCCCTGGCGACCGAGACCGCCCGGATGCGCCGGTTCACCACCGCTGCCGAGACCCGGCTGCGCACCCTGCGTCCCCGCACGGCCTGACCGGCCACGTCCGAAAGGCAAGCAATCCCGGTGACATCCGACCCGCTGGCGCGCCGCTACCGACGGCTGCTGCTGTGCTATCCCCGCGCCTACCGCCGCGAGCGCGGCGAGGAGCTCGTCGCCACGCTGCTCGATGCGGCCCCGCCCACCCGCACCCGGCCGACCGCGCGCGAAACCGCCAATCTGATCGGCCACGGCCTGCGCGCCCGGCTCGGCAGGCCGACCAGCCGCACGGTCGTGGCCTGGGCAGCGCTGGCCGCGGTCGTCTGCGGTCTGTTCACCGCGTCCGTGGCCACCCGGATCGCGTGGGAAACCTCCCGGCCGATGCCGGACCGCGCCGAGGCCGCCGCGATCCTCGCGGACGTGTTGCCCGGCCACGAGGTCGACGGCATCCACGTCCCGTCGGGACTGTTCAGGATCTACGGCGAGCCGCTGAGGCTGACGGACGTGGACTTGCTGCTGTTCGGCGAAGGCAACGAATACGCGCTGACCGCGACCACGGCGTCCCGCAACGGAACACCGCCGGTGCCGCTGGATCAGACGGCCGCCACGGCCCAGCAACGGCTACGAGACGGCGGGTGGACGGTGTACCCGGTGACACACAACGACATGTACGGCTGCGCGGGCCCGCCGTGCGACCCGACCACGATCCCGCAGGACACCCGGCTGCTCGCCAAGCGCGGCGACACCGTACTCGAGGTGAATCTCTATCCGCACCAGGCGGCCGACGGCACGTACCTTGCCGTCACCCTGGGTAGGACGACACCGGCCGCTGTCCTGCCGGCGGCCAGCGTCGCCGGGCTGCTCGGCACGATCGCGGGCTGGTTCCTGTTCGGCTGGGCGAGCCGCCGTACGCAGGCGCCGCACGCGGCCCGGCGAGCGGTCGACGTCCTGTTCGGCGTGACGATGTCGCTGTGGTGGGGGCCGATCGCAATCACCGCGCCGCTCGCGCTCCAGCACCACCTGGGCGAGCCGCATCCGCAGCCGCACCCGCTGTGGGAGTGGCTCGGCCAGCCGATGTTCTCGCTGTTTCTCGTCGCCGGTTGTGCCACCGCGCTGCTCGGCCTCGCACTCGCGGCGCTGCCGTCGCGCCGGTTCCAGCCGCGGCCCGCCCCGGCGTGAGCGCGAGAGGAAACACGGGACTACCAAAAACGAAACATTAGCGCTGGACGCTGCCTGGTAGCTGGACTCTCGATCTGGCTGAGAGGTGGGACCGCGTGGAGATTCTGGTATTGACCGCCCAGTCCGCAGGGGGGCACGCACGGCCGGTGCTTCCCGCACTCGACCTGCTGCCGCATGGTGTGCGCGTCGCCGACCACGACGCGTCCGCCCTGGTATCCGGTCACAATCCCGATGTCGTGCTGGTGGACGCCCGGCACATGCTGGTCGAGGCGCGGGGTGTCTGCAGGGTGTTGCGGGCCACCGGTCTGCGGGTGCCGCTGCTGGCCGTGGTGGATGAGGCCGGCCTGGTGGGAGTCTCCGCCGACTGGGGCCTCGATGACGTGGTGCTGACCACCGCCGGCCCGGCCGAGGTAGAGGCGCGGCTGCGGCTGCTGACGAGTCGGCTGGCGGGCCTGAATGGCGGCGCCGGCAACGCACTGATCGCCTGCGGTGACCTTTCCATCGAACCCGATACGTACGCGGCGAGGCTCAAGGGGCGGCCACTCGACCTGACGTACAAGGAGTTCGAGCTGTTGAAGTTTCTCGCGCAGCATCCAGGTCGCGTGTTCACCCGCGATCAGTTGTTGCGGGAGGTGTGGGGATACGACTACTTCGGCGGGCACCGCACAGTCGACGTGCACGTACGGCGGTTGCGCGCGAAGCTTGGCAGCGAGTACGAGTCGATGATCGGCACGGTGCGGCAGGTCGGGTACAAGCTTGTGCTCCCGCCTTCCGCGCAGGCTCAGGTGTTGGTGGAGGACATGGAGGCCCTCCTGGCATAGCCGACCCGCCCCAGTCAGCGCGTGGGCTACTCCCACGCCGGATCCTTGGCCAGGTTCTCGGCGATGCGGTCATGCAGGCTCTTGCGTCGCAGAGCCTGCTCGATGTCGCCGACGACCCGACTGATCGGGTACGGGATCTCCGTTTCGAGTTCCGCGATGGCCGCCTCGGTGGCGCGCCACTCGGCGGCCAGCCGAGCCACGACGCGGCGGGCCTTGGCCGTGAGCGTCACCTTCTTGCTGCGCGCGTCCGCGCCGGCCGTGGTGCGCACCCAGCCGGCCGCCCGCATCGCGGCCACCTTCTGGCTCATCGCCGAGTGCGTGCGTTGGACAGACTCCGCCAGCTCGCTGATCGTCATCGGTCCGCGGGCGTGCAGCCGGATCAATTCCATCACGAAGCTGGGCTTGAGCCCGTCGATCTGCGCCTGGGCGTAGACCCGCGCGATCTCGGCGTCCATCGCCGCCTGCAGCAGGCGCAGGGGCCGCCAGAGGCTGTGTTCGGTGGGGTCGGTGAAGGTGTCGTCGGCCATCCGACGACTGTAACAGAACTTATATAAGTGCTGTTATAGCTCGGCTCCTGAGCCGGGGTTGCGCGTCACAGTGTCACCACCACCGCGTCGCGGGCCGAACGCCGGGCCGCCTCGATCACGTCGAGGGCCGCGGCCGCCTCCAGCGCGGTCACCGGGTTGGGACCGTCGCCGTTGAGGGCCCTGGTCACGGCCGCGTAGTACGCGGGGTAGTCGCCCGGCAGCGTCGGTACCGGTGTGCCACCGCCGGTCAGCGGAGACTCACCGGAGCCGAGGCGACCCCACGCCGACTCGGGCTCTTGCCCCCACGTCCGGCCCGGGCGCTCGCCGTCGCGCAGGGCCTGCTCCTGGGGATCGAGGCCGTACTTGACGTACCCCGCCCGTGAGCCCAGCACTCTGAAACGCGGGCCGAGTTGGGCGGCCGTGGCTGACAGGTACAGATGGGAGCGGACGCCGCTCGCGTGCGTGAGCGCGACGAAGGTGTCGTCGTCGGTCTCGGCGCCGGGGCGGCGGTTGTCCGACTCGGCGTAGACCCGCGCGGCAGGGCCGAACAGGACGAGGGCCTGATCTATCACGTGACTGCCCAGGTCGTACAGCAGACCTCCGATCTGCGCCGGGTCGCCGGACTCGCGCCAGCCGCCCTTGCGCTGCGGCCGCCACCGTTCGTACCGCGATTCGAACCGCCACACCTCGCCCAGATCGCCGTCGTCGATGACCTTGCGGAGGGTGAGAAAGTCGTTGTCCCACCGGCGGTTCTGGAAGACGGACAGCAGCACACCGCGCTTGTCAGCGAGGGCGGCGAGGTCGCGGGCCTCGGCGGCCGTACCCGCGATCGGCTTGTCGACGACGACCGGCAGGCCGGCCTTGAGGGCAGTCGTGGCGAGCGGCACGTGCGTCTTGTTCGGGGAGGCGATGACGATCAGGTCGAGGTCGTCGACCCGGTCGAAGAGCTCGTCCGGGGTCGCGGCGATGCGGATGCCCGGGTGTTCGGCGCGTGCCTGGCCCTGACGCTCCGGGTTGGAAGTGACCACGGTGTCGAGGGTGAGGCCCTCGGTGGCGGCGATCAGCGGGGCGTGGAAGACGGAGCCGGCCAGGCCGTAGCCGATCAACCCAGCGCGCAGGGAGGTACCAGTCATGACCTCTACTTTCGCAGCCCGCGCCCTGCGTGCCGCAACGCCGCCAAGATCTGCCCACCTAATCCATCACTGGCCGGTAGGGCCGGAATGAGTCGTTGACGTCCACCGGGGCGCCGCCACCCTCGACGCCGCCGCCGGGGATGTAGATGGTGCCGCCGACAGCGACCGCGGCAGTGCCGTGGCGCGGCACCGGCATCGGGGCGAGCCGCCGCCACCGGTCGTGCACGGTGTCGTAGGCCTCGGTCTCGGCGAAGACCGCGTCCGGGCCGGTGCCGTCATGGTCGCCCTCGCCGCCGAAGACGTAGATGCTGGTGCCCACGGCCGCGGCGGCGACACCACCACGCGCGGTCGGCATCGGCGCCCGCTGCGACCACCGGCGCGAGCGCAGGTCGAACGCGTAGACAGTGTCCCGCACGTTCACCTGACCGCGATCCCGCCCACCGACCACATAGAACGTCGCGCCGACGACGGCCCCGCCGACGTGGTCGCGCGCCTGCGGCAGGCTGGGCAGCGCCTCCCACCGGCCGGTCACGACGTCGTACGACGACACCGTGTCCACTGTGTCCTGGATGCCTCCGGGAGCCGGCGTCAGCGTGCGCATGCCGCCAGCGAGGTAGATCTTGGTGCCTCGTACGCCGACCGCGGCGCTGCCCCGCGCCATGCCCAACGGCATCGGGGGCAGCCGCGTCCACCGGTCCGCGCGCGGGTCGTAGACGAAGGTGTCGGGCAGGGCCTGCCACGAGTCACCGGCGGAGAGACCGCCAAGCACATAGATCCTGCCACCGACCGCCGCCACGTTGGGGTGGTTCATCGCGACGGGCAGCGGCGCGGCCACCGACCACGCATCGCGTCGGGAGTCGTAGACCTCCACCCGGTCGGTGGTGACGAAGCCACCGGCGGGGTCGACGAGGATGCCACCGAGGACGTAGACCTTATCGCCGACCGCGGCCGCGCCGTGCTCCTGACGGGGACCGCCGGCGATCGGCGCCAGCGGCCGCCACCCGTTGCCGTAAGCCGGGGCGGTCGCCGCGACCGCCCCGCCGGCAGGTGTCAGGTGGCCCGGTCGTGCGTGCGCCGGCCCGGTCCAGACCGGCACCAGGACGACACCGACGAGCAGGGCGGTCCATCGTCTCATCGCGACTCCTCGGCGGAACCATTGGCGTCGATACGAAGGCTAACCGTTTGCGAGACCGCCGAGAAGATCCACAAACGCGTAGGGTGAACGGCGGTGGCCGCGGCGACCGGCGCGCCAGTGCTGCTGCACCCCGACGACCTTCCGCTGTGGACGCTGACCCATCCCGAGCGCTTGCCCGATGGAGACCTCGCCGACGGGCAGACGATCGAGATCGCCGGCACCGCCCTCACCGTGCTGCATACCCCGGGACACGCGCCGGGCGCCGTGTGCCTGTACGCCCCCGGGCTCGGCACCGTCTTCACGGGCGACACGCTCTTCGCGGGCGGCCCGGGCGCGACCGGCCGGTCGTACTCCGATTTCCCGACGATCATCCGGTCGATCAGCGGCCGGCTGCTCGGGCTGCCGCCGGAGACCACGGTGCGTACCGGCCCACGGCGATGCCACGACCATCGGCGCCGAGGCACCACACCTGCAGACCTGGGTCGACCGCGGCCACTGAGGGCGTCGACCGATGAGTTTGCGACGCCGCGCCGGTCTACCTAGCGACAGCACCTGACTGGAAGGGAGCACCCCGATGGCAAAGGTCATCTCCACCCTGTTCATCGCGGCCGACGGCGTGACCGAGATCGACCCGGACTGGCACTTCCCGTACTTCGACGAGAACATGGGCCGCGCCGTCGGCGAGGACTACGACACCGCTGACGTGCTGCTCATCGGCCGTGGGACCTACGACAGCTTCGCCGGAGCCTGGCCTGACCGGGAGGCAGCCGGCGGCGAGGACGCACCGTTCGCCAAGCAACTGGGCGACATGCGCAAGGTGGTCGTCTCGCGCCAACCGCTCGAGTTCTCGTGGCGCAACTCCGAGCTGATCAACGGTGATCTCCTCGACGCGGTCACGTCGCTCAAGGCCGACGCCGGCGTCAAGGGCATCATCATCCCCGGATCGATCTCCGTGGTGCAACAACTACTCGCCGCGGGACTCGTCGACGAACTGCGCCTGCTGGTGCATCCGGTGGCGGCGCGCAAGGGCCAGAGGCTGTTCGACGACGGTGCGGCCCCGTACCACCTGAAGGTCTTGGCGACCGAGGTGTTTCCGACCGGCGTGATCCGCGTGATCTACTCCCCCACCACCGCACCGGACAAGGTCGGCTACGACGACGTCAAGGACCAGGTGCCCCAAGGGCAATAGACCCTCGATTCCGCGGACAAAGCGGACGCATAGGTTCTTCACAACTTCTTCTCAGGGCCCGGATCGCGGTCGGCGAATATCTACGTCGGCGCCCTCGCGCCGGTCCGGAATGCCACGTACGTGGAGAGGAGTCTGGATGCGCGGCGACGCCACACCGGAAGGTGACCGCGAAACGCAGGACTACGTCGATTACGTGTCGGCGCGGCTCGCGCGCTGGCACCGCGCGGCGTTCCTGCTCTGCGGCGACGCGCACCGCGCCGACGATCTCGTGCAGACGACACTGACCAAGCTCTACGTGCATTGGGGTCGCGCCCGAGCCGCAGACAAGATCGACTACTACGTGCACCGGATGCTGGTGCGGACGTTCATCGACGAACGGCGGCTGGCCTGGTCGAAGGTGTGGCTCATGTCCGCTACGCCCGAACGGGGCACGGCGAGCGACAGCTCGGTGGAGGACCGCGACCTGGTGATGCGCGCACTGGAGGAGCTGCCGAGCGGGCAGCGAACCGTGCTGGTCATGCGGTTCCTGTGTGACATGCCGGTCGAAGAGGTGGCAGCCGCGATGCGGTGCTCCCCTGGAAACGTGAAGGCTCAGACGTTCCGCGGGCTCGCGGCGCTGCGGGAACGGCTGGGAGGCGAGTTCGCGGGGGCGCTGGCCGGCGAGGCGAGGGCGGTTTCCGCTTGATCCCGATGGCCTTTCAGCGCTCGCGCCGGCGAGAGCCGATCGCGCGCGGCGATGGGAGCAGCGCCGGAACCCCGCGCATGTGATCGGCATACGCCGGGCGGCGCTCCAACGACCTGCGATCCATCATGGGCACGCTGACCGCTGTGAAAAGCAGGACCATCACGATCGGACCCACGATCGTCCACCACCAGGCCGGCGCGGCGGCCAACCCGAAAAGCCAGATCCCCCACCAGAAGCCGATCTCACCCAGATAGTTCGGATGGCGCGAGTACCGCCAGAGTCCCCGATCGATGATCCGAGCACGATGGGCAGGATCGCGGGCGAACCGGCGCAACTGCCGATCGGCGACCGCTTCGATCGTGATGGCGGCGGCCGTCACCGCCACGGCGACGGCGTCGAGCGGTCCAAGCGGTGCGGTCACCGTTACCGCTGGCCAGAGTGCGAGCATGCCAGCGAAAACGACGAGCGTTGGCATTACCTGGATGCCGGTGAGGCTCACCAGCCACCAGGGCAGCCATCGGGGAATCTGGGCGCGGATCTGTACGTAACGCCAATCCTCGTGACTCAGCCCCCGCCAGGACAGCGCCCAGTTCGCGGTCAACCGGACAGCCCAGGTCAGCACCAGGACGATCACCAGCGCCTGCCGGCCGGAGATCGCGGCGAGATCGGCGCCGCTGCTCCAGATCGCCCACCCGATGACGATCACGGCGGGCGCGACGCTCCAGTACGGGTCGTAGAGGCTCGAGTTCCCGACGGCCATGGCAACCGCGAATACCACGGCGGTGGCAGCGAGATCGGCCCAGAGCGTGCCCCACAACGGATGCTGACCCCGCACGGCGGCGAAGACCCCCCACGCGGCGATGCCGGCCGCCAGGTACGTGACGGTCGCGACCGCGAATCCGAACGGCCGCGAGGTCGCGGCCAGACACCGCCCCACCCGGTACTCGCCGCGGTCCACTGCCATGCGCAGAGCCTAGGCCCGTCTCCCAGCTAGCGGCGGCGGTGGATGCTCATGCCGGCGAGGGTGAGCGCCGCGCCGAGCATCAGGAACCCGACGTCATACCAGGCCTGGTGCGGCCCGGACCGGACGTGGTGCAGGTCGAGCAGGTGATGATTCAGCGTGCCCTCGGCCAGATTGAACAGGCCCCATCCGGCCAGCAGCGGCCCGACCAGCGCGGGCCATCGCCACGAGCTCGTCCCGTGCCGGACGCGCTGCCACAGCCACATCAGGCCGACGGCGACCGCCACCCACGTCGCGGCGTGAAACAGGCCGTCCGCCACCAGGTTCGCCGTCAGGTCGTCCCGGCGGTCGGTCAGCAGGTGATGCCAGCGCAGGATCTGGTGCAACACGATGCCATCCACGAAGCCACCCAGACCGATTCCGAGCAGCAGCGCCGGCCCGAACACCGATTCCGAGGGCCGGCGCGCACCGCGTTCGCCTCTCTCCCACTCGCCGCGCACTCCGGAGATCCTTCTAAGCTGACCGGGTGGCTCGGTCGGTGAGCTTGTCACGCAGCCGGTCAACCATGCCCACGCCGGGGCCTACCACCTTGTGGAACAGTTCCGAGTTGGGAGCGTTTGGATGCGGCCGGGTGGGCGCGAGCTTCTTGGCCTTCTCGACCTTGCCGGCCAGCTCCGCCAGTTCCTGCTGGGGAACCCGGCGGCGAAGCTCGGGAAACTGTTCCGATTCCTTGTCTCGCACGTGGTCGGCTAGGAGCGTTTCGAGCCGCCGCAGCGCCTCGTCGAACTCCGCACCGTTCACGTCGGCGGCCTCGAGCTGCTTCATGGTCCGCTCGAGCTGCTCATGCTCCTCGATGTCGTGCGCGACGGCGTCTTCGCCATCGGTCAGGTACTTGCGCATGACGGGGTAGACGTACATTTCTTCCGCGACGGCGTGCCGCACCAGTTCGCTGATCGCTGTGTCGGTCAGGTCGCGGCGGATCATCGAATCGGTCACCGACCAGATGTTGCCGATAAGGGCGGTGACGTCTCGATGGTCGCTGATCAGGACATCGATCACGTCGTTGTGGGTTTCGCTCGTGGCCATGACTTCCTCCGTACATCACCGGTGGGAAGTCACTACCCCGTAGGACGCTGATTAGTCGCGCCGCCGGCATCCGCTCGTTTAGCGCGGCGGCCGTGGGGAACCAGGCCGTTCCTACGGTTGCAGCAGCCCGGTCGTTCCGGCGAGCGCCGCCGCCTCGGTGCGGCTGGAGACGCGCAGCTTGCGCAGCAGAGAGGCGGTCAGGCGCTTGACGGTTCGTTCCGACACGCGCAGTTCGACGGCGATGTCCGCGGTGCTGCGGCCGGCCGCGATCAGCCGCAGCAGGCGCCGTTCCTCGGCATCCAGGTCCGCCGGTGCCGGCCGGGCCGTGCGTACCGGATGCAGAACCGCCGCCAGCAGGCTTACCGGTAGGACCGCCCAGCCGTCGAGGACGGCCAGCAGCGGCGGCATCAGCTCCTCGGCCTCGCTGGTCTTGGGCAGGTACCCGTCCGCGCCAGCGCGCAGCGCCTCGACGGCCAGGTCGGTGCGGTCCGTCCCGGACATCGCCACCAGGCGCAGCCGCGGTTCGGCACGCCGGATCGCGGCGATCGCGCGTACGCCACCCGGCGGGGGCATGTGGAGGTCGACGAGGGCCAGGTCGGGCACGCAGCGGCGCACCAGGGCGACCGCCGCCGAGGCGTCCGCGGTGGCGCCCACGATTCGCGCCCGCCCGCCGCTCATCGCCGGCAACAACAGCTCCAGGCCCTGTGCGAACAGCGGATGGTCGTCGACCACGGCGATGCGGATGGCGGGCGAAGCGGACATACAAGAGCGTTTCCCGGTGATGTGGCGAGCATGCATGAAGGGGGGCCACGCATGTGGGCGACGAGGTGGCGGCGGGCGTTCTCGGTCGTGACGGCCCTGGCCGTACTGGTCGCCGTCACGGTGGACACCGAGCCGTTGATGTTCGTGCTCGGCCTCGTCGCTGGAGCCGTCTCAGTGGTGGCCTGGCCGGCCCAGCCGGCGCGCACAGGCGCGGCGGACGGCGCGGGCCTGCTGTTGCGCGCGGTCTGCCACGAACTGGGTACGCCCGTGCGGTCGCTGCAGTCGCTGACCCGGGCGCTGGCCGAGGAAGCCGGCACGGACCGACAGGCGGTCGCCCGCCTGGCACGGGAACAGGCGGGGCATCTGGCCTCCGTGCTGAGCCAGGCGACCACGGTGGCTCAGGGCCTGCATGGATCGCCGCTGGCCGACGATCCGGTGCCGATAGGCCGCCTGCTACCCGCCGCCGCGGCGGCGGTGGCACCGAAGCGGGTGCGGGTGCGGGGGGACGTGCGGGGCGTAGGGGGGGCGGGCGCCGCGCGCG
>NZ_JAIBNX010000063.1:18621-20045 GCF_026130045.1 Micromonospora sp. CPCC 205371
CCCTGACCCCCGCCCCCCCCGCCTCGGTCCCACGGAAGCGGCGGCGGATGCGGGTGGACGAGCGGGCCGGCGGGCGCCCCGTCCCCGCGCGGCGCACCCGCCAGGTGCTGATCAACCTGCTGGACAACGCGGTTCGGCACGGGCCTCCGGGCGGCGCTGTCGTCCTGCGGCTCGAACCCGCGGCCGGCGGTGTCGCCGTCACGGTGCAGGACGAAGGGCTGGACAGTACCCCGGTCGAGGCGGCGCTGCGCCGGCACACGCCGCCGGCCGGTATGTCCGGCATGGGCCTGTGGATCGTCCGCCAGCTCGTCGAGGTCGACGGAGGCACGGTAACCGCCTACCGCACCCCCGCGGGCGTCGCGGTCCGGGTTGTTCTCCCCTGCCCTTCGCGGCGGCATCCGGCGGCCTGACGAGGTTGGCCCCCGCGGGCCGCGGGCTGGCCCGACCGGGCCTGGCGCGGGGGTATCGGGCGTCCATCACAACCGTGACGCTCGAGGAGGACGCGATGTTCCGCCACGTCAAGGATCTTCAGTTCGAGGCCAAGCCGGACGGCCCGAACGCCGAGTTCGCTCGCCGGCTGCAGGAAATTCTGGGCGGCAAGTGGGGCGAGCTGACGGTCGCCAACCAGTACCTGTTCCAGGGCTGGAGCTGCCGCCTTCCCGGAAAGTACAAGGACCTACTGCTCGACGTCGGCACCGAGGAGATGGGCCACGTCGAGATGATCTGCACGATGATCGCCCGGCTGCTGGACGCGTCGCCGCTGTCGCAACAGGAGGCGGCCGCCGCGGACAACCCGATGCTCGCGGCGATCTACGCCGGCCAGCTGCCCGCCCACTACATTCACGCTGGCGGAGGCCCACTTCCGGCGGACAGCAACGGCGTTCCATGGAGTGGTGCCTTCATCACCGCCAGCGGCAACCTGATGGCCGACTTCCAGCTCAACGTCACCGCGGAGGCGCAGGGGCGGCTGCAGGTGGCGCGGCTGTTCAACATGACCGACGACCCGGGCGTGAAGCAGATGCTCCGCTTCCTGCTCGCCCGGGACACGATGCACCAGAACATGTGGATGGCCGCCATCGAGCAGCTCAAGCAGGACGGCCTGGAGGACATGCCGGTCCCAGAGGCGTTCCCGGACGCCGAGCAGGAGACCGACTTCGCCTACCGGTACATCGACTTCTCCGAAGGCGACGACGCGGCGCAGGGCCGGTGGGCCGCCGGCCCCAGCCCGGACGGCAAGGGCGAGTTCACGTACCAGCCGGAGCCTGTCGCGCACGCCGGTGCGCCGCAGCTGCCGCCCGGCGACCCGCGCCTGTACGGCACGCAGCCCGGCCCGGACGGGGTGCTCGGCAAGGTCAAGGACGCCATCACCTGAGCTCCGGCGGCGGGCCGTCTCGGAGGAGCCAACCGGTGACCGAATACCTGGC
>NZ_JAIBNX010000063.1:20055-39076 GCF_026130045.1 Micromonospora sp. CPCC 205371
GCGCCCCCCCCCCCCGTCCTGGGGGGCGGCCCCGCCGCGCCACCGCCAGGCCCCCCCCCCGGAGCCGTCTCGGAGGAGCCAACCGGTGACCGAATACCTGGCGCGGCCGCTGGCCGACGCGTTCATGCAGGTCGGTGTCTATGTCGCCGTCCTTGTCGTCCTCTTCGGCTGGCTGCGCTGGCGGCACGGCGACCGCGTGACGGACGTGTTGGTCCGCCGGCCGCGGCTCGGGCCGCTGGTCGGGGCGCTGCTGGGCGTCAGTCCCGGCTGTGGCGGCGCCATCATCCTGATGCCGCTGTACGCCCGCGGCCGGGTCTCCTACGGCACCGTGATCGCGGCGCTCGCGGCGACCATGGGCGACTCGTCCTGGGTGGTGCTCGCCTGGAACCCCGGCTTCGCTCTGGGAATCCACGCGCTGCTGTTCGCGGTAGGGCTGGTCACCGGGTACGCGGTCGACGCCCTCCGGATCGATCCAGCCCGCCCGCCGGCGCTGGTGACAGCATCGCCAGCCGCGTTGCCGGCCGGCGAACGGCGGCCGGCGATGGCCACGGCGTTCTGGGGCCTCACCACGCCCGCCTTCCTGGTCTCGGTGCCCATCGTCTTCCAGATGCTCGATCCCGACCGGGTCACCGCCGCGCTGCGCGGTATCGACCCGTATCTCGTCCTGGGCGTGGCGGGCACGCTGCTGGCCGTCGTGATCTTCGCGGCCGGGCGGGGGCGGTTCGCCGACGACAGCGTCGAAACGGCTCACCCCCGGTCCGTGTGGGAGGTGCTGCGTCACGGCGCGCACGAGGCGTCGTTCGTGACCGTCTGGGTCGCCGTCGCGTACGTCGCCTGGGAGGTGTTCACCCGCACGACCGGCCTGGACGGCTCCGAGCTGCCGCTGGTCGGCGCCGCGGGCGTGCTCGCCGGCGCTCTGGTGGGGCTGGTACCCGGCTGCGCGGTGCAGATCGTCTTCACCGGCCTGTACATCAGTGGAGCCGTGCCCCTGCCCACGCTCGCAGCCAACGCGGTCAGCCAGGACGGCGACGCGCTCATCCCGCTCGCCGCGCTGCGCCGCCGGTCGGCGGCGCTGGCCACCCTCATCACCACCATCCCCGCCCTGCTGGTCGGGATGGCCCTGCTTCTGGTCGGCTTCTGAGGGGAGGACACCATGCTGCGTGCCCGTGCCGCCGCGGCGTTCGCCGTGCTCGCCGTGAGCGCGGCCGCCTCCGGTCCGCGCGTGCTGGCCAGCTGGCCGGCGCTGGTGCTGCTCGCCTACCTGGCCGCGCTGGCCGCGTGCATCGCGCGTCACAGGGTCCGCCCACCGCGAACCTCTGACTGGGTTACGGCAGCGGGGTCATGGCGACCACGCGACCGCTCCATGGGCAGTACCGGTCGCTGGTCAAGGTGCCGTTCTCGACGTCGGAAGGCAGTCCGTCGCAGAGCTCGATGGTGAAGTCGGCGAACTCGACGTCGTGCGGGTCGATGTGCCAGCTGTATCCGACGTTGTACTCGGGACCGGAGCGGTCGATCAGGCCATTCGGGAACTGGTCGCTCGCGCCCGAGAGACTGTCGAACGCGGCCGCGATGTCGGCCGCCTCCACGAGGTGGATGCGGTAGTTCTCGCTCCCCGCACCTCCGGTGACTTTCACAGTGGCGACATACTCCGTGGCGGCCGCCGCCGCCGCCGCCGGGGCGGAGGGCGGGCTCGCCCCCCGCCCGGCAATAGGCAAGGCGACGGGGGTTGCTGCTCGCATGGTGCCGCCCCTCGGCCCCAAAGCTCGACTCAGTCCAATGTATCCGAAGCCGCCGCGGCGACTAGGGCAGAGATTTGGAGGTCACGGTCAGCGCTGCTTGGACGATGCGGATGGCCTCGTCGGTGTCGATGCCGGCGCTGGCGATGACGGCGGCGTAGTCGGCGGCGGCGCGGCGTGCCCGTTCGCGTGCCTTCTCGCCGGCCGCGGACACGAAAGAGCCGGCTGGTCCGCGGGTCTCGATCAGCCCTGCCTCCTCCAGCTCCCGGTAGGCGCGGCCGACGGTGTTGACGGCGAGGCCGAGGTCTGCGGCCAGGCGGCGGATCGTCGGCAGCCGGGTGCCCACGGCCAGCGTGTGGTCCTGGATCTGCCGGGCGAGCTGGGCACGGAGCTGCTCGAAGGGCGGGACGGGCGAGGCCGAGTCGATGACGATCATTCGATTCACCGGGCGCTCGTGACCTGCCGCGCCACCGTGCCGCTCCCAGCGGTCCGCGCATTGATCAGGGCGAGCGCGATGACGCTCAGGACGATGAAGACAAGCCAGGCAACGTTCCACCAACCGAAGGCTGTACTGAACACCGACACGACCGGCAGCGACCAGACCACGGTCGGCACGGCGACGTCTCGGGCGTCCTCGACTCGCATGATGACGTCGGCGGTCAGCGACGCCTCGTCGTCTGCCACGGCCGGGTGCGTCAGGATGTGGCGCAGTTGTACGACCATGCCGACCGCGAGCCCGCAAAGCGCGATGAGCAGGACGACCGCCGCGTACCTGGCGGTGGAGTCCCGCACGGTCAGGGAGCCGATCGCCAGCACCGCCGCGGCCGCGAACGTGGCAACCGCGAACGCGGCGCGCGGCCAGCCGAGCACGGTGCGCCAGCCGAGCCGGACCGGGTGGGCCGCCCGCCGCGGCAACCTCGCACCGGCCCGCCGGTCGACCCGGCGCACCCACCCATACAGCAGCGACTGGGCCAGCACCAACCCGACCACCACCGCCGTCAACACCAGCAACGACCAGCCTTGGCGCGACCCGGACTCGTCAACCGTGGCGAGGGTGTAGGTGAGGGCGACCGCGATGATGAACGCGGCCAGCAGGACGGAAGCGGCCAGACGGGTACGCCGCCGGACCGCCAGACGCGTCGCCAGCAACGGTGTGGGCTTCGCGTCGGCCAGGCCGTGCCCGGTCAGCCACGCGCCGGCCTGCTCAAGGTCCGCCGGACACACCGACGGGTCAACATCAGGCAACGTTCCGTTCGGCATGCCGCCTCCAATGTCTCAAAGCTTGTCTCAACATGGTGTGACAAGCCTTGCGACAAGTCAATCCGGTGAGCGCGCGACCCCTTTACAGCCGGGCGCTCCGCGGTGCAAGATGTCGCGCGATCGATCGTCACCGCTCTATACGACGGCGCGACCCTCACCACGAGGCCGCGTCCCGGCCTTGGAGGACACATGAGACCGTCGGTTCGCACGTCGGTGGGGACAGTCCTCGCGGCCCTGATCCTGGCCGCCATCGCGGCGGGCCCTGATCAGCATCGGGCGACGGCGGCCGAGGTGCGGTACGAGGCGGAGCAGGCCACCATCATCAACGGCGTCGTGGAGAACGACTACTCGGGCTTCACCGGCACCGGCTACGTCGACAGCGCCAACGCGGTCGGCGCCGCCATCGAGTTCAGCGTGCGCGCGCCCGCCGCCGGCAGCCGGGCTCTCGTCTTCCGGTACGCCAACGGCAGCTTCTCGGGCCGCCCAGCGACGGTCACGGTCAACGGCACCGTGCGGGGGACCCTGCAGTTTCCCGGCACCGGCGGCTGGACGACCTGGCGTACCCAGACGCTGACCACCGCCCTGTCGGCCGGCGCGAACGTGGTGCGGCTCACCGCGACGACACGGCGCGGCCTGGCCAACATCGACTCACTGTCCTATGACGACGGTCTGCCAAGCTCGCCATCCCCCACCGCTTCCCCCACCGCCTCAGTGCCGCCCGGCACGCCGATCTCGGATCCGATCCCGCAAGAGCCGATCCGCTCCGACCTGGGCCTGATCCTGACCGAGTTCGCGCAGTTCCCGCCGTCCGCGCCGGTACCCGCGCCCACCGACCCGAGGCTGATGCGTACCGCCCGGATCAACTATCTGGGGCAGGTTCCCGGCTCGACCCGGCTGTTCACGCCGGACCTCAACGGCAAGCTCTACACGCTGCCGGCGAACGGCGGCACACCGAGCGTCTACCTCGACGTGGCCGCGACCGTTGGCGCCAACTTCTTCTCCGGACGCGGCCTGGGCAGCGGCTTCGGCTTCGTCGCCTTCCACCCGCAGTTCGCCACGAACGGCCGCTTCTACACCACGCACACCGAGGCGCTGGGGGCGCTCGGCTCGATCACGCCGGACTGGACCCAGTCCGGCGCGGTCATCCACAGCGTGCTGACCGAGTGGACAGCGACCGATCCGGCGGCCGCGTCGTTCAGTGGCACCCGCCGGACCCTCCTGCGGATCGGGTTCGCCACCTACATCCACGCCATCCAGCAGATCGACTTCAACCCGAACGCGACACCGGGCAGCGGCGACTACGGCCTGCTGTACGTGGCGGTCGGCGATGGCGGGCGCGGCAGTTCCTCGACCGTGCCGCAGCAGCTCAACGTGCCGCACGGCAAGATTCTGCGCATCGACCCGCAGGGCACGAACAGCGCCAACGGCCGGTACGGCGTCCCCGCCGGGAACCCTTTCACCGGTACCAGCGGCGCCCTGGGCGAAATCTACGCGTACGGGATGCGGGACCCGCACCGGTTCAGCTGGGACACCGGCGGCACCCAGCGGATGTTCCTGGGCCACATCGGCGAGCACGACATCGAGGGCGTCTACGACCTGCGGGCCGGCGACAACCTCGGCTGGAGCGAGCGGGAAGGCTCGTGGGTCTTCGACCGGCAGCAGCCGTGCAACCTCTACACGCTGCCCGCCGACGACGCGCGCTTCGGCTACGACTACCCGGTCGCGGCGTACGACCACAACGCCGCCAACATCCCGTGCGGCGACGACGCCGGCAAGGCGATCGTCGGCGGCTTCGTCTACCGCGGCAACGCCCTGCCCGCCCTGCGTGGCAAATACGTGTTCGGCGACATCGTCGACGGCCGCGTCTTCTACACCAACGAGGCCGACATGGTCCGCGGCGGCGCCCTGGCACCGCTATACCAGCTACGCGTCGTCACCCCCGCGGGCGCCCAGACGTCGATGGCCACGCTCGCCGGAGACTCCCGCGTCGACCTGCGGCTCGGCACAGACCGTGCGGGCGAGCTGTATCTGCTGGCCAAGGCGAACGGCCGGATCTGGAAGGTGACCGGCACCACGGGGGTGGCGAGCCGTTAGCGTCAGACCGCGTGGAACGAAGCCACCGTCCGGTTGGGCTCCCAGCGGTTTCGGCCGTGAGCGCAACAGCTTTCCCCGGCACGCCGCCCTTCGTACTGTGGCGCCATGACGATACGGGAGCTTGTCGAACGCCTGATCGCGTGGACCGATCGCCTGTTCCCCGACCCTCCCCGGGCCGCCGTACTCTCCACGGCGCTGCGCGACGCGTTCAGCACTCGGACCGATGAGGTGACCGCTGGGGCCTGCGCCGAAATCACCGCCGTCGCGCACACGGTCGCCCGCCATCTGGAGTTGCGCTTCGAGCCCGAGGGCACCGAGCCCGCCGACACCCAGAGCCGGGGCTGGCCACCGCCGGACGGCGCCGCGGTCCGGAGCGAAGCCGGTGGTGTCCGCGACGTACACCGCACCGCCGACGGCACGGCCGTCATCCGGATCGACAGCCTGCACTCCATCCAGCACGCCAGACCCTACATAGACGCCGCCTTCGACCTTGCGCGCGGCGCCCCACGCATCGTCGTCGATCTGCGCCACAACGGCGGCGGCGACCCCGCCACGCTCGCGGCCGTCTGCGGACGCCTGCTCGGCGCGGCCACCCACCTGTCCGACGTGCGGTACCGCGAGCGCCACCGGCAGTGGTGGACCCCGGAGCCAACGCCCGGAGCGACGTTGACCGCACCCGTCCACGTACTGGTCAGCGCGCAGACCTACTCCTCCGGCGAGGCACTGGCCTACCACCTACAGGCACAGGGACGGGCCACGATCGTCGGCGCGCCAACCGCGGGCGCCGCCGATCACGTCACCCCAATCCGCCTGGCGCCCACGGTGACCGCGCTGGTGCCCGAAGCGGTCGTCATCGACACGGTCACCGGGGCGAACTGGGAAGGCAAGGGTGTCATCCCAGACATAGCCTGCCCAGCGGACCAGGCACTGAGCAAGGCACTCGGCCTCGCCTCGCCCAGGTGAGCCAGGCTGTGGTCAGATGAGGTCGCAGTTGACCTGTGTACGGCGGAACGGGTCGTCGAGGGCGGCTTCGTTGACGAAGCCCGCGGTGAGCGGACCGTTGGTGGTCTTGTTGTACGCGACTACCAGCCGCCAATTCACGCTGCCCCGGTCGACGTTGCAGAACTCGCGCATGACCCAGTTCATGTTGTCCCTGGGCACCCTCCCCGTCGAGCCACAGGTGTTGTACGGGCACAGCCGCTGGGTGGCGCCCAGGAATATGGCGGTGAGCTCGACGCCGCTGGTGTAGCACGAGTCGCGCTGACTCTTCGACGACAGCGTCGACTGGTACAGGAACCCGGTGCGCTCGGCGGCGCCGGCGCGGCCGGTCTGGTTCCAGACCAGGTTCTTCAACCTGCCGCTGAAGTTGCCGTGGCACAGGTCCGCGATCGGGTCGCCCACGCGCACGTCGCCGACCCGTGTCTGCGGACCCGGGAAGCAGCCCGGCGCGCCGGTCGGGCAGTTCCAGATGAACGCCGTCTCGTCGACCGAGTTGGAGATCGGCGCGGCGCCCCCCGCGGCCGGCGGCAAGGGCACGGCACCCGCCCTCGCGGCGAGCAGCGTGGCCAGGACAATCGCCACCCGCCGTAGCGCTCGATGGACTGTGGCTCCGCTGATTGTTGATGTCATGCGCCCATCGTCGGCCGCGCTGTTCATCGACCTCGCATCGAAACGTTCATCGAGCGATGATGGGGGTAATGGAGTCTTATGTTGAGCGTCCGCCCGTGCCGGGATTGGCCGGTGTGGTGCGGACGGTCTGGATCCACCGGACCGGTGGTGTGGTGTATGTGCAACGGCATCTGCCTACGGGCGGGGTCGAGATCCACTTTCCGATCGGTGGCCGCCCCCATCTGGTCGGCCCGCTGACCGGTCCGAAGATCGAGGTCATCCCGGCGCACACCACCATCGTGGGTGTGCGGTTCCAGCCAGGGACCGCACCGCCGCTTCCAACAGGGCTCGACGACCTGGTGGACCAGCGACTGGGCCTGGCGGAGCTGTGGGGCGGTTCGGTGGACCGCCTCGGGGAGGCGATGGCCGGGGCCGGCACGGCCGAACGGGCGCTCATGGCCCTCCAGGCCCACCTCCTGCGCGAGTTCCGGCGTGTGGGCGGAGATCCGCTGGTGCGCGAGGCCGCAAAGGCGCTCATGCCCTGGCGGCCGGTCACCGTCGACACGGTGGCCACCCACCTCGCACTGTCCGCCAGCCAACTGCGCCGCCGCTGTCTACACGCGGTGGGGATGAGTCCGAAGGTCCTCCAGCGGACACTGCGGTTCCAGGGCTTCCTCGCGCTGGCTCAGGCGGGCGCCACCGCCTCGGGTCGGCGTGGTGCGGACGGCATGGCCGGGCTGGCGGTCGACGTAGGGTACGCCGACCAGGCGCACCTCAGCCGAGAATGCCTCCGGCTGACCGGCCTCACCCCGCGCCAGCTGCTCCGCGGCGATCTCGACCGGTGCGCCTGCGGCCACGATCACTCCGCCTCCTTCAAGCCCTTTCTGGCCTCCCGCAGCAGGCCGCCACTACGAGCCTGATCCCGCACGATTCGTTCAAGACCGGTCGCCGCGCCGTCCATGGTGACGGGCTACGTTCGACGGAGATACGCCGGGCCGCGGCCCCGTGCCCGTCCCGCTGGGCGGCGCTCGCAGGTTCTTCCAGGAACTCCCGGAGCACGTGCACCTCCTGCTGCTGCAGGCCGTCCCGGCACCCGGCGCCACCCGCCTAAAGTCCGATGTGGACGGTCCGGCATGCAGTGCACCGATCCGTTCGGCCAGCTCGATGAGGCGCGCGGCGAGCCGGACGGAGGTGACAGACGACGGCCGCTGGCGATGGGCCTCAGGCTGGTGTGACCTGCATCGTCTGCCCGGCTCATCCACCGCCGAGCTTCTGGAGGATCTGTTCGCGGACCTCTGGTGGTATCTCGTTGGGATACTGCTGGTGGAGCATGGTGAGGGCCTGCTCGGGGAGGCCTTCGGGTAGGCCCTGTTCGCGGGCCCACTGCGCCAGGTCCGCTTGGCCGGTTCCGGGGTTCGGGTTGGCGGTGGCTGTGCCGGCGCTCATCAGCGTCGCCATTCTCGACTCCATCCGGTTTTTCATGACGAGCAAGCCGGTGCCGGCGCCGCCAAGGTAGAGCACCAGAGCGGCAAGCACGATTCCGGTGGCCTGGAGCAGGCGGCGGCGCAGCACCGCCCGGCGGGCCTTGGCCCGGGCGAGCGCACGTTTGCTGGCTCGGGGGTGCAGGCGGGTCGGTGGGTTAGCGCGGGCATTGCTCTTGGTCGCGGAGCGGCTTGGCATGATGGTCTGAACACCTATCCCTCGATGGTGGACGGCACGCGGTTGTCGCTCGGTGGTTCGGTCGGCTTGTCGAGCAGGTGACGCAGTTTCTCGCCTTCGACGTCCACATTGGGCAGGATGCGGTCGAGCCAGCGGGGCAGCCACCAGGCACGGGCGCCGAGCAGTGCCATGGTCGCGGGCACGATCGCGGTGCGGACCACGAAGGCGTCGAGGACAACTGATACTGCGAGCGCGAAGCCCATCTGTTTGACCAGGTCCTGGTCGGAGAGCTGGAAGCCGGCGAACACGCTGATCATGATCAGGGCGGCCGCGGTGACCACCCGAGCGCCCTCGGTGTAGCCGGTGACGATGGCCCACTTCGGTGGCGCGCCGTGGACGAACTCCTCCCGCATGCGGGTGACCAGGAAGATCTGGTAGTCCATGGCCAGCCCGAACACGACACCGATTAGGAAGACCGGCAGCAGGCTGACGACCGGACCGGTCTGGTCCACGCCGAGCAGCCCCGCTAGCCAACCCCACTGGAACACCGCGACGACGGCACCGAAGGTCGCGGCGGCGACCGACAGCAGGAACCCCACCGTCGCCGTGAGCGGGATGAGAATCGACCGGAACACCAACAGCAGCAGGACGAACGCCAGGCCGACCACGACGAGCAGGTACGGCACAAGCGCGTCGGAGAGGCGCGCGGAGACGTCGATGTCCACGGCGGTCTGCCCAGTGACCGCCACGTCGGCGCCGGTCCGGCCGCTCAACTCCGGGGCGTGGTGGCGGATCGCCTTGACCAGGTCCTCGGTGGTCTGGCTGGACGGCCCGCCGGTCGGAACGACGGTGAGCAGGCCGGTGTCACGGGCGGAGTTGAACCGCGCGGGGCTGACCGTGGCGACGCCGTCGAGGCCACCGATCGTGTCGGCCACCTGCCGGGCGGCGTCCTGCGGATCGGCGCCGCCGGCGGTGTCGACCACCACGGTGAGCGGACCGTTGAACCCGGCACCGAAGCCCTCGGCTAGCAGGTCGTACGCCTCGCGGGGGCTGCTGCCCGGCGCGGCGGTGCTGTCGTTGGGCATTCCGAGCCGCAGGTCCAGCACGGGTAGGGCCACCACACCGAGGCCGAGGACCGCCGCGAGTAGTACCGGCGCCGGACGCCGGGTGATGAAGATCGCCCACCGCCGGCCCAGCGTCGGCTTCTCGAACGTGGGCCGGTCCTCGGCGGATCGGCCGCCGCGCAGCCCCGGGATGCGCAGCGCGAACGCCCACCGGCCGGCCAGCCCCAGCAGCGCCGGCAGCAAGGTCAACGCGATGAGTACGGCGAGCAGCACCGTGAACGCCGCGGCCAGTCCCATCTGCGTGAGGGTCGGGAGGTTGACGACGCTGAGCGCGGTCAACGCGACGATGACGGTCAGGCCGGCGAAGGTGACCGCCGTGCCGGCGGTGCCTAGGGCGCGCCCGGCCGCCTCCTGCCGGCCGTGGCCGTGGCTGATCTCGGTGCGGTAGCGGGAGACGATGAACAGGGCGTAGTCGATCGCGACGGCCAGGCCGATCATGAGTGCCAGCGTGGTGGTGCTCGAGCTCAAGTCGAGGAAGCCGGTCGCGGCGGTCACCGTACCGACGCCGATCGCGATGCCTACGATCGCAGTCAACAACGGCAGGCCGGCGGCGACCAGCGAGCCGAACGTGATCAGCAGGACGACGAACGCCACGCCCACACCGATCAGCTCGGACCCTCCGCCGCGTTCCGGCTTCACCGCGCCACCGCCCACCTCCCCCACGAGCCCGGCGTCGCGGGCGGTGGCCGCGGCCCGCTCGGGTGCCTCCCGCGCTTCGGTGGTCAACTCCTGGGCGTGTACCTGGTAGGTGACCTCGGCGAAGCCGACAGTGCCGGCCTGGTTGACTTGGCCGGTGGTATACGGATCGCTGACCGCGGCCACCTGTGGCGCGCGCTTCAACTCGCCGACGGCCCGCTCGATGGCAGCCCGGTTGGCCGGTTCGGTAAGCGTTTGCCCCTGCGGCGCGGCGAACACCACCCGCGCGGTGGCGCCGTCCGCGGCCGCCTCGGGAAACCGCTCGTTCAGCAGATCAATGGCGCGCTGGGACTCTGTGCCGGGCAACGAGAACACATCGGAGGTGGGCCCGGACAAACCGCGGGCGCCGACCCCGACCACGGCCAACAAGCCCAGCCAGACCAGCACCATCAACCAAGGCCGCCGGAACGAGAACCGGGCAAGCCGGTACAACAACGTAGCCACAGGATCTTCTCCAGTTGCGATGTCGACGACTGACAGCCGCGAAACGCCAGGTCCAGAGCGTGTGGCACCCTGCCTGGACACGCGGCACCCACAGAGAACGCATCGTTCTTTGGCGGCCTCGATCGGCAACGTAGCACGATAGAGAACGCAACGGCCACTAAGGGAGGGTGATGACAACAGACAGTCCGGTCGACCACCGCAAGGGACCGCGGCGACGAGGAGAGGCGCTCGTCCAGGCCGTCTACGCCGCCACACTCGCCGAGCTCACCGAGTTCGGGTACGCCGGCCTGCGGATGGAACGGATCGCCGAGCGCGCTCGCACGGGCAAGGCCTCGCTCTACCGCCGGTGGCCCAGCCGAGCCGACCTCGTCGTCGACGCCATCCGGAGCACGTTTCCCGACCAGGTCAACCTGCCGGAGACCGGGAGCCTGCGGCAGGACCTGCTCACCGCACTGCGCTACGCGGCCGACCAACTCGACGGGCCGGCCGGCGAAGCGGTCCGCGGGCTGATGGTCGAAGCCCTCAGCGACCCCGAACGCACCAAAATGGTCCGCGCCCGCATCACCGAGGCTCGCGCGAAAACGATCGGGGCGATCCTGCAGCGCGCGGCACAGCGCGGCGAGGTCAACCCGGACGTACTCACCCCACAGGTGATCTCAGTCGCGCCGGCACTGATCGCCCACCAGTTCCTGACCCGCGGTGCACCGATACCGGACGAAGTGCTCACCAGCATCGTCGACGAGATCGTCCTACCGCTGGTGCAACGTAGCCGCCCCGCGCGCTGAGTCGGCCGCCAGTGTCCACCGCGCCAGTCGCCGCCCAATACTTGCATCGGCGGCGGCAGACGGCCGCGCCGCGGCGGCCACCGCGAGCAAGATCGCGGTGGCCGAGGCGCGCCCGGTCAGATGGTCTCTTTGGTGCCTAGCGGGATGGACGGCGGAACGGTGCGCGCCACAGGGCCGGCACCGCCGAGGCTCCGACCGCGACGGTGCCGGCCTGAGCGGGCAATCGCCCCCGGCGGGGGAGCCCAGAGATTCTGGGCAAGGGACGATGCCGCGTTTGGCACCGGACGGGTCGGCATCCACCGTCCGAATAGGATCCCGACAACGCGTGCCCAGGTCTGGCCGACCATCACGCCGTATCCGACGATGATGGCGACGATCCCGAGGATGAGATGGATCCACCCCCATGCGGTGTAGCCCAGGTTGAGCAGCAGCCCGTCGGAGGTCACGAGGAAGTAGCCGTCGTCGAAGAGGGCGGCCGACCCGGCAACCAGCTGGAAGAGCCCAATAACGATCATCATGAGTCCGGCGAAGATGATCCAGCCTGCCCAACCGGTCCGTTCCGACTCCGTCTGGTATGCCCCGTGTTCTGTCCGGCCGGTCATGAACGTCCTCCTCAGTTGTGGAAGGTCTCACCGACAACGCTCGACCCGGTTGCCGGGTCGGGCATTACCCGGTGTGGGTGGTCGGGCGGCGCGGGGGCGAGTAGCACCATGGTGTCGCCGTCGCGGAACGGTGGCCGCCCGCCTTCGGTGACCGGGTCGAGCTTGCCATCGGTGCGCACCACGAAGAGCAGCTCGTGTCCGGCGGGTACGGCACCGTCAGATCGCCGCACCGTGATTGTGCCGCCCTCGTGGATCCGGCGATCGAGCGTGAACTCCGTCAACCCGCCGCCGAAGAGGACCGTGCCGCCGAGGTACGGCGCGACGACACCGTGGCTGTCTGGCGCCGGCCGGAGTCGGTAGATGGGACCGTCGACGCTGTCGTGCAGGATGGTCGAGGCGAGGGCGTTGAAGTCGTCCTCGGCGGTGAGGAGGAGCACCGCCGTGACCCGCTCGATCGGGACACCGCGCGCGGCGGCCGTGGCGATCAACCCGTTGGGCGCCAGTTCTATTCCGGCCCGTCTGATCCGGTCGCGCTGTCGGTCGTTTCCGGCCCACATCAGCACGTCGAGCCCGGCGGCTGATAGGGCCTGGCCCAGGTCGATCACCCATGGGTCGCCGCCGATCAGCAAGGGCCTGGTGCGGGCGGGGCGGGTGACTCCCAGCCTCCGCGCGACGGGGGCGGCGGTCAGGCCGTACAGCGTCACGGTCACGACGATCACCAGGAACGTCGCCGGCAGGATCTTCGCGGCGCCCTCGATACCGTGGCCGACGAGGGTGGCGGAGAAGGCCGACGCGGTGGCGGCGGCGACGATTCCGCGCGGCGCCATCCATCCGATGAATAGACGCTGGCCCCAGGACAGGTCGGTCCGGAGCGTGGCCAGATACGCCACCAGCGGCCTGGTGATCAGCACGAGCACGGCGACGAGAGCCAGGCCCGGCAACAGCACTGGGCGCAGGGACTGCGGGGTGACGGTCGCCGAGATGGTGATGAACAGCAGGCCGAGAATCAACTGGACCAGCGTCTCGAAGAAGGGCCGGCGCACGGGTAGGTCGAACCGAGGGATGTTGGCGACCGCCAGCCCCATGACGATCGCGGCGATGAGCCCGGTGTCGTCGCGGACCACGTTGCAGGCTCCCGCCGTCGCGATCACCGCGGCGAGTTGCGTGGTCGTGCCGAGCAACTCGCCCAACCGCAGCTTGCACAGCAGGAACCACAGCAGCGCGGTGCCGACGACGCCACCAACCAGACCGATCCCGATGCTAGCCAGGAAGTGGGCGATCTGGGTTTCGGGTGCCGGCCGCTGGGCCGCCACGACGGCACCGAACACGGCCGCCCCCAGGATGGCACCGACGGGGTCGATGAGGGTCCCTTCCCACATGAGGATCCGCTGGATCCGCTCGGCCGGCCGCACGAAGTTCAGCAGCGGACCGACCACGGTCGGGCCGGATACGACCAGGATGGCACCGAGCATCACGGCCGAACGTGCGGGCATGTCGAGCAGCAGGCCTCCGAAGTATCCGGCGAACGCCCAGGTGATCGGCACTCCGTATCCGATCAGTCGGATCATGACGCGGCGGGTGTGGCCCGTGAGCCTGCGGAGGTCCAGCGACAGGCCGGCGTCGTAGAGGATGACCGCGACGGCCAGCGCGACCAAGGGCTGGAACGCCTCCCCGAGGAGTCGTTCCGGGTCGACATCGTGCGTCAGCGCTCCGGCGGTGAAACCCACGGGCAGCAGGACGACCAGGGCGGGGATGCGCAGCCGGCTCGCCAGCACCTGGGAGCCGACCGCGAGGACGAAAATCAGTCCCACGCCGAGAAACACCTGATCTGCCGTCACCCGACAAGCGAAGCCGGCCATCGGGCTCGTGTCTTCACCCGGGCCGGGTGGCGCCGGCCCGCCGAGGCTCCTCGACCATCGATAAAGCCGACATCATGGGGGGGTATGCGGTGACCAGTGACCGGCTGAGTGACCCGATAGCCGTTCTACGCAGCAAGGAGTACCTGAGGCTCTTGGCGTTGGCCGCGATCATCGGGGTGCCGATTTCGGCGGTGGCGTATGGGTTTCTCGGCCTCGTGCACTATCTCGCGGAGTGGCTGTTCGACGACCTCCCTCGGGGGTTGGGCTTCCGCGAGGCGCCGTTCTGGTGGCCGTTGCCGCTGCTGGCGCTGGCGGGGTTGCTGGTCGGTGTGGCCGTTCGCCACCTGCCCGGCCACGGCGGCCATTCGCCCGCCGACGGGTTCACGCCCAGCGGGCCGCCGTCCCCGCGCGAACTGCCGGGCATCGCGTTGGCGGCGCTGGCTTCCCTCGCCCTGGGCGCGGTGATCGGTCCGGAGGCCCCGCTTATCGCGATCGGTGGTGGGCTGGCGGTGCTCGCCGTGCGCCTGGCCAAGCGCGACGCGCCGCCACGGACGGCGGCGGTGGTGGCCGCCGCGGGCAGCTTCGCCGCCATCAGTGCGTTGCTCGGCTCGCCTCTCTTGGGGGCGTTCCTGCTGATGGAGGCGTCCGGGCTGGCCGGCGCGACGTTGACGCTGGTGCTGCTGCCGGGCCTGCTGGCATCCGGCATTGGCGCGTTGGTCTTCCTCGGGCTGGGCGAGTGGACCGGTCGGGGTACGTTTTCGCTGGCGATCCCCGGCCTGCCAACGTTCCAGCGACCGGACCTGGCGGAGTTCGGGTGGGCTGTGGTGATCGGTCTGGCGGCCGCTTTGGCTGGCTGGGGCGTCCGGCGGCTCGGCCTGTTCTTGCGGAGGTACGTGGAGCCGCGACCGGTGCTGCTGACTCCGGTGGCGGGCCTCGTCGTCGCCGCTCTCGCGATCGGGTACGCCGAGACCACCGGCAAGCACACCGCCGACGTGCTGTTCTCAGGTCAGGAGGCCCTGCCCGGGCTCGTCACGGGCAGCGCCGGTTACTCGGTCGGGGCGCTGCTGATGCTTATCGCCTGCAAGGGGTTGGCGTACGGCGTGTCGCTCAGCGCCTTCCGGGGAGGGCCGATCTTCCCGGCGATGTTTCTCGGTGCCGCGGGCGGGCTGGTCCTGTCCCATCTTCCCGGGCTGGGCCTGGTGCCCGCCGTGGCGATGGGGATCGGCGCGATGTGCGCCGCGGTGCTCAAGCTTCCGTTGACCTCGGTGTTGCTGGCGACCCTGCTGCTGTCGTCGAACGGCCTGGCCGCGATGCCGTTGGTGATCGTCGCGGTGGTGGTCTCGTACGTGGCGTCGATCCGGCTCACGCCGCCTTCGGCCGCCACGGGAACGTGAATCACACGTGCTGCGCGCCGGCCGGCGCGTGTACGCCGAGCCGCTCCCGCAGATGGTCGCCGACCCGCAAGGCGCTGGCCATCGCGGTCAGAGCCGGGTTCACCGCGCCGATGCTGGGATAGAAGCTGGTGTCGACGACGTAGAGGTTGTCCAGTTCGTGTGTCCGGCAGTCGACGTCGAGCACGGAGGTGGCGGGGTCGGTGCCGAACCGGCAGGTACCGGCCTGGTGCGCGACGCCCGCGACAGGAATGTCGCTCTTGAGGTACGCGAACCGGTGGATCAGGTGGTCCGGATGCAGGCCCAGGCGGCCGAGCATGCTCTTGAGCTGGTGGTAGAGGCGCTTGGCGGCGGTAGGGTTGCTCGGCGTGTAGCTGAGCTGGACGCGTCCGTCCGGGCGCACCGTGACCCGGTTGTCCGGCCGCGGCAGGTCCTCTGTGGATAGCCAGAAGTCGATGGCGTGCCGGGCGACGTCGCGCATCGCCCAGCGGGGCGCGAGTTTGGTCTCAAGGGGTTTCTCGCCGCGGTACATGTCGGGCTGCGATTTGCCGACCATCTGGATGTTCCCCATCGGGTATGGGAAGTCCGGGCCGCTGAAGTAGAAGTCGTTGACGCCCAGGGTCTTCTGGAACACCGTCGGGTTCGGTTCTCTGGACAGTGCGAGGACGGCCTGGCTGGTGTGGAACATGTAGTTGCGCCCGACCTGGTCGGAGCCGTTGGCGAGCCCATTTGGGTGCCGGTCGGTGGCCGAGCGCAGCAACAGCTTCGCGGAGTTGGCGGCGCCGCACGAGACCACCACGATGTCTGCCGCGTAGCGCTCCTCGTGGCCCTCGTGTTCGACCACCACCTGCGTGACCGCCGTACCGGGGTCGTTCGTCTCCAGCCGGACCGCCTCGGCGTCGGTCAGCAGCGTGACGTTGGGATGTTCGAGCGCCGGGCGTATCCCGAGCACTTCGGCGTCGGACTTGGCGTGCAGCGGGCAGGGGAAGCCGTCACAGCTCGGGCAGCGCACGCAGGTGCTGTAGGGCATGTTCGTCTCGTCGAGCATGATCCCGCACGGTGCGTGGAACGGGTGGTGGCCGGCGGCGGCCAGGTCGTCGGACAGCTGCTGGATGCGTGGTTCGTGGGAGACGGCGGGGAACGGGTACGGTGCGCTGGCCGGAGGCTCGGTCGGGTCCTCCTCGCGGGCACCGTGGACCTGGTACATCCGCTCCGCCCGGGTGTAGTAAGGCTCGAGGTCCGCGTACGAGATCGGCCAGGCAGGTGAGACGCCGTCGTGGTGCTGCAGCTCGCCGAAGTCCTCGGCGCGCAGGCGATACAGGGCGGCGCCGTACAGCTTGGTCGCGCCGCCGACGAAGTAGTGGATCTGCGGTTGGAACGGTTTGCCGCGCGCGTCGTACCACGTGTCGGGTGACACGTAGCGGTTGTCGACGAACACGTCGGCGGCGACCCAGTTCTGGGGCTCCCGCGGCAGCCAGGTACCGCGCTCCAGCACTAGGATCCGCTTACCCGTCGGAGCCAGATGGCGGGCCAAGGTGCCGCCGCCGGCGCCGCTACCGATGATGATCACGTCATAGGACCCATTCACCAGACCATGGTGTCGGGCCTACCCGGTCCCGCGTACCACCCAGCGCGGGTAGCCGGCGAAGTTAACGGGTTGCCGCCGGCGCCGCCGCGCGCCACGCCTGAGCGCCGGCGCGGGAAGCCTCTCTGGTCTGCCGCCAGGTCCGCGCCGCAAGATCGCGCGGGTGGACGTCGTTGCGCCGCATCCAGCGGCGACCGGCCGCCAGCGCCGCCGCGCTGCCGATGGCCACTCCGGCGAACCCGAGTAGCCCGCTGGCCCCGATGAGTACGGCCGCGGCAACCATGAGTCGTCTGCTGGGCCCGGCGTCCACGCCGGTCAGGTCGTAGGTCCTCATGGTCGAAATGGTGCGCGGGATGGGAGGCGCGGGAATCACCCGCCGCGGGTGGTTTCGACGCGCGGTCCTCAGATCAGACCCAGCTCACGGGCCCGGGCGACCGCCTCCCGACGGTTGGTCACCTCGAGCTTGCGATACAGGGCCTTCAAATGGGCCTTGATGGTGTTCACCGTGACGTAGAGGTCATTGCCGATCTCGGTGTTGCTGCGCATCGTCGGCAGGTAGCGCAGCACGCTGAGCTCCCGGTCGGTCAGCGGTTCCGCCAGTGGTGGCACCGGTGGGCCGGTATCGAGGTCGAACAGGGCGATGAGTCGGGCGACGAAGTCCCTGCTACCTTCGACGAGTTCCTGCTGTTGCTTGAGCACGTCGGCGAGCCGGTCGCCTAGGATCAGGAACGGCCGGGACATCCGCTGCGGCTCGGCACGGGCGATCGCGTCCGCGAGCACTTCGACCGCGGCGCCGTCGAGGCGACGCTGCTCGGCCGCCAGGACGAGCACGAGCCTGGCTTCCACGGCCGCCTCCAGGTCGCCGTCGCTGTCCTCGATGATCGGCCGGACGAGCGCCTCGGCCTTGTCGACCTGGCCAAGCGCGAGCATGGCACGTGCCGCGTGGACGTCGCTTGCACCAGTGTTGTCGATGACCGCCTCCGGCTTCCCGGCGAGCAGAAGCGCGTCGGCCTCGGCAGCGGCGACCCACTTGTCGAGCAGTGCGGAGGCCGTACCGGATCTGGCCGCCTGTTCGCGCAGCCGCGTCGTCGCGGTCAAGGCCCGCGCGGCATGCCCTTCGGTCAGCAGCAGGCGCGTCTGGATGGTCTGTGCGGCCAGCCGGGCCGCCTGCCCGCTATGTCCGTTGCCGGCCAGAGCCTGCGTGATGTGCCGTGCGGCGTCCTGTCGGTCGACGCGCTGCAGATGTACCAACGCGAGCGCGAGGTGGGCGCTGACAACCTCGGGCTCCGACGTCCAGACGAACAGCTCGGCAAGGCGCAGCGCGGCCTCGGCCCGCTCCGTGCCCCGGTCCAGCGCACCGGTCATCGCGTCGATCAGGGCGAGATGGGCGAGGGCGTTGACCTGCGGTAGTTCCAGGGACAGCTGACCCGCCCCGTTTTCCGCGGCGATCAGGCAACCGGCAGCCTCCTCCAGTTGTCCACTCCACAGCAGCCCCACGCCAAGGTTACTCAGGGCGATGACCCGATACTGAGGGGTCGCGGCGAGATCGGCGGGGCCCATATCGAGCAGGCCGAGGGCCCGTCGGGCGCCCGCGACTGTCTTTGCCGCCCGACCAGCCAGCCGCGCCGTGGCCGTCTCGAACAGGGTCAGGACGATCTCGGCGGGCTCGCGCAGGGCCGGATCTGCCGTATCGAGCAGGACGCGGGCGCAGCGGATGTCCCTGCCCACGGCGGCGTAGTCGTGCCGGTGGTAATGGGCAGCCGCGGCGCAGACCAGGCCCACCAGTGTCGGGTGGTTGGCGGCGCGGGCAGCGACCGGGCCGATCGCGGCGACCAGCCGCCGTGCGTCCGGCGACAGCAGCCGCGGCAGCGCGTGGTTCAGCAGAGTATGGCCCAACAGGTCCGTGTCGCCGGCCAAAGCGGCGTGCCGGACCGCTTCGATCGGCTCGCCGTGCTCGGCGAACCAGGTCGCGGCCCGACGGTGCAGACCCGGAACGGCGGCGGGATGCTCGACTCGAAGCCGGCGCAACAAGGTCTGCCGCAGTAGCGGGTGGTAGCGAACCCACTCGCGGTGCCGGGCGACGCCCACCACGAGGGCGTCGTCGCCGGCCATCTGATCGAGAGTGGGGCGGCCCCCGGCGCGGCCGGTCAGGGCGGCCGCGGGCGAGCCGCTGACCCG
>NZ_JAIBNX010000064.1:0-10465 GCF_026130045.1 Micromonospora sp. CPCC 205371
GCGCCCGCCGCCGTCGCGCCCGCCGCCTTGACCTCTTGAACGGCGACCGACTTGACCTCTTCCGCCTTCGGCGGGGTGAACTTGTCCTTGGGCTTCGCGGACGCCGGCACCGGGCCAGCCGTCGCGGCGGTCGCTAGCAGGAGGCCAACCGCGATGGCGCGGACGGCGAAACGGTACCGACTTCCAGGGTGTTGCACCGTAACCTCCGGACGGTCGTCGGATGGGGTCAGGCCACGACTGGGCGCAACAGCAAGCCCTCGCCGCTACGGATCACCGGGTGCTGGTGTAGGTACTGGTGTGCCTTGCTGCCGGCGGCGTTCTCCACACCGACCGTCGCCTTGCCACCGCGTTCGACCGACCGGGCGGCCACGTCCTTCCACGCGAACGAAATCTCGCCGTTCTCGGCGAAGACCACCTGGAACGTGACCCGGGCGGTGCGGTCGGCCCAGTTCGTGACGTTGCGCCACTCGACGACGAACGTGCGGTTCGGCCCTGTGCCGGCCATCGCCGTGCGGACGCTGGCCTCGTCGTCGACCACCCAGTCGTCCCAGAACGGGTAGACCGCGGCGTTCGGGCGGTGCGGTTCGGCCGCCGACGGGATCGGGCTGACGTTCCACGCGGAGCCGTCCGGCGGCGTGAAGGACACGACGCCGTTCGTGTCGACCCATGCGGTGGAGTAGGCCTGGCCGTACAGCGTGATCGGGAACGGCAGCGTGACCTCGACGAACTCGTCGTCACCGGTCAGCGCCAGCGTCGTCTGTTCGGCGGGCAGGAACGACCGGGGGCCGCTCGTGAAGCTGTATCCGCCGCCGGTCACCGAGGTCATCGCGATGTCGCCGGTGACGCTGGTTTCGCCGGCAACCGTCACCTGGGCCGCGCCCGAGCCCGCGCACCCGCCGCCGGTCGCCGTCGCGATCACAACGGCCGGTCCGACGGGCACGTTCGGGAGCGTGTACTGGCCACTCGCGTTGGTGGTGGCGGTATGCGTCCCGGAGACCACGCTCGCGCCCGAGACGGCGGCGCCAGCGCAGGTGACCGTGCCGGTGACGGTGCCCACGACGCCGTCACCACGGTGGAACACGACGCCGGTGCCGCTGCGCAGTGCGGGCACGAACGAGCTGTGGACGAGCGCCTCGGAGCCTTCGGAGTTCTCGATGCCTACCACCCCGTACAGGCCCTGCTCGATGAGCTCCTGGTCGATGCCGTCCCAGGCGACGGCGATGTCGCCGGCTTCCTCGAACACCACCTGGAACGTGGCCCGCTGCGTGCGGTCCTTCCAGGCGACGACGTTGTGCCACTCGACCACGTACTTCCGGTTGGGCGCGGTGCCGCTGACCGCAGTACGCATGCTGGCGTCCGCGTCGACGTCCCAGTCCTCCCAGAAGGCGTACACGGCCGCGTTGGGCTTGTGCGCCTCGACAGCTGACGGGATCTCGCTGACGTTCCACGATGGACCCTCGGGCAGCTCGAACGTCACCACACCGTTCGTGTCGACCCAGGCGGTGTTGTACGTCGTGCCGTAGAGCGTGACCGGGAACGGCAGCGTGACCTGCGTGAACGCGTCGTCGCCGGTCAGCCCGAGCACGGTGTCGGTCGGCAGCAGGGTGCGCGGACCGACGGTGCACGAGTTGCCGTACCCGTCCGAGCCGGTGCCGACCGACAGGTCGATCTTGTCGACCCCGCCACGGGGCTGGGCGAGCGCGGCGGCTTCCGGACCGGCGCACTTACCGTCGCCGCGGGCCACGGAAACCGTGTAGTCGCCGGACTTCACGCCCGTGAACTGGTAACTGCCGTCGGCTCCGGTGGTCGTCGTCGCGTTGCCCGGGCGGAGCGTCACGGTCGCACCCGCCACCGCGGTGCCCGTGCCTGCCGCGGTCACGGTGCCCTGGATGGTGCCGGCCGGCGGCGGCGTGAAGAGGATGCCGGTGCCGTTCACCAGCGCGTCCTCGTTCGCCGAGTACTGCAGTGCGGTCGTGCCGGCGTGGCTCTCGATGCCGACCGTGGCGGAGCCGCCCCGCTCCAGCGGCGTGTCGAGCCCGGCGTAGTTGAACGCGACGTCGCCGTTCTCGTACAGCACCATCTCGAAGGTGAGCCGGCCGGTGGTGTCAAAGATGAGGGCGTTGCGCCACTCCACCACGAAGTACCTGTTCGGTGCGGTGCCGAACAGCTCGGTCCGGACGCTGGCGTCTTGGTCGATCACCAGGTCGTCCTGGAACGCGTACAGGGCCGCGTTGGGAGCGTCGGCGGTCGGTAGCGGCTTGTTGTCCCACGCGTCGCCGACAGGGCCCGCGAAGATGAGCGTGCCGTCGGTGATCACCGTGGTCGACGAGTAGTCGCGGCCGTACAGCCGGAACGGGAACGGCAGCGTCACGTGCTGCGCGTCGTAGTCGCCTTTCAGTTCCTCGATCACGTTGGCCGCCGGTACGAACGGACGCGGCGCGGCCGCGCAGCCGTACCCGAATCCGTCGCCCACCGGCCGCACCACCAGGTCGTGGACGGCGTCGCCGCCGGTCAGCTCGACCTGCGCGCTCCCGGTGCGTGCGCACCGGCCGCCGGTCGCGGCGGGGACCGTGTAGCTGTTGGCCACCAGGCCGGTGAACCCCCAGGTGCCGTTGGGCGCCGTGGGGGCGGTGAGGCCGGCCGGGTCGAGCGTCACCGTCGCACCGGACACCGCCGCTCCCGCGGAGTCGCGCACGGTACCCGACAGCGCGAACCTGTCGATCGGTGCCTCACCCGGGTGATCGAACGTGACCTCCTGGCCGGCGACGAGCACGGGCTGCGACGCCGAGTACAGCAGGCCGTCTTCGCCTTCCGGACCCTCGATGCCGACGGCGGCCCCGGCGCCCTTCTCGGCGTCGTTGTCGAGCCCGGCGTAGTTGAGTTCGATCGTGCCGTCCGGCGCGAGGACCGCCTCGGCGGTGAGCCGCTGCGCCGTCGATGCCTTGCGGTGGACGTTGCGCCATTCGATCACGAACCGCTGGTCGGCGCCGGTGCCGACGATGGCCGTGCGCACGCTCGCCGAGGCGTCGACCACGAGGTCGTCCCAGAACGCGGCGACGGCCGCGTTGGGCTGGGCGGGAGCGGGCAGGTTGCCGCCGGGGTACCGGTGGGAGCCGGCCGGGTCGGTGAACGAGAGCAGGCCGTTGGTGTCGATCCACGCCTCGCGGTACGCGTGCCCGTAGAAGGGGAACGCGAACGGGATATTGACCTTGGTCACGGCGTCGTCACCGGTCAGCGGCACGACGGTCTGGTCCGCGGCGACGAACGCGGCCGCGGCGACCTGGCAGGTGTACCCGAGGCCGTCGGTCAGCTGCATCAGCGGCAGGTCGACGGTCATGTCGCCCTCGATGGCCAGTTGGGCCTCGAACGACTTGCCGCACCGGCCGCCGATCGACGCCTTGATCGTGTACGTGCCGGGTGCGATGCCCGCGAACGAGTACCAGCCGTTCGCGGCGGTGGTCATCGAATGGTTGCCCGGACTGAGGGTGACGAGCGCGCCGGCCACCAGCTCGGAGGTGTCGATGTCGATGACGCTCCCGGAGATCTTCGCGGCGCCGATCACGGTGAACGTGCCGGCGGTGACGAGGCTCTGCCGGCCCTTGGCGTCGACGGTGATCGCGAAGACCCGCTGCTGGCCGGCCATGCTCGCGGTCGTCGGGACGGCCACGGTGGCGGCGGCGCCGGCGGTGACCGCGACGGTCTTGTCCAGGATCGCGGACCCGACGCTGTACTTGTACGACGTGATGTTGGCGTCGCCGCCCGAGTCGATCCGCACGTTGATGGGCTGGCCCGCGGTCACCGAGTCGCCGTTGGGGAACGAGAGCACGGGCGCCAGCGGCACCGCCAAGAGCGCGATCTTGTCAGCCGCGACGGGGTAGTTGTAGACCCGCACGTCGTCGATCGCGCCGGACCAGAACTCGCTGTACGCGGCGGCGGCCCGGGTGCGGCCGATGCTGAACGACGTGGCCGCGTTGTGCGGCGCCCAGTTCGAGCCCGCCTGGTAGGTGGCCTCCAGCGTGCCGTTGACGTAGAGCTTCATCTGGCGATTCGCCAGGTCCCACACCGCGGCCAGGTGCGTCCACCGGCCGGCCACGGCGGTCGAGGTGCTGGCGATGGTGGCGCCGGCGGCACCAGACGTGTCGCTCGGCACGGTACGGAAGATCCAGGTGTTGTTCGCACCGTTGTACGCCAGCCGCAGTGCGTGGACGTTCGCGCCGTCGTAGCTGGCCACGTTGCGAACTCCGCCCCCGGTCGCCGTCAGGCGTACCCATGCGGTGACCGTGGTGCTGCCTCCGGAGGTCACCGGCACCGTCACGTTTGGCGTGTCGGGGTGCGGCAGCACGACCTGCCCTGTCGTGGCGGCGTATGCCGTGGTGCCGTTGAGCGAAAGGGCGCTGCCCACGCCGGCCCGACCGGGGGTACGGCTCGCACCGCCACCCAGGGTGGCCGTGTTGTTGTGTCCCGTGTCGTCGGTCGCGTTGCCGCTCGCCTCGTCGAAGACCCATTCGGCGGCCGGACCGTTGCCGGACCGGACCTTGAACTTGTACTCCCGCGGCGTGGCCGAGTACCGACCGGCGGGGTCCTTCGTCCACACCCGCAACGTGTTTACGCCGTCGCGCAACGGCGTGATGCTCACCGATGCGGCGTGCGTGGTCGCGTTGGCCGCGACCTGGGTAGCGGCCGACGGCTGCACGCCAGAGTCCAATGTGTACGCGTAGCCGACGACCTCTTCGGGCTTCGTGGTGGGCGGATTGAGCTGGAAGGTGCCCGGCAGCCCGACGCCGCCGTGCGCCGGCTCGGTGGTGGAGTCGGGCGGGTAGTCGCTCGATGTCGGTGGGTTGGGTGTGTTCGGCGGCGTGACGTCCGCCGTGAACTCGCACGTGCCCGACCAGGCGCTGTAATGGGAGCCGTCGTAGGTGCGCGCCTGCCAGACGTAGGTGCGGCCGTCGACGATCTTGCCCGCCGGTATCGCCTTGGACGGTGTGGCCGGGTTGCCGGAGGCCTGCGAAATCTTGTCGGTCTCGTTGCGCGCGCCGCCGAGCTGCCACCAGTAGAAGAAGGTGGTGAGCGCCTGCTGGCCGGTGTCGGCGTCGGAGTGCTTCGCGGCGAGGATGGGCGTGAGGGTCAGCACGTACGGCCGGGCCGCGCCTGTCGCGCACACCTTGCCGTCGCTCCACCGCTGACCGGGCGCGTTCGGGATCGTGTTGTAGTCGATGGCGAGCTTCGGCGACGCGTGGTTGTACCGCTTCCAGTGGTTGGTGGTGCCCTCGTCGATCGCGCGCAGGCCCAGCGTGACGTCGTTCCACTTGCCGGCCGCCGCTCGCGTGACGATCGTCTTCAGGTCGAACTCGATGGTGCCGGGGCCAGCACAGCCGTGTACCGCACCGACCTTCCGGCTCGCCGCGGTCTGGGAGGTGTAGTTGTTGTCCCAGGAAGGCTGGTTGTTCCATGTCGTGCTGGACGAGATGCCGCCGGTCAGCCATACCTTGGCGTTCGACTTCGGGCTGCACGTCCACGACCAGCGCTGCTCGATCCGGAACTTCGCGCCAAGGATGACCTTCCCCTTGACCGCGGAGGTGTTCATCCGGAAGAAGGTGCGCACCTTGTGGGTCGCGCAACCGTCGCAGTCGCGGGTGAGTCCGGCGCCGGCCGAGCCCTTGTCGGCGCCGTTCTGCAGCGCGGTCGAGTTCTGCCAGAACTTGCTGCTCGGGAACTTGCTCCAGACCGTCGTCCAGGCGTTGCTCGCGATGCCGCCGGTCCACGACGGGTCGATGTAGACGGGGTACTTGGTGCCGGGGTCGGTGAGCAGCTTGCGGTCTGGCTTGAGGGTCAGTTGGCCACCGCTCACCGTGGCCGGCATGACCGCCCTCCGCCCCGGCGTGGCGACGTCGGCGCCGTCTCTCGTAGCGCCTTCGCCTTCGCCGGACGAGTCCCACATCAGCGGCGTCGGCGCGACGAACACGGGCCGGCCGGCCTTGTCACGCGCTTCGAGTCCGCCGTCGGGCTTCGCGGCGACCGTCACACCGGTGGCCTTCAGTCCGAATCGGACGGTCGCGATGCCTGGCTGCTGCGCGGCCTTGGGGGACTTCACCACCAGCACCTCGGAGAAGCCCAGAGCGGTCGCGGTGACGCGCAGGTCGACGCCCGGCAGCACCTCCGCGTACACGGCTGTGTCGCCAGTCAGCGTCGGCGTGGGCAGCTTGTCCGGCCAGGTCATCGCGAGCTTCTGGTCGCCGTCGCGCAACTCGGCGAGCGGTCTGGTGCCACCGGGCGAGAACGTCATCGGCAGCACGGTCGCGCCGGGCACGACGACACCGCCCGCACCCTTACGGAGCGTGGTGTCGACCGGCACCCAGCCCGAGCCGCGGCGGACCCACTCCGGCTGGATGGACTGCTCCAGCGTGCGCGACCCGTCCGGGTTGGCGAACGTCTGAGAGGTCTCGGTGCGCTCGGCTAGAATCTCCACCTTGCCGCCACAGTCGGCGGCCGCGGCCGTTGCGGACCTGCCGTCCGGACGGCTGGCGGCGCACTCCTTCGGCGCCGCAGGCACGGGTGCGGCCTGTGCCGCTGGAACGGTCAGCTGCGCAGCGGCTGCCGCCGCCACCGCAACCAAGACAACCGCACGACGAAGCCGCATCAGGCACACCCCCGTGTAGGCCAGGCCGTCGAAGTTGATCGGCGCGTGGAACATATTCGATGCC
This sequence comes from Micromonospora sp. CPCC 205371, assembly GCF_026130045.1. Classification (GTDB taxonomy): domain Bacteria; phylum Actinomycetota; class Actinomycetes; order Mycobacteriales; family Micromonosporaceae; genus Phytohabitans. The sequence goes on from NZ_JAIBNX010000064.1 coordinate 6,702, forward strand.
CCAGGTGGCCACAATGGACCTGACCGCTTCCGGCCACGGGGGATGCCTCGCGCGAACGCCCTACTAGCCGGGTTGGGCCAGATATCCGCTATTAGCGCACCGTTGCCAACGGCACACCCGCTGTCCACAATCAGGAGGTCCGCCAGGCGTGCGGGCATGCCCATACGGGGAGGGCTTTCATGAAGTTGGATGCCGACGAAGCCGACGACGTGCCGTTGATCTTCGTCCTCTCGGAAGAGGAGCACCGGCTGCTCGCCGAGCTGCTCACTGGCCGTAGCGATCGACGCGTCGCTTTCCATCTCGACACGAGTGACCGCACGGTGCGGCGCCGGGTCAGCGACCTTATGCGTCGCTTCGGCGCACCCAACCGCTTTACTCTGGGCGTGATGCTCGGGCAGCTCGGGCTCGTCCGGATCGGCCGGCGCCGTCCAGGCTCAGGCCCCGCCTGATCGCGTCGTTACCGACATTCCGGACGTCCACATCGGATAATCCGGGAAGATCTCTTGCGCTCCTACCTGCGTACCGGTAGGCATCGGTATGTAACAGTGCCCATTCACAAGGGGGATACATGGCACGCAGCCGCATTGTTGGGGCCGCAGCCACCGCTCTCGTCCTACCCCTGGTGACCATCGTCCCGGCATCGTCGGCGGCAGCCGCCCCCACGCCGGTACATGATGCGAACCAGCCGAGCGACTTCCGGGAACTGACCCGGACAGATTTCACGCTCGACGGGAAGAAGGTCGACGTACCAGAGCGGTACCAGCCGAAGGCATCGACTCGCCAGCGGATACAGGCTCAGGCCGACACGCCGCCGGTTGGCACGGTCCGGCAATGGCTGGGGCTCGACGACGTCGAAGGAGGCCTGTACCGCAAGGACTACACGCTCCGCGGCGTCGGCGACAACATCGAGGTCTGGGTCGCCAACGACACCTCGTTCCCAGCCGGTGACTGCCGCGCGCAGATCCCGAACTCGACGCAGATCACCGACGAGCAGGTGGCGTACCTCGTCGAAGAGTTCGACACCAACATGTACCCGAAGGAGACCGCGGCGTTCAGCACGCCGCCGGACCGCGACGGCACCAACGCGACCGTGCCGCCGGACGCCAACGGAAACGGCGGCGACTACACCGGCGCGGGCAACCGCACGGTCGCCCTCATCGACAACGTCCGGGACGACAACTACTACACGTTCCCGGAGGCGCCGACCTACATCGCGGGCTTCTTCTCGGCGCAGATCAACGAGCTGCTCGACCGCAACGTGATGACGATCGACGCGTTCGACTGGGCACACCGCACCGGGGCCAACCCGCCGGACGAGCCCACCAGCGACCTGTGCACCAGCCGGCCGGCCCGCCCCACCGCGTACGAGAGCACGTTCGCGCACGAGTGGCAGCACCTGCTGCACTACTACACGGACCCGTTCGAGGGGAACTGGATCAACGAGGGGCTCTCGGACTACGCCCAGGAGCTGACCGGGTACTCCGACACCACGGCCACCGTGTTCGACCGGGGCGCCGACAGCCACCTGTACTGCTTCCAGGGCTTCGGCCCGGTGCAGACGCCGTACAACCCGAACCCCCGGGACTGCGGCGGTCCGGAAAACTCGCTGACCCTGTGGGGTGAGGGCCAGCCGAACGAGGTCCTCGCCGACTACGGAAACGCCTACCAGTTCATGCTGTACCTGCGCGACCAGTTCGGCGCGGAGTTCCTCTCCAAGCTGCACCGGGACGGCGAACTTCAGGGTCTGGCCAGCCTCGACGCGGCGCTGGAGGCCGAGGGCCAGAGGGACCCATACAAGGTGATCCACGAGTACCAGACCTCGGTTCTCGTCGACAAGATCGTTGGCGAGTCCCGCCGAGGCGTCATGCTCGGCGTGCCGAAGAAGAAGGTCACCTCGGCCAGCGTCCGCTCCACGGTCAACCTGGCCAACCCGGACGCGTACGACGAGCCCGGCGCGGCTCCCAACGGCGCCGACTACGTGGCGCTGCGCAAGGCCGACGGCACCTTCTTCAAGGGCCGCGAGCTGCGGTCGCTGTCGTTCCAGGGCGCGGCCACGCTGCCGTCGCTGCCGCTCGCCTGGACGGTCGTCGACAACGATCCTGACCGGCCGGGCAACCCGGTGCTGTTCTCCGGCAACGGCAACAACCTCGACAACGCCGCGATCTCCTCGGTAGCCGTGCCGGCCAGCAACGCGACGCTGAGCTTCCTCGCGAAGTACGGCGCCGAGGCCGGGTACGACTACGGGTACGTCGTGGTCTCCACCGACGGCGGTGAGACGTACACCGCCATCGCTGGAGACAAGACGGTGGAGGGCCCGCTCGGGCCGTCGCTCAACGGCGCCACCGACGGGTTCGAGCAGCACACGTTCGACCTCTCCGCGTACGCCGGCCAGACGGTCCTGCTGGGCTTCCGGTACGTCAGCGACGGTGGGGTCAACGAGGGCGGCCTGCTCATCGATGACGTGACCCTGGGCGGCACGGCGATCAGCGACGGTTCCAGCCTGGCCGCGTTCGACTCGCCGACCGAGATCAACCCGGTCGAGGTGCACGACTGGAGCGTCCGCCTGGTCGGCATCGACGCCAAGAACCAGATCGCGCTGCAGGCCCAGTACAACCACAAGCGCAACGTGCAGCTCGACCGCGCACAGCTCGCGCAGTTCGCGGCGTTCCCGACCGTGGTCGCCATCGTCGCCTACGACGAGCCGACCGAGCAGGTCAACCAGAACGCCCCGTACACCCTGACGGTGAACGGCGCCGTGCAGCCGGGTGGGGCGCCACTCTCCTGACCCGCACGATCCGATAAAGGGGGCGCCGGGTCACGGCGCCCCCTTTACCTTGTGTGGTCCAGCACGACCTTGCCGAAGACGTCACCGGACTCCAGCCGCTCGAACGCCCCGGCGGCCTCGGAGAACCCGTAGACGCTGTCGACGACCGGCCGTATCCCCAGCTCCACGCACAGCTCCAGCAGGCCGGCCAGTTCCTCCTTGGTGCCCATCGAGGAGCCGAGGATGTCTAGCTGCATGGCGAACACCCGGCGCAGGTTGACCTTCGCCTCGTACCCAGCGGTCGCGCCCGACACGACGATGCGCCCGCCGGGCGCCGCGCACTTCAGCGAGTGCTCGAACGTCGCCGCACCCACCGTCTCGATCACCACGTCGACGCGTTCCGCGAGCCGCGCGCCCGGCTCGACCGCGGTGGCGCCCAGATCCGCGATGCGCTCCCGCTTTCCGGCGTCGCGGCTCGTGGCGTACACCCTCTTGCCGAGCGCGACGGCGAGCACCACCGCGGCGGTGGCGACGCCGCCGCCGGCGCCCTGCACCAGCACGGCCTCTCCTTCTGAGACCCTCCCGCGCGTGGTGAGCATCCGGTACGCGGTGAGCCAGGCCGTAGGCAGGCACGCCGCGTCGAGGAAGCTGAGCCCGGCGGGCTTCGGCACGAGGTTGGCGCGCGGCACGGCCACCTGGTCGGCGAGCGTGCCGGGGTGCCTCTCGGAGAGCAGCGAGTAACCGCGCGGGTCGCCCGGGTCGGGAATCACCGGGTATACGACCACCTCGGCGCCGGCGGAGTCGACGCCCGCTGCGTCGCAGCCCAGGATCATCGGGAGCTGCTGCTCGGTGAGCCCGACGCCGCGCAGCGACCACAGGTCGTGGTGGTTGAGCGAGCTGGCGCGGACGTCGACGACCGTCCAGCTCTCGTCCGGGGTTTCAGGTGCCGGCCGGGCCCCGCCCGCCGCGAGGGCGGGCGGGGGCGCGCGGCCGTGCGCCG
>NZ_JAIBNX010000064.1:10475-38970 GCF_026130045.1 Micromonospora sp. CPCC 205371
GCTCGCCGACCGTGAGGGCGGCGAGCGGGTTCCCGTCGTCGAACGAGGAGGCATAGGCAGCGCGCATGGTCAAGCACGCTAACACCGCCGGGGCTGGTCAGGCGTGGTCAGCCTGAGCTGCGGCGGCGACAGCGGCGGCCACGGCGGGCGCCACGCGCGGGTCGAGCGCGGAAGGCACGAACGCGTCCGGGTGCAGGGCGTCGGCCACCACGCCGGCGACCGCGTCGGCCGCCGCGACCTTCATCGCGTCGGTGATGCGAGAGGCGCGGGCCTCCAGGGCGCCCCGGAAGATGCCCGGAAACGCGAGAACGTTGTTGATCTGGTTCGGGAAGTCGCTGCGCCCGGTGGCGACCAGCGCGGCGTGCCGGGCCGCCACGTCGGGGTGCACCTCGGGCGTGGGGTTGGCGAGGGCGAAGACGATCCCGCCGGGCGCCATGCCCGCCACCGCCTCTTCGGATATCTGCCCGCCGGACACGCCCACCAGCACGTCCGCGCCGGCCAGCGCCTCGGCGATGCCACCAGTGCGGCCCGCGGCGTTGGTCGTAGCCGCGAGCTCGGCCTTGACCGGAGTCAGGTCGTCACGCCCCTCGTGGATGATCCCGCGCGAGTCGACGACCACCACCTCGGCCCCGTCGACGCCACCCGCGACCAGCATCTTGGTGACGGCCACGCCCGCGGCACCCGCACCGCTCACGACCACGCGCAGGTCGGCCAGCTTGCGGTCCAGCAGGGTGGCGGCGTTGCGCAGCGCGGCAAGCACCACGATGGCCGTGCCGTGCTGGTCGTCGTGGAAGACCGGGATCGGCAGCGCCTCGTCGAGCCGGCGTTCGATCTCGAAGCAGCGCGGCGCCGAGATGTCTTCCAGGTTGATCCCGCCGAACGACGGAGCCAGTGCGGTCACCACCGACACGATCTCGTCGACGTCCTGCGTGTCCAGGCAGATCGGCACCGCGTCGACGCCGCCGAACTGCTTGAAGAGCACCGCCTTGCCCTCCATGACGGGCATCGCGGCGCGCGCGCCGATGTTGCCGAGCCCCAGCACCGCCGACCCGTCGGTGACCACCGCGACGGTGTGCCCGATCCAGGTGTAGTCGGCGGCGAGCGCCGGCTCCGCGGCGATCGCTTCGCACACCCGGGCCACACCCGGCGTGTACGCGAGAGATAGGTCTTCCCGGCTGGTCAGCGGGACGGTCGAGGCGACGGCCATCTTGCCGCCGCGATGCAGCTCAAACACGGGTTCCAATGAGGACGATGACATGCGGTGACTCCCAGCGTGCGGCTTACTCGCTCGCGCCAACGGCGAACGGTGCAGTCCCGCCGGCTCGGCGCGCGTCGGTGAGCGAAGAGCGGCGGTGCGGTGCGGGGGTCACCCGGTCCGATTTCTGAGCATAAACCCAGGGCGGGGCCAGTAGCGAAGCAATACCCGCCCGACGACGTCCGCAACCCCGTACGCACGGGAATCGTCGGTGACGAGGCCGTTGTCTCCGCGTACCCACCAGCCACCGTCCTGCTCGCGGACCGCGCGCTTGACCACGAGCAGATCTGGCCGGGAACGGAACCGCGCGACGACCACGTCGCCGGGCCGGACGGCCCGGCCACCGCGCCGCACCAGCAACGCGTCGCCATTGCGCAGCGTCGGGGCCATCGATGGACCTCGCACGAGTACCGCGTACACGATGGTGTGTTTCACCTCTCTCGGGTAGCCCAACTCCCCCAGGGGTAGGGTCTTTCTTGGATCATTGCAAACGTCCATGGAGGGGTCCTTATGCGACTTCCACGCATTCTTTCTCCGCGCACAGTCGTGAGCGCCCACTGCGATTTGCCCTGCGGTGTCTACGACCCGGCACAGGCGCGGATCGAGGCCGAGTCGATCAAGGCGATCGCCGAGAAGTACCAGGCGAACACCGACCCCGAGTTCCGCACTCGGGCCTTGATCATCAAGGAGCAGCGCGCCGAGCTGGTCAAGCACCACCTCTGGGTGCTTTGGACCGACTACTTCAAGGCGCCGCACTTCGAGAAGTACCCGCAGCTCCACCAGCTCTTCAACGAGGCCACCAAGCTGGCCGGCGCCGCGGGCGCCAAGGGGACGACCGACCCGGCCAAGGCCGACGAGCTGCTCGGCAAGATCGAAGAGATCGCCAAGATCTTCTGGGAGACCAAGCAAGCGTGACAACTGTGCCTAGCGAGCTGGGCACAGCAACGATCCGGCCGGCGCGTCCCGAGGACGTGCCGGCCATCGTCGCGATGGTGCACGAACTCGCCACCTTCGAGAAGGCACCCGATCAGTGCCACCTCACCGAACCCCAGCTACACACCGCACTGTTCGACGCGGCGCCCGCGCTCTTCGGCCACGTCGCCGAGCATGACGGGCGGCTCGTCGGTTACGCGCTGTGGTTCCTGAACTTCTCCACCTGGGAAGGCGTACACGGCATCTACCTGGAAGACATATACGTGCGCCAAGAGGCTCGCGGCACCGGTATCGGCCGGCGCCTGCTCGCCGAGCTCGCCCGTGTCTGCGTCGATCGAGGCTACGCCCGCCTCGACCTCCAGGTACTGCACTGGAATCCCGCCCGCGACGTCTACGCCGGGCTCGGCTTCACCGTCCAGGACGAGTGGCTGCCGTACCGCCTTACCGGCACCCCGCTACGGCGCCTCGCCCGGTAGGGTGCTGCTTCGGGGGGTTTTGCGTCTCGGGCGGAGTGAGTGAACTGACAGCGCATGTGGAGCCGGTGATCGAAGACGACATCGTGCTGCTCACCGTGCCAGCCGACGTCGGCTACCTCGGCGTCCTGCGCACCGCGACAGCCGGTCTCGCGGCCCGCCTGCACTTCGCCCTCGATGAGATCGAAGACCTCCGCATCGCCGTCGACGAGGCGTGCGCGATGCTTCTCGCGATCGCCACTCGCGGCGCCGAGCTCGAGTGCCGCTTCTCGGTCACCGACGACGCGCTCACCGTCGAGGTCACCGTCAGCACGGTGCCGGGCGCGCGCTTGCCTTCCGAGTCGTCCTTCGCGTGGAAGGTGCTGACCGCGCTGACCACCTCGGCCGCGGCGACCGCCACCGGCGACCGCGCGACCATCACGCTGCTCACCCGCCGCGTCAGCGGTTAGCGAGCCCCGAGCGAAGCGAGGGCATCAGGCACAGCTCTCGCTACCGCACGTAGCAGCCGCGCAGGAAGCCAAGGTGGGCACGCGCCGCCCGGGCGGCTCCAGCGGCGTCGCGGGCCGTCACGAAGCGCAGGATCTCGCGGTGCTCGGCGTCGATCCGGTCCCAGAAGCCCTTCGGCGCCGCCTCCGCCAGCTCGCGCTCGTTCGAAATCTGGTACAGCGGGCGGCTGAGCAGCACCAGCAGCGGGTTGCCGGTGGCGGCCACCAGTGCCGTGTGGAACGCCCTGTGCGCGGCCAGCATCGTCGGCAGGCCGTCGGTCGCGGGGTCGAAGAGCGCCGCTCGCAGTGCGGTGAGGTGCTCGTCGGTACGCCGTCCGGCCGCCTGCGCCGCCGCCGGCACCTCCAGCGTCTCGCGCGCCTCCAGCAGATCTGCCATGTCGGCCGTAGCCGTGGTCAGTAGCAGGCTGACACCTGTCGACAGGCTGTCGGAGAGCTGCTCCGGGCTCGGGTGTGCCACGAACGAGCCGCCGGTGACTCCTCGCGTCGTCACGATCAGGTGCTGGCTGGCCAGCAGGCGCAGGGCCTCGCGTACCGTGCTGCGGCTCACCCCGGACCGGAGACACAGCTGCGGCTCGGTGGGCAGGCGCTCGCCCGGCCGCAGCCGTCCCGACGTGATCTCCGCACGCAGTTCCTCCGCCAGTGTCTGGTACGCCGGCGGCCGCACCGCACCCTCAACAGTCACGGCCACACACTCTAAGCGCAGCTCAGCGGGGGTAGCGGACAACCAGTCGGTCTTATTTTGCCGAGGGTGGGCTCTAAAGACCCAGCGCTTTCGTGGTGGACGGACTGACGAGCAGACCGCCGACCAGAACGGCGAGCGCCAGGACCGGTACGCCCACCCAGGCGAGGCCAGCCTGGATCATGAAGTACCCCACCGGCAAGAACATGAGCTGCACCACGATGGCCGGACCACGAGCACCCGACCTGCGTGCGGCGAGCGCCCGGGCGAGCAGGAAGACGAGGAGCGCGCCGACAGCGGCGAACCCGGTGACGATCAGCGCACCCGCGAGGCTGGTGGCGGTGGCGGTCAGATCCTCGTACACGAGGAAAGCCGTGATCAGGGCAAGGACCGCCGCTTCACCGAGCAGCAGCCACACCGCCCACCGCAGCGCACGAGGCAGCGATGGCGAGTCCGTCGTCACGCGGGAAACCATACCCGTCCGGTTGGAAGCGACCGGCGGGTACAGTGCCGGCCATGCGGGCGTTATTGGTGGTCAATCCAAAAGCCACCACGACCAGCGAACGCGGGCGGGATGTCCTGGTGCGGGCGCTGCGAACCGAGTTCGACCTGACCGTGCAGCACACCAAGCGCCGGGGGCACGGCACCGCCCTGGCACGTGAGGCGGCCGAGACGGGCGTCGACGTCGTGGTGACGCTGGGCGGCGACGGCACCGTCAACGAGGTCGTCAACGGCCTGATGGCGGCGCCGTCGCTGGCCGAGCGGCCCGCGCTGGCGGTGGTGCCGGGCGGCTCGACGAACGTCTTCGCCCGCGCGCTGGGGCTGCCGAAGGATTGGGCCGAGGGCACGAGCGTGATCCTGGAGGCGCTGCACGCCGGGCGGCACCGCACGATCGGGCTGGGCCGGGCCGACGACCGGTACTTCACGTTCTGTGCCGGGCTCGGGTTGGACGCGTCGGTGGTACGCCGAGTGGAGCAGGCCAGGTTGCGCGGCCGCACGTCCACACCCGCCTTGTATCTGCGTTCCGCCGTCAACCAATACTTCCTCGGTATCGACCGGCGACATCCCCCGATCACGCTGGAGCGTCCCGGCGAGCCGGCCGAGGTTTCGCTGGCGACCGTCATCATCCAGAACACCGCGCCGTGGACGTACCTGGGCGATCGGGCGATCAACCCGAACCCGGATGCCTCGTTCGATCTGGGCCTCGACGTGATGGCGCTACGCGAGCTGCACCTGCCCAGCACCGCCCGGACGGTTTCGCAGATCTTCTCCCGGCGACCCGACCCGCGGGGCCGGCAGGTGGTGCGGCTGCACGACGTCGACGAGTTCACGTTGCTGGCGGCCCGCCCGCAGCCCTTTCAGCTGGATGGCGACTACCTCGGCGAGAGGGAGAAAGTTCGGTTCACCAGCGTTCCCGGGGCGTTGCGCGTAATCTGCTGACGAACGGGTACGTCCTGCCTACGTGACGGAGCATACGGGCGAAACACGCCGGAAATGTCGGCATTGGGGCCTGGACTGTACTACATTGATTGGGGCTGTCGGATGTTGGGGGTCGGCGCAGGGGCCGAAACCCGGACAAAGGGGTTGTGGGCTTGCTCACCTGCTCGGATTTTTTCCGAGCGTTCCCCTTGACATCGCGGTAGTTCGTGAAAGTATTCACAAGCGAACCGAGTTACCGGGACATTGCCTGGACGCGCCTTTTGCGCAGGCGAGTTTGAGCAGGTCCCACAGCTTCGTCGCCTGCTAACGCGTCGCTGATCGGATGGATGCGCATCGTCACGACCGGCGCCCGCGTACGCATATAGGAAAGATCAACCGCATTCACTGTCATCGATCCAGAACAAGGAGTGTTGCCGCCATGGACTGGCGCCACCATGCTGCCTGCCGCGACGAGGACCCGGAGCTGTTCTTCCCCATCGGGACGTCCGGCCCCGCACTCCTGCAGGTCGAGCAGGCCAAGGCCGTCTGCCGGCGCTGCTCCGCGACCGACGAGTGCCTGCAGTGGGCGCTCGACTCCGGTCAGGACGCCGGCGTCTGGGGCGGGATGAGCGAAGAAGAGCGGCGCGCCGTCAAGCGTCGCGGTGGCCTGCGGGTCCGCGCTCACTCCGCCTGACCACAGCACAACCCCACAGCATCCGCGCCCCGGCCCTGACCGCCGGGGCGTCTTGCTGTCCGCACACTTTCCCGTGATCAGGGCGTCCCTCAAGTCGTTAGAGCAACTTGAGGGACGCCCCCCCCCTAATCACGAAGTTCAGGCCGCGCGGCGCAGGCCGGCCGCCGGCACGGCCGCGTCTACGCGAGACAGAACCAGGCGGGCCAGCTCCCAGGCGTCTTCTAGCGGCTGCGCCGCCGCCACCGCACCCGCCGACAGGGCCGAGCCCGTAACGGTGTCGTAGAGCAGGCCGGGCGCCAGGAAGTAACCCGCCACCCCGATCCGCCGCGCACCTCGGGCGCGCAGCTCCGCCACCGCCTCTGCCCCCGTGGGTGCCGCCGCCGAGGCGTACGCCACAGTCGCCGGCACGCCCAGCCTCGCGCCCAGCGCGCCGGCAGCCCGCACGACCGTCTCGCGTGCCGCCGCGTCGCGGGTGCCCGCAGCGGCCACCACCACCGCGTCGAACCCGGAACCGGCCTCGGCCAACCGCCGGGCCAGCCCGGCGAGCAGCCACTCCGGAACCTCGTCGCCGGCCGGGCCCAGCACGTCGGTCACCGCCACCGGCAGCCGCAGGCCGGAAGCCCGCGCGGCGCGCACCACGTCAGGCACGTCGACCCGACCGTGGTACGCCGCCGTCAGCAGCAGCGGCACCAGCGTCACCCGCTCGTGGCCGGCGGCTTCCAGCGCGCTGAGCACCTGACCGGGGCGGGGCAACGTGTGATCAAGGTACGAGGCGCGCACATCGACACCGGGGCGCGCGGCGGCGACCGCCCGCACGAGCGCTCGCGTCGCCCGGGCGGCACGCGGATCGCGGCTGCCGTGGGCGACGAGAACGATCGGCGTCATGCGTGGCCCGCAGCTCGGTCGCTGGCCGTCCACCAAAACCCAGTCACGTGTGCAGGCCGCACTCGGTCTTCTCGAACATCGCCCACCGGCCGGCACGCGGGTCTTCGCCGGCCTTGGTGCGCCCGGTGCACGGCCAGCACCCGATCGAGCCGTACCCGCGCTTGAAGAGCTCGTTGACCGGCACGTTCCACCGAGAGATGTACGCGTCGACGTCGGCCTGTGACCATGCCGCGATCGGGTTGACCTTGATCTTGCCGCGCTTGGCGTCGAACGCCACCACCGGCGTGTTGGCCCGCGTCGGCGACTCGTCGCGGCGCAACCCGGCGGCCCAGGCGTCGTAGTCGGCGAGCGCCCGCTCCAGCGGCTCGACCTTGCGCAGGAAGCAGCACTCGTCGGGGTTCTTGCTGAACAGCCGAGGCCCGTACTGCCCGTCCTGCTGGCCAACGGTCAGCCGCGGCCGGATGGAGCGCACGTTGACCGGCAGCGTCCGGGCCACGATGTCGCGCACCTTAAGCGTCTCGGGGAAGTGCAGCCCGGTGTCCAGGAAGATCACGTCGACGCCCGGGGCGACCCGCGACACCAGGTGCGCGAGCACCGCGTCGGCCATCGAGCTGGTCACGCAGAACCGGTCGCCGAACGTCTCGGCCGCCCAGCGGGCGATCTCCTCCGCCGGCGCGCCCTCGAGCGCCTCGGCGGCGTCTTCGGCGAGAGACCGCAGTTCTTTGGCGCGTGGACTCAGGGCAGGGCCACCGACGAGGCCCAGGCCCACCGCGCTCACGGCGCTCATCGCGCCACCGCCTTTCGCACCAAACCGATGAACTTGACCGAGAAGACGCGCGCACAGGAGTGGCACTCCCAGGCCCCGTGCCCCTCCTCAGAAGGGCGCAGGTCCTCTTCACCGCAGTAGGGGCAGTACAGAGGTGCGGCGCGTTCGCTCATCGGAGTGCCTCCTCCTCGACCCTCATGACCCAGTGGGCGAACTGCTCGCCCTCGGTGCGACTGTCCAGGTACCGCCGGGCCAGGCGCTCGACGTACTCGGGAAGCTCGTCCGCGGTCGTCTTGAGACCGCGAAGCTTGCGCCCGAACCCGGCGGGCTGGCCCCGGGCCATGCCCAGCCCCCCGCCGCGGGGCACCCGGGAGCCCCCCACCTCCTGGCCGTCCGGGCCCATGACGCTCTGGCCCTTGAGGCCGATGTCAGCGGTCTGGGTGCGGGCGCAGGCGTTGGGGCAGCCGTTGATGTGAATGGTGATGTCGGCGTCCATGTCGCGCAGGCTTTCTTCGAGCCGGGCGACCAGCTCCTCGCCGCGCTTCTTCGTCTCGACGATCGCCAGCTTGCAGAACTCGATGCCGGTGCAGGCCATCGTGCCGCGCCGCCACGTCGACGGCTGGGCTTCGAGACCGATCCGGCGCAGCGCCACCACCAGCGAGTCGACCGACTCTTGCGGCACATCGAGCACCAGCAGCTTCTGGTACGCCGTAAGGCTCACCCTGTTGCTGCCGTGCGCGGCAACGACGTCGGCGAGCTGCTGCAGCTGGCTGCCCGAGACCCGGCCCACGACCGGAGCGGCGCCGATGTAGAACCGCCCGTCGCGCTGCGCGTGCACGCCGATGTGGTCGATCGGCTTGTCCGGCAGCACCGGCGGTGGGCCGTCGATGAGGCCGCGACCCAGATACTCCTTCTCCAGCACCTCGCGGAACTTCTCCACGCCCCAGTCGGCGACCAGGAACTTCAACCGCGCCCGATGGCGCAGCCGGCGGTATCCGTAGTCGCGGAAGATGCTGACCACGCCGGCCCACACCTCGGGCACCTCGTCGAGCGGCACCCAGACGCCGAGGCGCTGGGCCAGCATCGGGTTGGTCGACAGGCCGCCACCGACCCACAGGTCGAAGCCCGGGCCGTACTCGGGGTGGTCGACGCCGAGGAACGAGATGTCGTTGACCTCGTACGGCATGTCGGCCAGCCAGGAGATGGACGACTTGAACTTGCGTGGCAGGTTGGAGAACTCGGGCGCGCCCACGTACTTGTCGACGATCGCGCGGATCGCGGGCGTGGCGTCGATCTTCTCGTCGGCGGCGATGCCCGCTACCGGGCTGCCCAGCACCACGCGCGGGCAGTCGCCGCACGCCTCGGTGGTGGGGAGCCCCACCGCTTCGAGCTGCCGCCAGATCGCGGGCATGTCCTCGACGCGAATCCAGTGGCGCTGGTTGGTTTGCCGGTCGGCGATGTCAGCGGCGTCCCGCGCGTAGCGCCGGGAGATGTCGGCGATCGTGCGCAGCTGGTCGAGGTCGAGCTGGCCACCGTCGACCCGGATACGCAGCATGAAGTACTTGTCGTCGAGCTCGTGCGGCTCCAGGACAGCGGTGCGACCGCCGTCGATGCCGGGCTTGCGCTGGGTGTAGAGCCCCCACCAGCGGAACCGGCCGCGCAGATCCTGCGGGTCGATCGAGTCGAAACCGCGGTGCGCGTAGATGTTTTCGATCCGGGCCCGGACGTTGAGCGGGTTGTCGTCCTTCTTCGTGCGCTCGTTCGGGTTGAGCGGCTCACGGTGGCCAAGCGCCCACTGCCCCTCACCCCGCGCCTTGCGCGGGCGAGCAGCCGGTCGGCCTGACGAGCTTGTCAACGCCATCGGGCGCTTCCTCCGTCTGTACTGGTGTGCGTTTTGGTTGGTGGGCACACGCGGAGGACGGCGTCGTCACATAGATCCGGCGCGATGCACCACCCTGAGTTGCGGAATGCAGAATGAGGGCGGCTAACTCAGTGGGCCGGACACATGGCGCTGCGAACGCGACCGTAGTCAACGTGGCGCCGGGAGGTAAGCCCCAGCGGCACGGAACGGCGTTCGGCAGCGGTCACGGCATTCATGCTGCCACATCACTCAGGGTCCGACCAGGTGACATCCCATATGACGGGCAAGTGCAACCCGGGTCACACCCCCAGGGTGTCTATGCCGTGCTCCTCACCGCGACCAACCGCCGCACCATACCCCTGGCCGCGTGGCCGGCCCTGGTCACGCTGCTTCTGACCGGGTATGGCGCGACCGCGCCGCAGCTGTGGCGCGACGAGATGGCCACCTGGAGCGCGGCCACCCGGTCTCCTGGCGAACTCGTGCACATGGTGAAGAATATCGATGCTGTCTCCGGCCCGTACTACCTCTTCATGCACTACTGGATCGCGGTGTTCGGCGACTCGGTGCTGGCACTACGCGCGCCGAGCATCCTCTGCATGGCCGGCGTCGCCGCGCTCGTCACGATCATCGGCGAGCGCCTCTTCGGCTCCCGCGCGGGACTGCTAGCTGGCCTGCTCTTCGCCGTCATTCCCAGCACGTCCCGGTACGCACAGGAAGCGCGCTCGTACGCGTTCGCCACCTTCTTCGCGGTGCTCGCCACGCTGCTGCTCATCCGCGCGCTGGACCTGCCGTCGTGGGGTCGCTGGGCCGTGTACGGCGCGGCCGTCACCGCAACGGGCCTGAGCCACCTGATCGCCGTGACCGTCGTCACCGGCCACGCGGTCGCCGCTCTGCTCGCCGGCCGCCAGAGCGCGCTCCGGTGGGGCGCCGCCACCGGCGCCGCCGCGGTGGTCCTGCTGCCGTTCATCCTGCTCGGCAATGGCCAGCAGGACGCCCAGCTCGGCTGGGTGCCGACACCGAGCGCCGGCGACCTGCTGACGGTGGCCGGCTACGTCTTCCGGTCCGGCATGCTGGCCGGGATCACCATCGGGCTGGCCGCGCTCGGCTGGGCGATGCACGCGCGGTGGGGCGCGCCGCTGGCCCTCAGCGCCGTCGGACCGGCGGTGCTCCTGTGGACGGCCGGCCAGGTGACCCAGGTGTGGGTTCCCCGGTACCTGACCTTCACCGTCCCCTTCCTCTGCCTGCTCGCCGGGGCCGCACTCGCCGGGGTGCGGCTGCGCGGCGCGCTCGCGGTCGTCGGCGCATTCCTGCTGATCAGCGTGCCCGACCAGCGCGTCATCCGGCGCTCGCACGACACCCAACCGCTGGACTACCAGGCGGCCGCGGCGATCATCCGCGAGCATCAGCGGCCCGGCGACGGTATCGTGTACGCGCCACGCGGCGGCTGGCGCTTCCTCGATACGGCGATGGACTACCACCTGCGCGGCGACCGCCCCGACGACGTACTGCTCAAGCAGAGCCGGGCCGCGCTCGGCAGTCTCTGGGCCAGCGACTGTGACCGCCCAGCCGAGTGCCTGAACGGCGTGCACCGCGTCTGGGTGCTAGCGGTAGGCGAGCAGCACGACCCCTTGCGCCCCATGGAACGCCCCAAGTCCGACGCCATCCGGGCTACATACACCCTGACCGAAACCTGGACCGTCCCCGGCCTGACCGTAGCCCTGTACACATCCCCTCCCTGACCCCCGCGCGAGCCGCCGCACCGCGCCCGACGGCCCCTTTCCTCGCCGATCAAGGGCAAACGCACGCGGTTCGATCTCAGATCCACGTGCATTCGCCCTTGATCCATGCAATCGCCCTTGATCGGCGAACGCCGCCCCGCGCCTACGGCGCTCGCCCCTCGCCCTGATCGTGACGGTCGCGGCCCGCGACGCAAGCCCGCAGCAGTGGCCCCGTCGTCGTGGGTCGCTCAGCGCTTGCTGAGCGGTACGACGATCTCGGCGTGGGTGCCGCGCTCCGCCCGGGCCCGCAGGTTGATCGTGCCGCGCAACTCGCCGGTGACCAGCGCCCGCACGATCTGCAGCCCCAGCTTGCCGCCCAGCTCTGGGTCGAACTCCGGCGGCAGCCCCTTGCCGTCGTCGACGACCGTGACGTGCAGCTGCTTGCGGTGCCGCCGCGCCGACACCACGACCTCGCCGACAGCGCCCACGCCGTCGATCTCCGGGAACCCGTGCTCGACCGCGTTGATGAGCAGCTCGTTGAGCACCATCACGAGCGAGGTGGCGATCTCGGCGGGCAGCACCCCGAACGTGCCGACGCGGCGCATCGCCACGCTCGACGCGGTCGTGCCAACCTCGGCGGCGGCCGACGCCACCCGGTCGACGATGCCGTCGAACTCGACCGCCTCGTCGCTCGACATCGACAGGGTCTCGTGCACGAGGGCGATCGACGCGACGCGGCGTACGGACTCCTCGAGCGCGGTCTTCGCGGCCGGCACCTCGACGCGGCGGGCCTGGAGGCGCAGCAGCGCGGCGACGGTCTGGAGGTTGTTCTTCACCCGGTGATGGATCTCGCGGATCGTGGCGTCCTTGGTGACCAGCGCCCGGTCTCGCAACCGCACCTCGGTGACGTCGCGCACCAGCACGAGGGCGCCGATCGGTACGCCGGCCGGCATCAGCGGGAGCGCCCTGGTCAGCACGGTCGCGCCACGCGCCTCGATCTCCTTGCGGGTCGGTGCCTCCCCGCCGAGCGAGGCGAGTATCCGGGCCGACGCGTCGGTGCCTTCGAGCGGATCGTCGGCCAGCCGGGCGGCGAGCGCCGCCAGGTCTTCGCCCACCAGGTGGGAGGCGAAACCCAGCCGCCGGAACGCGGACTGCGCGTTCGGGCTGGCGTACGTGACCTTGCCGCTCGCGTCCAGCCGGATCAGCCCGTCGCCGACCCGAGGCGCCGAGGTGGTCTCGCCGCGGTGCCGCGCCGGCGGAAACGTGCCGTCGGCCACCATCTGGGCGAGGTCGTCGGCGGTGGTGAGGTAGTTCAGCTCCAGCTGGCTGGGTGTGCGGGCCATGGAGAGGTTGGTGTCGCGCCCGATCACGCCGATCACCTCGCCGGGCTCGCCCTCCTCGTCGCGCAGCCGCACCGGGATCGCCTCGTGCCGGGCCGGCACGTCTCCGTACCAGACCGGGTCGCCCTCGCGCCAGATGCGTCCCTGCTGGTACGCGATCGTGAGGTGGGCGATCTCCGGCCCGCTGACCGTGCGCCCGACCTGGTCGTCCTGGTACGCCGTGGGCGCGGTCGTGGGCCGGACCTGCGCCACACACAGGAACGTGTCGTGCCCGTCGGTCGGCACCCACAGCAGCAGGTCGGCGAAGGAGAGATCAGACAGCAACTGCCAGTCGCCCGCGAGCCTGTGCAGGTGGTCGATATCGGCCGGCTGGAGGCTGGTGTGCTCCTCGACCAGGTCGCGCAGCGTTGACACACGGCCACTCTAGAGTGCCCTGGTCCTCCTGCGGCAGTGCCCGTTGCCCAGCGCTTTTATAGGCCCCGGTCCGCGTCAGTGGCGGACCGTTTGCTCACGCGGGCACCGCGCAGGCCGGCGGCTCGCAGAGCTCGCCGAAATCCCCGGCCTCCGCTGCCGGGTCCGCGCGCCAAGCCCAACCCGGCGACGAGCGGCGCTGCCCGCCGGGGGCGAACCCTGGCTGGACGCGGAGGGTGAGGCCAATGAGCGACGGTCTGGGGCGCGACGGGCGTCGCGGCAGCCCACACTCGCTCCTGAACGCCGGAGGCCCGCCGGGCGGCCCTGCGCGCCGGCCCAGCGGGCGCGCCGGGCGCGCGGCGCCCCGCCGATCAAGGCCATCTTCATCGATCAAGGGCGAATGCACGCGGAAATGAGATCGAACCACGTGCATTTGCCCTTGATCGGCGGTGCGAGTGGGCGCCGCAGGCGCGGGGCGGCGCGAGCGGCGCAGCGCGCGGGGCGGAGCGGCGCAGCGCGCGGCGCTAGAGGGTGGTGGTGACCTTATTTAGGCCTCTGGGGGCGTCGGGGTCTTCGCCTCGGGCTAGCGCCAGTGCTAGGGCTAGGCGTTGGAGGGGGAGGATGTCCAGCAGCGGCGCTAGGCGCTCGTCGACGTCGGGGACGGCGATTTCGCCGGTCGCGCCCACCGTCAGCACGTCGGCGCGGCGCTCGCGGAGGCGCACGAGCACTTCGCGCATCGCCGCGCCGCCCGGGCCGGAGCCGACCACGGCCAGCACGGGCACGTCTGGGTCGGTCATCGCGAGGGGGCCGTGCAGCAGGTCGGCGCCGGAGAAGGCAAGCGCCGGCAGGTACGACGTTTCCATCAGTTTGAGGGCCGCTTCGCGCGCGGTGGCGTAGGCGTACCCCCGGCCGGTGGTGACCATCCGCGCGGCGAACCGATACCGGGCGGCGATGCCGGTCAGCGCGTCGTTCTCCAGTACCCGCGCGGCGAGGTCGGGCAGCCCCGCCAGCTCGTCGGGGACCGGGCCGCCGGCGCGCACCGCCTCCACCAGCATGAGCAGCGCGAGCAGCTCCGCCGTGTACGTCTTCGTGGCCGCCACGGCGCGCTCGTGCCCGGCGGCGACGTCGACGGACAGCTCGGCGACCTCGGCGAGCGGCGACGAAGGGTTGTTGGTGACCGCGAGCGTGAGCGCGCCGGACTCGCGGGCGACCCGCAGCACCTCAGCGAGGTCGGGCGAGCCGCCGCTCTGGCTGACGCCGACGACGAGGGCGTGTGAGAGGTCGGGCCGGGCGCCGTAGACGGTGATCGCGCTGGGCGACGCCAGTCCGGCGGGCAGGCCGAGGCGGATCTCGGCAAGGTACGCGGCGTAGAGGGCGGCGTGGTCGGAGGTGCCGCGGGCGGTGAACACCACGTGCCGTGGCCGGCGCTCGGCGATGACGGCGGCCACCTCTGCGATCGCCGTGGCGTGGGCCGGTTCGAGGAGCCGCGCATACACCTCGGGCTGCTCGGCGATGTCGGCCGCCATGCCCGCACCAGGTTTCGTCACATGCTCAATTTTGCACGGTACTACCGAGAATCGCAACCAAACGAGCACGGCCCCGCGATGCTCTACGCTGCCGCACGGGGAACGATCAAGGAGCGGCGAGTGCCTGAGGGAATGGACGACCCACGCCTGTCCGCCGAGGGGGAGCTGGCACTGGCGCGGATGGCCCTGGACGAGGGCGACCTTCAGCACGCGGCCGAGCACGTCGCCGGCGCGATCGCGCACGCACCGACCATGCCCGAGGTCCACGAGGTACTGGCACAGCTCGCCACCCGCACCGGCGCGGCGGTCGACCTCTTCACCCTCGGCGACAACGTCTTCATCGGCACCGTGGTGGCCCGCGCGCACCTGCTCGCCGCGGCCGGTCGGCACGCCGAAGGGCTCGACCTGCTCGCCGCCGCGACCGGGCACGTGCCCACCGCTGACTGGGCGGGCGTGCCGTGGGTGACCGAGCCGCACCTGGCCGTCCGCGTCGAACCGGACCACCTCGCCCGGGTACTCATGCAGGTGTGCGCGGCGGTGCCCGACCCGGTGCCAGAGGCCGACCGGGAGCCGCTCCGGCCGTACCTGAAGCTGGCCGACCACGCCGTGACCGCGCACCCGCGCCACGGCATGTTGCTTGGCGCGGCGTCGGCGCTCGCCCGCCGGATCGGCGAGGCGGCGCGCGCGGTCGAGTGGGCGACCCGCGGCGTCGAGGCCCACCCGACGAAACTCACCGAGGTGTGGCTGGGGTACGCGTACCGCAGCGCCGGCCGGCCGGCGGAGGCGGTCGCCGCGCTGCGCCGCGCGGCCGCACACGACCCCGAAGACCTTTCCGTGTACGCGGACATCGCGGGCACCCTGGCGGATCACGGCCGCCTCGACGACGCCCTCGCCTGGATAGACCAGGCACTGGCAAAGGACCCGACCTTCGACTGCGCGGTGCACACGGGTCACCGGCTGCGGTACCGGCGGGACGGGCAGCTGCGACACCTGGTGGCGCTCGCCGACTTCCAGCGCGACCACCCGGACAACTCGCACGAGCACACCGACCTCGCCGAGTGCTGCCACGAACAGCCCTGGTTGGGGCGGCTGCCCTCAGCGGGCGAGGCCGTCGTCAACGTGCTCCGGCAGATGCTCGCCAGCGACTCGTCCCCGGATGGCGGCCGGATCTGGCTCAGCGGCCTCGAACCGCCGAGCGCCATGCGCGCGGTCAGCGCGGCCATCCCCGGGCTGGCGGTGACCGTCGAGCGCATCCTCACCCCGGACATCCGGCAGCCGAGGCGTGCCGGCGGCCGGACGCTGTGGCGGTACGACGAGACACACGCCCAGCCCGCCCTACCGCCGCCGTCGCCGGTCGCGGCCGAGCGGGTCCGGCAGCTCGCGTACCCCGCATGGGCGCACCCGCCGGCCGCGTACGACGCCGCTGTCGGGTTCGCCACCGTCGAGCCCGACGACCTGTTGAGCCTGCTCGTCCACCCGCCGGCCGCGCCGGAGACCGAGCTGGGTCGCACGATCATCGAGCATGACCCGGCGCTGTGGGTGCGGTGCGTCCAGGTCTGGGCGTGCCTCGGCATCTTGCACCACCGCACCGAGGAGCCGTGGGCCGAGTCGACCCGGCGGCGCGTACTGGTAGACCTGGTCTGGGGCGTCGAAGACTGGACCACCGAGGCGGCCCTGTTCGCGCTCGTGACCGCCGCGTGGGTGGACCCGTCGGCGCGGGCCGACGTGGCGAGTGTGGTCGCCGAGCGGCTGGCGGACGTGGCGGCGGTGTCGCACGACCGGCCGGTCTCGATCGCGTGGTCGGTGGCGAAGCTGGCGCTGGCTACCCCCGAGCTCGATCCCGACGTGGTGGAGCTGGCGCGTGAGATCGTCGCGTCCGAGGAGACCGACGCCAAGCCGTCGCCGAAGCGGCAGCGCTGGTGGCGCCGCTTCCTCCGCCGCCGCGGCGCCTAGCCCTGATCCCCAGCTAGGGAGCTACCGCGGCGGGTGCCGCCTCGGCGGGCGCGTCCGAGGGAGCCTCGGTCGGGGCGCCCCGCAGCGGGATCTCCTTGATGAACCACGCCAGCACCGGCACCACCGCCGCGAACGCGACCGCCCACCAGAAGATCCCGGAGATCGAGTTGGCCAGGCTGGTCAGCAGCCCGTCGCGGGCCGCCGCCGGCAGCGTGGCGAGCACGGCCGGGTCGGAGCCGCCCCCCGCACTGCCGCTGCCGATCTGGTCGGCCGCCTGAGCGCCTAGCCGCTCGGCGATCTGGTCGTGCAGTCGCGCCGAGAAGATCGCCCCGAAGAGGGAGACACCGAACGAGCCACCGATGGAGCGGAAGAACGTCGCCGCGCCGCTGGCCGCGCCGAGGTCGCGCTGCTCGACGCTGTTCTGCGCGATCAGCATCGAGGTCTGCATGAGGAAGCCCATGCCGACGCCGAGGACGACCAGGTAGGCGCCCATCTCGAACCGGGACGTGTGCACGTCGAGCCGGGTGAGCAGCAGCATGCCGATCGTCATGGCCACGCCGCCGATGATCGGGAAGATCCGGTACCGGCCGGTCTTGGTGATCGCCCGCCCGACGCCGATCGACACGATCAGCATGCCGAACATGAGCGGCAGGAGCAGCAGGCCGCTGCCGGTGGCCGAGGCGCCCTGCACGTACTGCTGGAACATCGGCAGGAAGTTCATCGCCCCGAACATCGCGAAGCCCAGCAGGAACCCGACCCCCGAGATGAGCGCGAAATTGCGGATCTTGAAGAGGTCGAGAGGCAGGATCGGCTCGGGCGCCCTCCGCTCCACGACGCCGAACGTCACCAGGCTCACCAGGGCCAGCACCGCGAGCCCGAGGATCTGCGGCGACACCCAGTCGTACTCGTTGCCGCCCCATGTGGTGATCAGCACGAGCCCCGTGATGCCTACCGACAGCAGCGCGGCGCCGAGCCAGTCGATGCGGTGCTCGGTGCGGTACTTGGGCAGGTGCATCTGGGTGATCAGGACGAGCAGCGCGATCCCGCCGAGCGGCAGGTTGATGTAGAACGCCCAACGCCAGGACAGGTTGTCGGCGATGAACCCGCCGACCAGCGGGCCAGCGACCATCGCGATCGCCATGATCCCGGCCATCATGCCCTGGTACCGGCCGCGCTCCCGGGGCGGCACGAGGTCGCCGATGATCGCCATGACGCCGACCATCAGACCGCCTGCGCCCAGCCCTTGCAGCGCCCGGAACCCGATGAGCTGCACCATGCCGTCCTGTGGCCCGCCGAGCATGGCGGAACCGGCCATGCCGGAGAGCGCGGACCCGAGCAGGAAGATCCCGATCGAGGTGAGGAAGACCGTCTTGCGCCCGTACAGGTCGCCGAGCTTGCCCCAAATGGGCGTGGAAACGGTCGTGCCGAGGATGTACGCCGTGACGACCCACGTGAAGTGGTCGAGTCCGTTGAACTCGCGGACGATGAGCGGCAGCGCCGTACTGACGATCATGTTGTCGAGCATCGCGAGCATCATGGCGATCATCAGACCGGCGAGCACGACGTGGATCTTCGGCTTCGCTTCGGTCTGAGCCGTCTCGGTCATGAGGGCGCCCCCTGGTAGAGTACTTACTTGCCGTACGGTAAGTCGGTCACTGACCGGTCGTCAAGTAAGTAAGTGGAGTGTGAGCATGGACACCCGGACGCGCATCCAGGAGGTGGCGCTCGAGCTGTTCACCGAGCACGGGTACGAAAAGACCTCGCTCCGGGAAGTCGCCGAGCGCCTCGGCGTGACCAAGGCCGCCCTCTACTACCACTTCAAGAGCAAAGAAGAGATCGTCAACAGCTTCGTCGAAGACCGCATCAGCGTGATGGACGAGCTGATCCGCTGGGCCGAGACCCAGCAGCCGGGCGTGGAGATGCGTCGCGCCGTGCTCCGCCGGTACGCCGACGACCTGTTCGGCAAGAACCGCTTTCCGGTGATGCGGTTCTTCGAGCAGAACCAGACCGTGCTCAGGAGCCTGCCGGCCGGTCTACAGATGCGCGAGCGCCTGCTGCGCGTCGCTCACCTGCTGGCCGGACCCGACCAGTCAGCCGAAAACGAGGTGCGCGCCGCGCTTGCGATCTTCGCGGTGCACAGCAGCTTCTTCGCGATGCGCCCGGAGACCTCGCCGCAGGAGCGGCACGACGTGGCGCTGAAGGTGGCCTTCGAACTACTGGACCGGATCGCGGAGGTCGAGGCGGAGAGCCAGAAGATCGACGCCGGCCACCGGTGACCAGTCGAGCTCGGGGACGCGCACGAAACCGACGCGGGCGTAGAGCCGGTGCGCGGATGCCGCGAAGCCGCTCCGCACGGAGATGACCATGGCTTGACAGCCCAGCTCGCGGGCGCGCCCCACACACGCGCGCACCAGCGCCTCGCCGACGCCACGGCCCTGCCCCGCCGGGTCGACCGCGAGCATGCGGAACTCGGCCTCCCCTGGGCCGGACAGCTCCGCGTACGCCGAGCCGGGCAGCACGAACAAGACCGCCCCCAGCACCCTGTCGGCCTCGTCGACGGCCACGAGGATCTCGCCGGCATCCGACCGCGTCGCCACGTCGGCGAGCACTTCCGCGTATCCGTGCTCGCCCTTGAGCTGGCCGTCCGCCTCGTACGCAGCCACGCTGACCCGGCCGATCGCCTCGAAATCAGCGGGCCCGCCCAGACGAACCCTCACGCTGTGCCTCCAGGTTCGCTCGCTCACTCGATGACCGCGATCAGGTCGCCCTCCTGGACGACGTCGCCCTCGTTGACAGCGAGCTCGCGCAGCGTGCCGTCGGACTCGGCGAGCACCGGGATCTCCATCTTCATGGACTCCAGGATGACGAGAGTGTCGCCCTCAGAGACGGCGTCACCGGCGGCGGCGACCACCTTCCAGACGTTCGCCACCATCTCGGCGCGGATCTCCTCAGCCATCCTGCGGCCTCCCTTGAGAACGGCGTGTGCCTGCGCACGTATCCAATCATGGCTGGGCCACTAGGATCGTCCCGGTCAACCGTCCGTCACTGGGAGGGCACCATGGCCAAGAAGTCCCGCAAGAAGAAGGCTCGCAAGAAGAGCGCCGCCAACCACGGCAAGCGCCCCAACTCCTGAGGGCACGCGTGGTGATCCGGAAGGGCGCGCGCTCTTCCGGGTCACGACCGCGTCGATCGCGGTGACCGCCATGACCAGCACCGCGAGGCGCAGGCCGATCGCTTCCTGGATACCGAAGCGCCAGTACTCCCCCGCGCCGAACCAGATGCCCGCCGCGACGCTCGCCGCCGAGGAGGCGACGAGCACGCCGGCGACCGAAGACAGGCCGGCGCGTGACCGCCACGCGCCGCTCGCGATCAGCGCGACGCCCGCGATGAGCAGCCCAGCGGCCAGCGCCGGCAGCACCCACCGCCGCGGCGGAAAGAGCGCATCCTGTACCGCCTGCGGGGTGACCCGCGCCGTCTTGGCGTAGTCGGCGCCGGCCAGCGACAGCTTCACCACCTCGGCCGTCCGGCGCGCGAAGAGGCCGGGCGCCGTGGTCGCGTACCGCTTCCAGACATCCGCCGCGTTCCGCTCGCCCCAGGCCTTCATCTCGGGGCATCCCGCGTACGCCTCCGCGAACCGCGCGGTCTGCCACGGCCCACCCGCGGCGATCTCCTCCATGGCCGGGCAGGACGGCATCCCGAACCTGTTCACGAAGAGCGCGCGCACCTCCGGGTCCGGCAGCACGTGCTGGCGCAGGCGGAAGACCAGCAGCCCCTCCTCGTAGCGCACCTCGGGCGTGGCGCTGTAGCGCTGGTAGGTGCGGTCGACGACCGGCGTGAGCGCGGTGCACCACACGACCATGGCGGCGAGCACGCCCGCGCCGGCGAGCGCACCGCGGCGCGAGGCGGGGCGCCGCCACGCCACCGCGGCGAGCGCCGCGATGAGAAAGACCGTGAAGACCCTGATGTCGGGACGCGTGAAGGTCCACCAGGAGGCGACGGCAAGCATCGCGGCCAGGCTCCACGTCGATCCGGTACGCCCCCAGAGCACGGCCAGCGCGAGGGTGGCCACGCCCAGCGAGATCGACAGCGACTCGGACAGGATCGCGAAGTCCCAGTTCGCCACGGGCGGGAGCACGGCGAGCAGCAGCACCCCGCCCACACCGAGCACCTTGGCGGCGATGCCGCGCAGCCACGACCACAGTGCCCACGCCAGGAGCGCCCACGCGACCGTGCCGACGGCCCACTGGGCGACCGCGCGACTGTGGTCGCCCGGGAAGACCGCGTAGAAGGCCGGTACGCCCCACAGGCGGGGTGCGTGGCCGGTCAGCGACACGAGCGCGCCGCGGTCGACGGCCGGGTCGCCGCGGTATGCGAACGAGGCGGTGTCGAACGAGGTGAAGACCGTGCCCCGGACGCAGATGACGAGGCGAGCGGCGAGAAAGGCGAGCAGCAGGCCACCAAGCAGCGCCCCGGGACGTTTCACGCTGGCACGCTAGGTCTCCCGGGCGAACTCGGGATGACGTCCAGGTGACGGCGACCCGTCAGTCGGGGAGGTATTCGCGCGAGTCGGCCTCGAAGACCAGCTCGCTCAGGCGCGTCCGGAGCCGGTCGCGCAGCTCGCTGGGCGCCCGCTCGTCGCCGCAGCAGCGTGCGACCAGCGCCTTGACCTCCTGCTCGATGCCGTACTCGCGCAGGCAGGGCGAGCACTCGTCGAGGTGGTGACGGATCAGCTCGCGACGGTCGTCGGCACACTCCAGGTCGAGGTACAGGTAGACCTCGGCGAGCACGTCGCGACAGTCGGTCTCGTGTGGTTCACCGCAACTCACGGTCTGTCACACCTCCTGGCGAGCTGTTGCGGTGTCGGTCGACGGACTGCGGTTGAAGCCTCGATCGGCAGCGTACCGCTCAAGAAGCTTGCGCAGGTTGCGCCGGCCACGGTGCAAACGGGACATCACGGTGCCTATCGGCGTGCCCATGATGTCGGCGATCTCCTTGTAGGAGAACCCCTCGACGTCAGCCAGGTAGACGGCCAGCCGGAATTCCTCCGGCAGCTGCTGCAGCGCTTCTTTGATGTCGCTGTCAGGCAGCCGCTCTAGCGCCTCGGTTTCGGCCGACTTCAATCCACTGGAGGTGTGCGACTCGGCCTCGGCGAGCTGCCAGTCGGTGATCTCCTCGGTGGGAGCCTGGACCGGCTGGCGCTGGCGGCGCCGATACGAGTTGATGTAGGTGTTCGTGAGAATCCGGTACAGCCAGGCCTTGAGGTTGGTGCCCTCTTCGAACTGGTGGAACGCCGCGAACGCCTTGAGGAACGTCTCCTGGACAAGGTCTTCCGCGTCGGCCGGATTCCGGGTCATTCGCAGACCGGCGGCGTACAACTGGTCGACGAAAGGCAGCGCGTCGCGTTCGAAGCGAGCCCGCCGCTCGTCGGTCCTCTCCGGTCGGGTCAACCGAACCCCCCTTGGCTGTCCCGCCGAGGATACGCGGAACCCCGGAGCGGTGACGGGGGAAGGTGCCGCGTCGACGGACCACTCGGGTCCATCGATCAGTCGTCGTACCCGCTCCGCCTCTCGGTCGTCGCGTACCAGGCCGTGCGTGCCCGAATGCACTGGATCAACTCCTTCTGATCACGCCTCCGGCTGGTGCAACACGGGGCTGTCAGGTGGAATTCCTGGCCCAGCCGTGTGCGCGTAGCCACTCGATCGCGATCTGGGCCGTGCCGGCGGGGTCCTTCCGGAGATCGTGGCGTTCGCCGGGGAGCTCCCGCACCTCCACGCCCCGCCTGGCGGCCGGCACCCCGAACGGGTCACGGTCACCGTTCAGCACCAGCGTGGGCAGTCCGGTGTCGAGCTCGTCCTGCCGCGAGCGCTCGGGCTTACCCGGCGGGTGCAGCGGAAACGCGAGCGCCACGATCCCTACGGCGCCGACAGCGGTGGCGGTGCGGCACGCCACCCGGGCACCACTCGACCGCCCGCCCACGACCACCGGTACGCGGGCGAAGTCAGCTCTCAGCGCTTCGACGACGGCGATCCAGGCCTCGTCGAGCTGACCGGCGGGCGCGGGCGTGCGGCGACCGGCCACCCTGTATGGCTGGGTGACCCTCGCCACAGCGACACGCGCGGCCTGCGCGGCGTCACGCAGCGCCACAAGGTCGGGCGCGTCGACACCTCCGCCGGCACCGTGACCGAGCACGAGCAGGCTCGCCACGCGACCCGGCACGGGGTTTACGTCCGCCCACGCCGGCCCGCGTGGAGTTGCGATCTCACGACGCTTGTCTGGCACCAACTCATAGTCGCCCAGGCAGCGCGCTTATCGCGTGTTTACCGACTCCAAAGTCAGCAGCTGGTCGCGCACCGGCGGCCCGGCTCCGTCGATCGCGTCTTCGTCGCGCTGCACCTGGGCCCGCCAGGCCACCAGCATCGCGCGCCGCTCGCGCGGCGTCGTGGCACCCCACACCCCGTGACAGTCACCGACCTCCAGCGCCCATGCCAGGCATGGCCCTTGGACGTCGCACGTGCGGCACAGGGCCACCGCGGCGTCTGCCGGCTCGCTGGGTGCCGGGAAGAACGTCTCCGGATCGACGCTCTGGCACACGCCTCGGGTGCGCCAGGCATCGTCGAACTGCCGCTCGGTCAGGGCCCGCAGCAAGCGCGGGTCTCGACGTGCGGCAGCGACCTCATGCGGGCGTGGCATCCGCGCCCGAGTCATTTACCCACCTCCCCCGTGGGACCGGCGAAACATTGGCGTCTGTCGATTGCCCTGATGCGAATCGAAACCACTGCCGGCGCTGTGTTCTATCGCACATGGAGTGCTCAATACAAGAGGTTGCATCGATCCTGGCCGAAAGGCCAAGAGACGATTCACCACGAGACCGGCAAACACCACCGACCGTGATGGGAGCGCTCCAAAGCGTTCAGCCTCAGGAGAGCGTCAGAACAAGGTCAATTCGATCGGTTCTTCGGGCGGCGCACCCGGTGGGAGCCCGCCCGGCACCCGGGCCACGAGCTCCGGTCCGTCGTTGCGGACGTCACCCACCGCCGGCCCGACGGGGCGGATCTCCAACTCGGCGAGGAACTCGTCGCTCGGCGCCGCGAGCAGCTCGTCCGGCTCGCCGCCGCCTGCCAACCAGCCGGCCCAGCGCTGCCATGGCAGCAGCAGCGGCATCCGGTCGTGCACCAGCGCCAGGTCGCCGATCGCGGCGGTCGTGACGATCGAGAACGTCAGCATGTCGCCCCACGGCGCCCACAGCCCCGCCAGCGCCAGGACGCCACCGTGCGCTGGCGTCATGAAGTACGCCTGCTTGCGACCGTCCGGGAGGCGCAGCCACTCGTACCAGCCGTCCGCCGGTACGAGGCAGCGACGGCGCGCGAACGACGGGGCGTACGCCTTGGAGCCCGCCACCGTCTCGGCCCGCGCGTTGATCATCCGGGCGGCGCCCTTGGCGTCCTTGGACCACGGCGGCACCAGACCCCAGCGGGCGGCGGAGAGCGCCCGGCCGGCGAGCCGCTGCGACACGCGCACGATCGGTACCGGATCGGTGGGCGCCACGTTGTAGTCGGGCACCAGGGCACCGTTCGAGTCGTCGTACGACTCGAAGAGCGCGCTGAGGTCCACCGCGCTGCGCGTCGTCGCATACCGGCCGCACATAGTGCACCACGCTACGGGATCTATCCCGGCACTCGGGAGAAGGCTGATCGGCGAATACGTACCGTCGGGGGTGGGCGGCAGACTGTACCCGTGGCCAACATGACCGCGACGCGACCGCCCGTGCCCTGGACCGCCCCGACCGCGACCGATCCGGTCTCCACGACCGTGCGCCTGCCCGGCTCCAAGTCGATGACCGCCCGCGCACTGGTGCTGAGCGCGATCGCCGACGGGCCCTCCACGCTGCGCGGCCCGCTGCGTGCCCGCGACACCGAGCTGATGGCGGCCGGGCTGCGCGGCATGGGCGCCCACATCTCCACTGTGGACGACAACAGGTGGGTCGTCCGGCCACGCCCTTTGCGCGGCCCGGCGCACGTTGACGTCGGCCTCGCCGGCACGGTGATGCGGTTCGTGCCGCCGGTCGCCGGCCTCGCCAGCGGCCCGGTCACGTTCGACGGCGACCCGCAGGCCCGGCTGCGCCCGCTCGGCCCGCTGGTCCAGGCGCTCCGCTCGATCGGCGTGCGC
This sequence comes from Micromonospora sp. CPCC 205371, assembly GCF_026130045.1. GTDB lineage: Bacteria > Actinomycetota > Actinomycetes > Mycobacteriales > Micromonosporaceae > Phytohabitans. The sequence continues at coordinate 35,061 of NZ_JAIBNX010000064.1, forward strand.
ATCGACGCGTCCGAGACCGGCGGCCTCCCGCTCACCGTCCACGGCACGGGCCAGGTCGCCGGCGGTGAGGTGGTCATCGACGCGTCCGCCTCCAGCCAGCTCGTCTCCGGCCTGCTGCTGGCCGCCGCCGCTTTCCAGAAGGGCGTCGTCGTCCGGCACGTCGGCCCGCCCGTGCCGTCCGCGCCGCACCTGCGGATGACGACCCAGATGCTGCGGGCGGCCGGCGGCGCGGTCGACGACGCCACGCCCGACGTCTGGGTCGTACAGCCCGGTCGGCTCTCCGGCCGCGAGTGGGGCATCGAGCCCGACCTGTCCGGTGCCGCGCCGTTCTTCGCGGCCGCGCTGGTCACCGGCGGCCAGGTCACGCTGCTGGGCTGGCCGCGCAGCAGCGCCCAGCCGGTCGATCGGCTGCGGCAGCTCCTGCACCAGATGGGCGGCGAGGTGACGCTCGGCACCGACGGGCTGACCGTGCGAGGCACCGGCTCGGTGCACGGGCTCGACGCAGACCTGTCCGACGTGAGCGAGCTCACCCCGGTGCTGACCGCGCTCGCCGCACTCGCCGACTCCCCCTCGCGGCTGCGCGGTGTGGCCCACATCCGCGGCCACGAGACCGACCGGCTGTCCGCGCTCGCCCAGGAGCTCGCCGGCCTCGGTGCCGACGTCGTCGAGAGCCACGACGGGCTGGAGATCCGGCCGCGTCCGCTGCGTGGCGCGGTGTTCAAGACGTATGACGACCACCGGCTCGCGCACACCGCGGCCGTGATCGGCCTCGCCGTTCCAGGCATCGAGCTCGATGATGTGGCGTGTACGTCGAAGACAATGCCCGAGTTCCCGGCACTATGGTCGGCAATGGTGGCCGGGCAGTAGACGCGAGGAGAAGGCCCTGACGGGAAAGCGGCGGGAGTACGACGAGGACGACGTACGGGTCCGCCCGTCCGGGTTCTCGCGCCCGCGTACCCGCACCCGTCCCAAGCACGACGACGCGGTCGACGGGTTCGTGGTCGCCGTCGACCGTGGCCGCTACACCGCGATGGTCGACGACGTCACCGTCACCGCCATGCGGGCCCGCGAGCTTGGCCGCAAGTCGGTGGTCGTCGGCGACCGGGTGTCGCTGGTGGGCGACGTGTCCGGCACGCGGGGCGCCCTCGCCCGGATCGTCCGGATCGCCGCGCGCGCCTCGGTGCTGCGGCGCACCGCCGACGACGACGACACCACGCCCGAGGGCCGTCTCGAACGGGTGGTCGTGGCCAACGCCGACCAGCTCGTGATCGTCAGTTCGCTGTCCGACCCGCCGCCACGCACCGGGTTCATCGACCGGTGCCTGGTGGCCGCCTACGACGCCGACATCGAGCCGCTGCTGTGCCTCACCAAGGCCGACCTCGCCCTGCCCGACCAGGTGCTCGACTACTACGCCGAGCTCGACCTGCCGTATGTGCTGTGCCGGCCGGACGGCCCGCTCGACGAGCTGAGCGAGGCACTGAGCGGCCGGGTGTCCGTGCTCGTCGGCCACTCCGGCGTGGGCAAGTCCACGCTGGTCAACCGCCTGGTGCCGGACGCCGACCGGGCCGTGGGCGTGGTCAGCGCCATAGGCAAGGGCCGGCACACCTCGACCAGTGCCGTCGCCCTGCGGCTGGCCGACAAGCGGCCGAGCTGGATCATCGACACGCCCGGGATACGCAGCTTCGGGCTGGCCCACGTCTCCGCCATGAGCCTGCTGCACGGCTTCCCGGACCTGGTCGAGGGCACGGTGGATTGCCCGCCCAACTGCGAGCACACCGCAGGTGAGCAGGAGTGCACGCTGGACGCCTGGGTGGCCGCCGGTCATGCTGACCAGCGGCGACTCGCCTCGTACCGGCGGCTCCTGGCGTCCCGCGCCGGTGAGGTCGAGTGGTGAGGTTGGTACCTTTCCGGCCATGGCCCGGTATGCCGACGACCTGTCGCTTGCTCACGTCCTCGCGGACACCGCCGACTCGATCTCGATGGCCCGGTTTCGAGCGCTCGACCTACACGTCACGTCCAAGCCCGACCTGACGCCGGTCTCCGACGCCGACACGGCCGTCGAGCGCGCGCTGCGAGCCACGCTCGGCCGCACCCGCCCGCGCGACGCGGTCCTCGGCGAGGAGTACGGGGTCACCGAGGCGGCTGCCGGCCCGGGTACCCGGCAATGGGTGATCGACCCGATCGACGGCACCAAGAACTACATCCGCGGCGTGCCGATCTGGGCCACGCTGATCGCGCTCATGGAGGGCGACCAGCCGGTCGTCGGGCTGGTCTCCGCGCCCGCGCTCGGCCGGCGCTGGTGGGCGGCTCTCGGGCACGGCGCTTATGCGGGCCGCCACACCGCCGCGGCCAGCCCCATCAAGGTGTCGGGCGTGTCCCGGATGGCCGATGCCAGCTTCTGCTACTCCGATCTGGGCGGCTGGGAAGAGAACGGCCGGCTCGGCGCGATGCTGAACATCATCCGGAGCACGTGGCGCAATCGGGCATACGGCGACTTTTACGGATACATGCTCCTGGCCGAGGGTGCCGTGGACGCGATGGTCGAGCCCGAACTCTCACTATGGGACGTAGCCGCGCTGATACCGATCGTGACGGAAGCGGGTGGCACATTTACAGATCTCGCCGGACACGCCGGTCCGGGCGGCGGAAGTGCGGTGGCCACCAACGGGAAACTCCACGATGACCTGCTCGAACGGCTTTCGTCGCCGGGGATTGGACCAATTTAGGCCCGCTCCGACTATTCTCGCCGAGTGGCGTCCACTGGTGGTTGGTGTTTTCTCGCGGCGATGATCGCCGCGTACGGCGTAGCCAATCTCCTACAGTCCGTGGCCGCCACCCGCACCACCGTGCACCACACCTTCGACCCGGGGCTGCTCCTGCGCCTCGCCAGCCACCGCACGTACCTGGTCGGCCTGGGCTGCCAGACGCTGGGGTTCGTGCTCGCGTTCATGGCGCGCCGCGATCTACCCCTCTTCCTGGTACAGGCCAGCGTGGCCGCCGGCCTCGGGGTCACCGCCGTCCTTGGTGTAGTCGTACTCAAGTGGCGGCTGCCGGCGGCGGAGGTGGCGCTGATCGTGCTGCTCTTCGGCGGCATCAGCGCCCTGGTCCTGTCCGCGCAGCCCGCGCCGTCCCGCCAGATCGGCACCGCCGGCCTGGTCGGCCTCAGCGTCGCTCTCGCCGTGATCGGCGGGCTCGGCGTGATCACGGTACGCCTGCACGGCGCACCCGGATCGGTGGCGCTCGGTGCGCTCGCCGGCCTGGCATTCTCGGCCGCCGCCGTGGCCGCCCGCCCACTCGCCGCCGCCCAGTCCTTCGACCAGTTCGTGCGCGACCCGCTGCTGTACCTGCTCATCGCACACTCGCTGGTCGGCCAGCTACTGCTAGGGCTCGCGATGCAGCGCGGCTCCACGACAGCGGAGGTCGCCGCCCTGGGCGCGGGCGGGGGCGCGCCCGCGGCGGTGATCGGGCCGCTCCCGCTCGGGGGCCGCGCCCGGCCGGGGCGTGAGTGGCTGGCCGCGCTCGGGTTCCTGGTCACGCTAGGTGCGGTGATCGGCCTCACGAGATACGCCGAGCCGCAGCACCACCACGAGATCGCCCCCGTCCGCCAGCGCCTCCCACTCCGCCACCCAGCGACCGCCACCCGCCGCTAGCCCTTGGCCTGCTCGGCGAGCCCCATCCCCAGCCGACCCCCAGGCCCTACCACAGTCAGCCCGGCCCGCCCCAGAGCGCCCCCGCCATGCCCCGCCCGGCCGCCCGTGCGGCCCGCCGGCCCCGACTTGGCCCCTTCGCCACGGACGCCGCGGCCTGTGCTGGGCCGCTCACCGATCAAGGGCAAGTCGATCGATCAAGGGCAAATACACGCAATTTGATCGCGAAACCACGTGCATTTGCCCTTGATCGACGCGGGCCG